>JAPORR010000034.1 GCA_026710105.1 Alphaproteobacteria bacterium
TGAGTTGTGCGTTGTCCGGCGCCATTGCGCGGTCCATGCCCAGGGCGATAGAGTCCGGCAGTAGATGTCAATCTGGAGTTTACATTAGCACGAAATATTTATATTTATCAATCACAAGTTAACGAAGGAAGAGCGGATGTTTGGACAACGGCTCCGGCTTGCCAGGAAGCGGGCAGGTCTATCGATGCGGGAGCTTGCGGACGCGATGAGCCCGAAGGTGACCGCTCAGGCGATCAGCAAGTACGAGGCGGGCAAGATGCTGCCATCCTCGGCCGTGCTCGTTGGTCTCGGGAAGGCTCTCGACGTCTCCCTGGACTTCCTGATGAGCGCGCAGGTCGAGGTGCTCGAAGCGGTTGAGTTCCGTAAGCATTCCCGCGCTTCGGCCCGCGATCGTGCAAAGGCCGAAGCGGTCGTGATGGACAACCTGGAACGGTATCTGGCGATCGAGCACATCCTCGACATCGAGACTAGCGTCGACTGGGTGGAGAGGCGGCGCTACGACAGCGTGGCGAGCGAATCCCAGATCGACGAGAGGGCCGATGAGCTCCGTGGTGCCTGGGATCTCGGCCTCGACCCCATCCCCAGCTTGTGCGAGCTGCTCGAAGACAAGGGAATCAAGGTGGTGGAGGCCGATCTCCCGGAGAGCATCAACGGGCTCTCGTGCCACGTTCTCCGGGGCGGCGAGATCGTCGCCGAGGCCGTGGTCGTGTCCAGCCGGATCAATGTGGAGCGCAAGCGCTTCACGCTGGCCCACGAGCTCGCGCACAGGATCATCCGCTCCACCGGGAATCCGGCGATCGACCTAGAACGGGCGATGAACCGCTTCGCCGGCGCGTTCCTGGTTCCCGGTCAGTGCCTTCGGAAGGAAGTCGGCGCTGATCGGCACAGGATCACCTACTACGAGATCGTTCGTCTGAAGCACATCTACGGCGTGTCGGCCACGACCCTACTGATGCGTCTCGGGCAGGTGGGCGTTCTGTCAGAGGGCTCCGTACAGCACGCCTTCGCGACCTTCGCTCGGTCCTGGCGCAGGTCGGAACCGGACCCGATCCAACCCGATCATGGTTTCGCGGCCTTCGAGAAGCCTCGTCGCTTCAAGCGGCTCGTCTCGCGCGCGGTAGGCGAAGAGCTGATCTCGCCCGTGCGCGCGGCCGCGCTTCTCAACCAGTCGCTCGAATCGGTCGAGCGGCAGATCCGCGGTCCTGTCATCCAGTGACCTGCGTTATCGTCAACGACGCTTCGTGCCTGATCGACCTCCGCAAGGGAGGTCTGCTTGGCGTCGTTTGCGATCTACCCTATCGACTCGTGATCCCGTTGCCTGTGCGGGCCTCCGAAGTGCTCGACCTTTCGGAGGCCGAATGGCAGGCGCCCGACGAGGCCGGCATGATCACGCATGATCTGACGCTGGAGGAAGTCGGTCAGGCGTTCGTGGTGAAGGGATGTCATCCAGGCCTGTCCGCGAACGACTGCTTCTGTCTGGTTACCGCAACGGTATATCCTGGCATCCTGCTCACGGGTGACGCTCTGCTGCGCAGGGTTGCCGCGGGACGCGGAATGCGGGTGCATGGCGTGCTCTGTGTGGTCGACGAGCTTGAGGCCGCGGAGGCTTGCAGCAGATCACTTCTCAGTCGGGCGCTCAAGGCGTGGCAGTCGGACGACACGGTGTTCCTGCCCCCGCAAGAAGTCGCCGCCCGGATTGAGTATCTGGCGGCCGCCGGGCCACGGCGGGGGAGGCGAAGGTGAACGGGCAGCCGCTCGGGCACTTGATTGTAGCGGGGCATCTGCTGATGAGCAGTGCCGGTTCTGGTGCACTTGGCGCTTTGCGGTATGGGTGCGAGGGGCTTGACGTAGAACGGAGAAACACACTTTGACTCCTCTTTTTGACAAGAGCTGCGATCACGTCGCGTGGATGAGCAACAATGGTGGGAATCTTTTCGACACCGCGATGAACTGGTAGACGTCGCTACCTGTACAACCCGCCCCAACGTGCCTGCGCAAGCTCGTAGCTTGAACAAGAGGAGGCATAGCCACCATGCCGATCATTGACGCGCAGGTACATGCCTATGAACGCGACCGGCCCGGCCGGCCCTGGGCAGCAACACTCGCCGGCCCGCCGGAAGTCACCGGCAGCGACATGGTCGCCGCGATGGATGCGGTAGGCGTGGACGGAGCCGTGCTAGTCTCGCCCTACACCATGTATCGCTATGACGCGAGCTACGCGCTCGAAGTATATGCTGCGCATCCGGACCGCTTCTGCCTAGTCAAACCGGTCGATCCGCAGGACCCTGCCGTCGCGGAGACGGTCGCCGACTGGGCACGCACGGAGGGCGCAGTCGCGGTCAGGATCATGATGGCCTATGGAGTGTCGAAGGACCCGGAGAATGTGGACGTCTCGCGCGTGCTGCGCGCCGCTGCTAACGAGGGGCTGCCAGTCAACCTGCTCTGTTGGGGCCTGCTGGACCACGCATTGGCGCTGGCAAAAGCACATCCAGAGACGCAGCTCGTCATCGACCATCTCGGCCTGAAACAGCCTTTCGAGCCGCCCGCACCGCCAGAGCCCTTCGCCGAGCTGCCGGCCCTGCTGGCGCTGGCAGCGTGCGAGAATGTCGTCATCAAG
>JAPORR010000218.1 GCA_026710105.1 Alphaproteobacteria bacterium
TCAGCGACCGCAGCCTCGCCATCGGCTCCGGTGTTGTCGAAGCAGCATGCAAGACACTCGTCACGCAGAGACTGAAGCGTTCCGGTATGCGATGGGGCCTCCAAGGTGGGCAGGCCGTTCTCACCGTCCGCGCCCTCATCAAGTCTGGGCGCTTCGATCGCGCCTGGGACACGCTCATGGGCGATCACGATACCCCGGCCAACGACAACCGTCAGCCCGAAACTAGCGACAGCCGCGCCGCATGAACCCCGACACTCACCCCAGCGGCATCATCGCCATACGAGATTCACTCCCTGTGTTTGCCGAGATAGGCTATCCTCAAGGTAGCCGGCCAAACCCGTCATGCGCTCAGCTGAAAAGTCTGGTCCTCCAGAAAAATCCAGATCTTCACTCAGGCGCGCAGAGCCATGGAATAACCGGAGTGCGGTGCCACCCTGAAACACGAGCTGGTCCAACCAGCCGCCTCGGCGAAGGAGATGGAGCAATTCATAGTGCAGCAACTCTTTTTCGACGATAACTTCCATCCCCTGAAATTCAGGGTTGGTGGTCACAAGGTCGGACAGGTCCCTGAACGAAAACCGGGCCTTCATGATCAAACGGCCGGAGCGGTATGTGAGGCCTCCCGCAAACATTGTGGGTGCCTCCGGCTTTGCCGGGCCGCCGCGGAAGTCGACGGTCCGATCCTGGTATAGGCCTGCAATTCTTCGATGTTGACGAGATGCAGATTACGCCCGACGCGCTTGAGGTCCCGATATGCTGCCCAAGCTGTCGCAAGGCGCAGGCGCGGGGTCTCCATGAGAATCGTGCTGTCTAGAATGTCCGCCGGAGACCGCTTCGTATGTGTGAACTCAATGGTGCCGAAAGGGGTCTTGAACGTCCCCTTGCGCCCTGTCGTCATGACCGTCAGATACTGCATGGGGAGTTGGGAAATTACCCCCCATTCTGAGAGAGCACACTCCAAACTGCTATAATTATATTCGCCAGGGCGCAGCGCGGCGGCGATCTCCTCCAGCAAGCGTCCGTGGCGGCCTTGTGATAAAGGGTTGAAGTAGACCCCTTTACTGACCCGCTTGAGCAGACCGGTCCGGGTCAGGCGTCCCAGACTTTCCGACAGGGTCTTCGTGGACTCGTCCGGAAACATCATTCGCATATCGGAGAAGGTGAACACGGCGCGCCCGCACCGGTTCCAGTCGGTCAGCGTCTTGATGGCATTGACGAGGCGCATTCCAGGGTCTCTCTAAATAGTCGTATAAGAGGCATAAATATAGATATTTTGTCTACTAAACTCAACAGGAGTCAGGCCGTGTAGAGCGGAGACGAGGAGGGAAGATTGTCATTGAGGGGCCCTGCTCCGACCCTCTCTGATCAGGAGAAGCCGACTCTTCAGGCGGAATGGCCGGTGCAATCCATAGCGTGGCTTGTCCGCTTACTCCCGCCCGGATTATGCATCAGCACGCCTCATGTTCCGACAAAACCCTCATGGTGTAAGCGGTGCAGCACCACCCGTATCCTGAAAACAGGAGCAACCGCGCGGGCAGGACTTCGAGCCTATACGGGGTAGCCTACCGGTCACAGTCCGCAAGACGGGCGCCGCAGATGGTGAGGGCCAAGCGCCTCGAAGCAGCGCTTCGACGGCGAGATGAGTCTTTGTGCCTGACCCCCTGGTATTTCACGGCAAAAGCGGATCGGCTATGGCGGAGAGGGTGGGATTCGAACCCACGATACGGGGTTACCGTATACACGCGTTCCAGGCGTGCGCCTTCAGCCGCTCGGCCACCTCCCCGGTGCGGCGGAACATAGGTGCGGCCCTGCGGCCGTGCAAGGTCTGGGCAAGGGCGGGTTCAGCGCCCCTGGCGTTCCTGCTTCACGGTTTCATAGGCGGCATTGATGGCGGCGAGGCGGTCGTTGGCGAGCGCCATGAACTCCTGCGGCAGACCTTTCGAGGCTAGTTTGTCGGGGTGATAGGTCAGCACCAGCTTGCGATGCGCGGCGCGCAGCGCCTCGTCGGAGACGTCGGGGGCTACACCGAGCACGGCATAGGCATCCGCCGCGCGCCCGCCCCTGTCTTCTGCCCCGGACTGCGCGCCGGGCGCATGCCGGGCGCGGAGCGAGGCCATCTCGTAACCGCCGAAGCCGAAGACGGCACCGATCCGCGCAATCATGCGTTCTTCTGCCGAGTGCAGCGCGCCGTCCACCGCTGCAATGGCGTAGAGCGCATCGACGACCTCGGCCAGTAGTTCGGGTTTCGCCGCCAGCGCGTCCCGGACCTGTTCGGCATAGGCCTCGAAGCCGTCGGCACTCTGCCCGGCCTGGTTGTAAAGCGCTGCGATCCGGCTGCGCTCTTCGGGATCGAAGGGGAAGAGGCGCTGAAATGTGCGGATTTCGTCACGCGTCACCGTGCCGTCCGCCTTTGCGACCTTGGCCGCCAACGCGATCACGCCGAGCGCGAACATGACGCCCGCTTGCTCCTCGTCCGTCCCACCGCTGTCCTCGACTGCGCGGCGGCGGTCGACGAGGCCGTGGCCGGCGATGGCGCCGACCAGCGCGCCGAGCGGCCCGCCGACGGCGAAGCCCATAACCCCACCCAAGATCTTGCCGATGATGGCCATAAGGACGCTCCCGCCTCTGGGTGCCCACGAGACTATCCTGTCGTCGGGCAAGAAAACAGGCCGGGGGCGCATGGCGCTTGGAAAGCGTCCGCCAATCGGCTTCAATCCTGCCCGTCCCCTTCCGGGCGGAGAGATGCCGTACCATGCAGCCCCAGAACCTGCTGTTCATCATGTCCGACGAGCACAGCGCCAAGGCCTTAGGGGTTACCGGTCACCCTGTCGTGAAAACACCCAATCTGGACGCGCTGGCGGCGCGCGGCACGCTGTTCTCCAACGCCTATACGCCCTCGCCGATCTGCGTGCCGGCGCGGGCGGCCTTCGCCACCGGGCGCCATGTCCACGATATCGGCGCCTGGGACAACGCCCATCCCTATGATGGCACCCCGCCAGGTTGGGGCCATGTGCTGCAGGCGGCGGGGCGGCCGGTGCTATCGATCGGCAAGCTGCATTACCGCAATGAGGCGGCCCCGACCGGTTTCGACACCCAGATCCGCCCGATGCATGTCGTGGACGGCAGAGGTGATGTGTATGGTGCCATCAAGAACCCGATGCCGATCCGCTTCGGCGGCGCGAAGTTCTCGCGCGAGATCGGCCCTGGCGAGAGCGGCTATACCCACTACGACCGAGCGATTGCGGAGGAGGCGGCGCGCTGGCTCACGGACGAGGCGCCGACGGCCGACGGCCATTGGGTGCTATTCGTCTCCTTCGTCTGCCCGCATTTTCCGCTGATCGCGCCGGAGCCTTTCTTCGCTCTCTACGACCCGGTGGAGATGGCGCTGCCGAAAGACTACCGCCACCGGCCCCGCCACCCCTGGATCGAGGCCTATGCTGAGGCCCAGCCCTATGACAGTTTCTTCAATGACGAGGCACGCCGGGTCGCCATCGCCTCCTATTACGGGCTCTGTTCCTTTCTCGACGACAATATCGGCCGTGTGCTGGCTGCGCTGTCCGACGCCGGGCTCGCGGAGACGACACGCATCATCTACACCAGCGACCATGGCGAGAGCCTTGGCGCGCGCGGGCTTTGGGGTAAGTCCAACATGTATGAGGAAGCGGTCCGCGTGCCGCTAGTCGCCGCTGGGCCGGACATCCCGGTGGGGTGTATTTGCGACAGCCCGGCCTCGCTGCTGGACTGCCACCCAGCGATCCTCGAAGGCGCAGGCCTCGACACCGACATCGCCCTGCCTGGTCGCTCGCTCTGGACGCTCGGCGACGACCCGGCGCGGGCCGTGTTCAGCGAATATCATGCCTCCGGTGCCGTTTCCGGCTGCTTCATGCTGCGACAGGGCCAGTGGAAGCTCATCCACTATATTGGCTTCGAGCCGGAGCTGTTCGATCTGGAGGCCGACCCTGAGGAGCGCCGCAACCTGGCCGCAGGCGAGCCGGCAATCGTTGCCCGGCTCATGGCGACGCTGTGGGAGGTCTGCGACCCGGACGAGGTCCACCACCGCGCACGGGCGAGCCAGGACGCGCTGGTCGAGGCACATGGTGGCCGCCGTGCTGTGATGCGCGCCGGCGCTTTCAGCGGCACGCCTGCCCCCGGCGATAAGCCCGTCTTCACCGTCTGAACGGCGGCGCGAGGGAGCCCATGATCGTCATCGACTCGATCACCCATGTCGAACCCGCCCATCGCGGGTGCGTCGTGCTGGCGGGCAGTCATGGCGGAGCCTATTGCGCGGGCGTGGCGGCGCAGGCCGGCCTCGGTGCCGTGCTTCTGAACGATGCCGGCTTCGGGCTGGACCGGGCTGGCGTCGGCGCGCTGGCACTTCTGGACAGGATCGGCATGGCGGCCGCGGCCATCGGCCATATGAGCGCACGTATCGGCGACGGCGCCGACATGGCCCGGCGCGGCGTCCTCTCCGCCGTCAACGACGCTGCGAGGCGTGCCGGCTGTCGCATCGGCATGGGGGCAGCGGCGGCGGCGGCGGTGCTTGCCGACGCCCCGGAGCCCTCGGGCACCCTACCGTCACCGGAGGAGGTGCGGATGCTACTAGCCCCAGGCGTGGTCGGCCTCGACTCGCTCTCGCTGCTGCAAGCTTCAGACGGCAACAAAGTAGTCGTCTCCGGCAGCCATGGTGCATTACTGCGTGGCAATCCGGGCTATGTCATTCACCATGTTGTCCGCGCCGTCGTCTGTCACGACGCTGGTATCGGCTGCGACAGGGCGGGCATAAGCCGGCTGGAGCCCTGCGCGGCCATGGGTGTGCCGGCCGCCGCCGTTGACGGCGCCACCGCGCGCGTCGGTGACGCCCGCTCACTCTGGCGCACCGGACGGCTGTCCGCCGTCAACCGCCTGGCGCGCGCGGCCGGTGCGGCCGCCGGCATGGCCCTTCCCGAATTCACGGAGCTTTTCGCATGACCGACCGGCGCAACGACCCGACGCTGCGGATGAATGGCGGGCACGCCATCGCCGAAATGCTGAATGCCTATGGCGGCGCGCCGATCTGGGGCATGGCGGGCTTCCAGCTCCTGCCCTTCTATGACGGTGTGCGCGCGCTTGGCATGACCCACACGCTCATCAATGACGAGCGCTGCGGGGCCTTCGCCGCAGATGCCTGGGCGCGCGTGACCGGGCGGCCCGGCGTGGTCGATGCGACGCTCGGGCCGGGTGCGACCAACCTACTGACAGCGCTGGTCGAATCGCTCAATGCCGGCGTGCCGATGATCGCCGTGGTGGGCGATGCCAACCGAGCACATGCCTGGAAGAACATGACCCAGGAGACGCGCCAGATCGATATGCTGGCACCGGCAGTGAAGGATGTGATCCGGGTCGAGATCGGCGAGCGCATCCCGGAGCATGTGCGCCGCGCCTTCGCGGTGGCGACCAGTGGGCGGCCGGGCCCCGTCATTCTCGACCTGCCGGAGGATATCGCCCATGGCACGTTCGATTTCAGCGCGGACGCGTTTTATGCTGATGAGGCGTGCAAGGCCGTCCCCGCGCTCCGCGCCCGACCTGACGCGGCGGCGATAGCGCGGGCGGCGGCCGTGCTCGACCGCGCCGAACGGCCCGTGCTGCTCGCAGGCGGCGGTATCCACCTCTCCGGGGCCTGGGAGGCGCTCTGCCATTTCGCCGAGACGCATGGCGTGCCGGTTGCTCACACCATGTCCGGCAAGGGCGCGCTCGCCTGCACGCATCCCCTGTCGGTGGGCTTGTTCGGGCGCTATGACCGCATCGCCAACGGGCTGATCGAGGAGGCTGATGCGCTTGTCACGGTCGGCTGCAAGCTCGGTGAGATCGCGACGAAGCGTTACACGCTTCCACCCGCGCATATTCCGCTTATCCATCTTGAAATCGAGGCGGGCGAAATCGGGCGGGCCGTGCGCGCTCATGTCGGGCTGTGGGGCGATGCGGCGGCGGGTCTCGACGACCTGGCGGCGGCCTGCGACGCCCGCATCGACCGGACCGCCTGGACCGCCGAGGCCGCTCGCCGCCATGCCGCCTGGCGCGAGGGAGCCCGCGCCCGCTATGAGAGCGCCGAGAGGCCGGTCAATATGGCGCGCTTGGTCCACGCCATCCGCCACGCACTCCCCGATGACGGCATACTGGTTGCCGATGGCGGCTTTGCTGGCCATTGGACAGGCCTGCTCTACGATACGCGCCAGGCGGGGCGCACCTATATCGCCGACCGGGGCTTCGCCTCCATCGGCTATGGTCTGCCGGGCGGCATGGGGGCGGCGCTCGCCGCTGACGGCCGGCCAGTGGTGGCGCTGTCTGGCGACGGCGGTTTCAACATGACGCTTGGCGAGATCGAGACCGCGCGGCGCCTCGGGCTCGGCCTTACCGTTGCGGTGGTCAACAATGCAGCATCGGGCTATGTGAAGGCGCTCCAGCACGCCATGTATGACGGCCGCTATCAGTCCTCCGACCTTTCCGAGACTGACTATGCAGCCGCGGCTCGTGCGCTTGGCTGCCACGGCGTGCGCGTGGAGGATCCGGCCGATCTCGACGCGGCTTTCGCTGAGGCGATCGCGGAACGCGGGCGCCCGAGCGTTGTCGATGTCGTCGTCACGCGCGACCCCGCCCGGATGCTGCCCGGCATCGACAACCGCACCGCCCCCAAAGTCCAGGATGGCGACAGGATCGCATGAGAGCAGGGTATTTCGCCACCGGCTGGATTATGGCAGAACCATCGCCGCGCGCGGAATACGGCGAACCGCACCGCCGCCGAGGGAACGGGAGGAGCGCTTCCTCATGACGACCGCCAACATGCGCAAGGTGCTCTGTGTCCAGGGCATGCCGAAGGCGGCGCTCGACCTTTACGAAAGCGGCTGCTGTCGGTGGGCTTCGGGCGCATTGGCTCACGCGCAGTGAAGCGCGCTGTTGCCATCGAGATGGATATGCAGGTCTATGACCCCTATACGGACCTGGCGGCCGTGCGGTCGGCAAGTGCGGAGTCTGTGGCTGACCTCGGCGCGGTGCTCGCGGAGGTCGACTTCGTCACCGCCCATTGTCCGCACAACGAAGGGGCCTACGGCATGATCGGCGCCGCGCAGCTGGCGCGCATGAGATCGACGGCAATCATCGTCACCACGGCGCGCGGCGGCAGGCCTGCACCCGCCCATGTGGTCAACAAGGAAGTCCTCGGCTAAGGAACGCAAGATGCGCAAGAACAATGTCCTCGAAACCTGGAAAGCGGGCGGCGCGGTCGTCAACGGCTGGCTTGCCATCCCGAATGGCTATGCAGCCGAGGTTATGGCCGGCTGTGGCTGGGACAGTGTCACCATCGACCTCCAGCACGGCATGGTCGATTACACCGCCGCTGTGCCCATGCTGCAGGGAATTTCGCTCTCGAATGCCACGCCGATGGCACGTGTGCCCTGGCTGGAGCCGGGTATCATTCAAAAACTGCTCGACGCGGGCAGCTACGGCATCATCTGCCCGATGATCAATACGCGCGCGGAATGCGAGAAATTGGTCTCCTGCTGCAATTATGCGCCCAAGGGCGCGCGCAGTTTCGGACCCGTCCGCGCCGTCATGTATGCGGGCGCGGATTATGGCGAACACGCCAATGACACGGTGCTCGCGATCGCGATGATCGAGACGCAGCAGGCGATCGACAATCTGGACGACATCCTGTCCACGCCGGGGCTCGATGGCATTTATGTCGGCCCCTCGGACCTGTCGCTCTCGCTCGGCCATCCCCCGCAGCTTGACACCGAGGTGCCGGAGGTGGTGGCGGCTATAGATACTATCCTCGCCGGCGCAAAGAGGCATGGTGTGCCGGCCGGTCTGCATTGTGGCAGGCCGGACTATGCGGCGCGCATGTTTGAGAAAGGCTTTCAACTCGCGACCATTGCCAGTGACAGCCGCCTGATGGCCCAAGGCGCGATGGCCGCGGTCGCTGCGCTCAAGGGCCGGATGGCTGACAGCAACATTTCCGGCAGCCCCTACTGAGCCGCACCGGGTGCCCATGCGTGCCTCTAGCCGGTCGCGCCCTACTCTGGTTTGGGATCCAGCAGCGGCGAGGAACGCCAGGGCAAGTGTCTTGTCCGCTCATGCACTGCCCCTAGCACGGCGAGTGCCACGCCCATGGGCTGCACAGTCGTGCAACAGCATCTCCCAAGGCCACCGCCTGGTCTCGGCACGGCGGCAGTCTGCCAGCAGGGCCTCTGGATGCAGTGTTTCGGCACTCATATTTGTTTTCTTTATGTTTGTCCTTACCCGACACCCGATTTGCCAGTTTTCAAGAAATAATAGGAAAGTTTACTTATATAGGGTCAGGAAATCATGCAATTGCCCTGGTGTCAGCGCACGCCAAGGGGCGATTCCCAGCCCTTTCTTGGCCACTTCGACGCAGGTGACGGGCAGCAGCGGGCACGTCGTTGTCTGCGCCTCACGGTGAAGCCCCGCTCACGGTAGAAACCGGCAAGGTCGTCGGCACAGGCTGCCACATCGGTATAGCCAGCCGTGATCCAGCGCCCTGCGTCTGGGGGCTTCAAGGCGCCGCGCCAACCCCCGCTAGCACCTGCAGATGTGGGCGGGTGAGCCCCCGCCAGCGGGCGCGGCACAGCATTGTCGAGCAGCATGTAGGGCCGGCCCTCATGGCTCGGTGGGCCGCTATCCTCGATGGCGAGACGCCAGGACATGGACCAAGCCTCTTCGGCATTGTCGGACGGGCTTTCCTCGGTGGGCAGGCGCAGAAGATCAGGATCGGCATGACACCTCTTATGTTCATTTATTGTTCCAAAAATCAATATAGGATCTAATCCCTAGTGCATGTCAAGCAGAATTATGGCTATATAACGCCCATGCTGACCCATGCTGAAGTCTGGGCCGCGATCGACGCGTTGGCGGACCGTCACGGCCTCTCCGTTTCTGGGCTCGCCAAGCGGGCGGGTCTGGACGCCACCACATTCAACCGCAGCAAGCGCGCCACCAGGGGCGGACGTCCACGCTGGCCCAGCACGGAGAGCATTGCCAAGGCGATGGCGGCTACAGGCTGCGGCGTGTCCGTGCTGTTCGCCGAGCAATTACGCCGCGAGGGGGCGCCGGCGCACACGATCCCGGTGATCGGCCATGCGCAGGCGGGCGGCAACGGCTTTTTCGACAATGCCGGCTACCCGGTGGGTGCCGGCTGGGACGAGGTCGCCTTCCCGGACCTGGGCGACCCCAACGCCTATGCGTTGGAAATCACGGGCGACAGCATGGAGCCAGTCTATCGCGACGGCGACATCGTGGTGGTGTCGCCGTCAGCGAGCCTCCGGCGTGGCGACCGCGTGGTGGTGCGGACCCGCGAGGGCGAGGTGCTGGCGAAATGGCTCGGCCGGCTGAGCGCGCGCCGCATTGAGCTGCGCTCCTTCAACCCGGACCATGAGGATCGCGCTCTCGCGCGCAGTGATCTCGACTGGATCTCTCGCGTCATCTGGGCCAGCCAATAGCAGGTTTTAGCCCAGCCGCCGCTCCAACTCTGCCAGACAGGCGAGCCGGTCGGGGTGGAAGGACTTGGCGATCCACCAGTCTTCGAGGTCGCGGAGCAGGCGGCCCAGAGCCGGGCCCGGAGGCATGCCGCGCTTGCGTAGGTCGGCGCCCGAAAGCGGGAAACGTGGTGGCGGCGATTCGGCAAGCAGCGCCTCGCCCGCTCCATCGCCGCCGGCAAGCAATAAGTGGTCGAGAAAGCGTGCCCGGCCCTCGCGGCAGAGCGTTGCGCGGTCGAGCGGCTTCGGCGCGGCGAGTGCTTCCAGCCGCGCCTTCTCGGCCGCGCTCAGCCGCAGCCGGCCGGGGTCTGGCCGGGCAAGCAGGGCGGCGAGGCGGCGGACCGGGTCTGGCATCATGCCGAGCCGGGCCTCGGCCGCCACGGTCCGCGCGAGCCGATCCATTCTCTCGGCGGCCGGCAGGATCAGGTGGAATACGCGCCTGGCCACCATGAGCGCCACGACCGGCGTGGGGTCGGGTGCGGCGAGCAGGCCCAGCATCTCCGCTCTCAGCCGCTCGCCGGAGAGCTTCTTCATCATGGGCGCGAGCCCGATTGCGGCGTCGAGGCTGGCGGTATGGCCGGGCAGCGTTCCGAAGCGGGCGGTGAAGCGGAAGAAACGCAGCACTCGCAGCACATCCTCCCTGATACGCATCTCCGGGTCGCCGACGAAACGGATGACGCCGGCCGCGAGATCCGCTCGTCCGCCGAAATAGTCGAATAGCCCGCCCCCGGGGCTCGCGGACATGGCATTCACGGTGAAATCGCGCCGGGCGGCGTCCTCGTGCCAGTCGCGCGTCCAGGCAACTGTCGCGTATCTTCCGTCGGTCTTCGCATCGCGGCGGAGCGAAGCCACCTCGCATATGCGGGTCTCGCCGATAGCCAGCACGACACCGTGGCTAATGCCGTGGGTGCGT
Source organism: Alphaproteobacteria bacterium (assembly GCA_026710105.1). Taxonomy (GTDB): domain Bacteria; phylum Pseudomonadota; class Alphaproteobacteria; order Bin95; family Bin95; genus Bin95. Next base: position 10,438 of record JAPORR010000218.1, read on the forward strand.
AACTTGAGGCCCGCCACCTCCAGCCGGCGGACGACCTCAGGCGGCTCCTCTGGCGTGGCGATGTCGATATCGTGGACGGCGCGTTCTGCTAGCGCGTCGCGCACCGCCCCACCAACAAAGCGGCATGCGCCGAGTGCCCCGACGATCCGCGCGATGTCCGGCTCGCGCATCCAGTCCGCCGCCGGGGCGAAAGTGCTCAATCCGCCACCGTGCCGGGCACGATTTTCCCATCCTCGATCCTGGGCGGGCTATAGGCGCCCTCCGGGTCCGAGGTGCCGGTGAGCGCCCAGAAGCCGAGCAGCAAGGAAACGAGGCAGACACTCGAGATCGCAATGGCGTTCCAGGGTGCCGTGCGCAGCCAGCCGGGGGCGGGCCGGCCGTCGCGGATCACGATCCATGCCATGTAGAGCAGGAACGGGATCGACGCCGCGAGCAGGAGCTGGACGATGACCTTCAGCATGCTGTACCCATCAAGGTGTCATGGAGATTGACGAGCATTCCGGCGGTCGCGCCCCAAATGTGGCGCCCCTGCCAAGGCAGCACATAGTAATGCCGCTCAAGCCCGTCGCGGAACATGGTCTCGCGCTTGTGGTTGGCCGGGTCCAGCACGAAGGCGAGCGGCACCTCGAACGCGTCCTCGACCTCAAAGGGATCAACGGTGAGTTCGAAAGGCGGCTCCACCCAGCCGATCACAGGCGTCACTGCATAGGCGCTGGTGGTCTCATACACTTCCAGCCGGCCCAGTACCTCGACCAGCCGCCGGTCGAGCCCGATCTCTTCCTCCGTCTCGCGGAGCGCCGTTTCCAGTATGTCGGCATCTTCCGGTTCGCGCCGCCCGCCCGGAAACGCGATCTGGCCGGCATGCTGCTTCAGGTGCTGCGTGCGCTGTGTCAGCAGCACCGTCGGGCCTTGTGCTCGCGCTACCAGGGCCACCAGAACGCCGGCAGGCTTCAACGCCTGGCCATTGGCGAGGGCGGGCCGGCCACCAGGCAGCAGGTCGAAATCACCGCGCTGCGGTGGAACGGAAGGCGGAACGGACTCCGTGTGTCCGACACAGCGCCCGGCGGCGTCGAGGCGCATGATCACCTCCTCACGGGTCATTGTCGAACGTGCCTAGATCGAAGAATTCACCACCGCTCCACACGCCGTAGCCGCGGGCTGTCTCCTCCGCCAGCTCTGCCAGTTCGTACCAGGGTGCGCGCAGCACGGCTGCCTCAATACCAGGGCGCACGAGCAGATAGGGGCGCTCGCCAAGCCGGAGCGGGTGGGCGGAGCCGAGCGCCACCCATTCGTCGAGATTGGTGCGGAAGCGAATCTGCTGCTGCTGGCCTTGCCCTTCGGCCTGTAGTTCTACCGCGACGAAAGGCGCGTCCTCGACCTCGATCCTAACCCGTTCCACCGGCGTCTCCAGGAGGTAGCCGCCGTCGGGTGCGCGCTTCAGAACGCTACTGAACAGCCTGACCAGTGCCGGGCGACGGAAGGGCAGGCCATTATGGAACCAAACACCGTCGCGGTCGATGCGCAGGCCGCAGCCGGGCGGCGGCGCCTCGCGAGAATATTCGCCGATCTCGACATTCTGGGCCATGGCGGCTTCATAATAGGGCAGTATGTCCGCGCCGGAAGGCCCCTGCCTTTTCACCTGCGGGCGCGGTGGCGCAAGGAGACCCCGTTTCATGCAATTGACCCGAACCGGTTCCGAAGACACATCCAGAGACGTCCTCGCCCGGCGCATCGACACGGCGGCGGCGCGTCTGGGCACCGCTGCGGATGCGGTCGGCGAGGTGATCTTCGGCCAGACGGCAGTGGTCGAGCAGGCGATCGTCACCCTGGTCGCGGACGGGCACGGCCTGCTGGTTGGCGTGCCGGGCCTCGGCAAGACTCTGCTCGTCGAGACCCTCTCGCGCGTATTCGGCCTGGACCGGCGGCGGGTTCAGTTCACGCCAGACCTCATGCCGACTGACATACTTGGCTCCGAGATCCTCGACGAAGACGGCAACGGCCGCCGCTTTCGCTATGTCGAGGGGCCGGTGTTCACACAATTGCTGATGGCGGACGAGATTAACCGGGCGAGCCCGCGCACGCAGTCCGCCCTGCTGCAGGCAATGCAGGAGCGCCAGGTCTCAGTCGCCGGGCGCCCGCGACCGCTGCCTCGGCCGTTTCATGTGCTGGCGACCCAGAACCCGATCGAGCAGGAGGGCACCTATCCGCTTCCTGAAGCGCAGCTTGACCGCTTCCTACTGCAGATCGATGTGGACTATCCCGACCTCGAGACCGAAAGGACGATCCTGCTCAGGACCACTGGCGGTGAGGCGCAGGAGGCGCGCTCGGCCGTCTCAGCTGAGGAGCTGCTCGAGGTGCAGGAATTGGCGCGACTCATGCCGGTCGGCGAGACGGTGCTGGCAGCAGCCCTCGACTTGGCCCGGCGCAGCCGGCCGGAAACCGCCGACGACAAGCGTATCGCTGACTGGGTCGCCTGGGGGCCAGGGCCCAGGGCGGGGCAGGCGCTGATGCGCTGCGCGCGTGCGCGTGCGCTGCTGCGGGGGCGGCTGTCTCCTTCGGTCGAGGATATAATCGCGCTGGCTGGGCCAGTGCTGCGCCACAGAATCGTGCTGTCCTACGCTGCACGGGCGGAGGGGATAGACGTTGACCATATCATCGCCTGCCTTGCCACCCCGCTCGGCTGACGGCGGCTTACCTGTGCCTGTTGCCGCCGCGGAACGGCTCGCCGTCGGCCTGCCGGCCCTGGCAGTCGCGGCGCTCCGCGTAGCGGATACGGTGAGCGCCGGCGCCTACGGGCTGTGCCGGCCGGGGCCCGGATATGATTTCTGGCAGTTCCGCCGTTACCAGCCGGGCGACCCGCTGCGCGCTGTGGACTGGCGGCGTTCGGCGCGGGAGGGACGGGTGCTGGTCAGCGAGCGCGAACGCGAGGCAGCGCAAACCTTCTGGCTCTGGGAAGACCGCTCGTCATCCATGGGCTGGCGCGGCGCGCGGACGCGGGTGACCAAGGCCGAACGCGCTCGGCTGCTTGTCCTCGCCGCGGCCGCGCTGCTGATGCGCGCCGGCCACCAGGTTGCGCCCATCGGCCCCGCGTCCGGCCGTTATCGCCATGAGCGGCGTCTCGGCGAACTCTCCCTAGCGCTCGACCGTGCGCCACCGATCGCAGGCCTGCCCCGTAACCTCGGCTTCGGCAAATATGCCCAGGCTCTTCTGGTCGGCGATTTCCTGGACGGAGCGGACGTGGTTGAGCCACTGTTCCGCAGGCTGGCGGAGTCCGGCGTGCGAGGCCATATCCTGCAGGTGCTGGACCCAGCGGAGATCGACCTACCGATGCAGGGAAGGCGGCGTTTCATAGGCCTGGAAGGCGAGGGCGAACTGCTCGTGCGCCGGGTCGGAGGCCTCCGCGCCGCCTATCGCGAGCGGCTGGAGGCCCATAACGAGGCCTTGCGGCGCAATGCCGTGAGGTTCGGCTGGACGATGCTGCGGCACCGCACTGACGCGCCGCCAGTCTCGGCGCTGCTGGCCCTGGCCGGCCAGCTTGCCGAGAAGCCCGACCGGCTGTGCTAACGCTCGGCGCCATCGGCTTCGCAGCGCCGTGGTTACTGCTCTCCCTGCTAGCCCTGCCGCTTGTCTGGCTGCTGCTCCGTATCACCCCGCCGCAGCCTATCGCCACCGGCTTCCCGGCGATCCGGTTCCTGTTTGGACTCAGGCAGGACGATGACACAAGCGAACGCACGCCGCTCTGGATGCTGTTGTTGCGGCTCTTAATTGCCGCGCTGCTGGTGCTGGCGGCCGCCCGGCCGATTCTTGCACCCGGTAATCTGCTGGACGGGCAGGGCGAATTGGTGCTCGCCATCGACGACGGCTGGGCCTCGGCCCCGCGCTGGCCGGCCATGCAGGCCGCCGCCCGCGCCATTCTTGAGGAGGCGGTGCGCAGGGACCGCCCGGTCCGCCTGCTGGCCACGGCACCCAGTCTCGACGGCACGCCACCGGAAGCCGTCGGCCCGTTGGCAGCCCGCGATGCTGCCGCTGCGGTCGCGGCGCTGGAGCCGAAACCATGGCCGACTGACCGGCCCGCGGCGGCGGCGGCCGTGCAGGTACTTGGCATGTCGGGCCCGGCCGCCGCCATATGGATCAGTGACGGACTCGGAACCGGTGGCGCGTTTGCTGCCGCATTGCAGCGCCTCGGCAGTCTGGATGTGCTGCGTCCGCAGCCTGAAGCGGGGGCCCGGCTGCTGCGCCCGCCGAAACGTGAAGCCAGGCGCGTGACGCTCCGGGTGGAACGGGCCGGGCGCGGGGAGGAGACGGTTACGGTCGAGGCGTTGGACGAGGACGGCCTGCGGCTGGCCGCGGCTGATGTCACATTCGCGGCGGACAAAACCGCCGCCTCCGCGTACCTCGAACGCCCGGACGAATTACTGAACCGTGTGGCGCGTTTTCGCCTCACCGGTGAGGCCAGTGTGGGCGCCGTGGCGCTGGTCGGCAGCGATTGGCGCCGGCGCAAGGTCGGGCTGGCGGCGCCGGGTGCAGCTGGTCATCCGCTTCTGGACGAGGCGCACTACCTGCGCGCGGCGCTCGCCCCGTTCGCCACGGTGGAGGAGGCCCCAGTCGCGACGCTTCTGGAGGCGGGTGTCAGTACCTTGCTGATGACCGACGCTGCGGAGGTCGGGCGGACGGAGCGCAGCCAGATAGCCGAATGGGTGGAGGCAGGAGGGGTGCTGCTGCGCTTCGCGGGGCCGCGGCTCGCCGAGTCCGGCGCGGCGCTGCTGCCAACGCCGCTGCGGCGAGGGCGGCGCGAACTGGGCGGTGCGTTTTCCTGGGCGCAGTCGCAGCGGCTCGGTGCCTTTTCCGGGGCAGGCCCGTTCGCCGGGCTGGACCCGGGCGGCGACATTGCAGTGACTCGCCAGGTGCTTGCCGAGCCGGGCCCAGAACTGGCGCAGCGAAGCTGGGCGGTGCTGGAAGACGGCACGCCCATCGTCACCGGCGCGCGCCTGGGCGACGGCTGGACGGTGCTGGTCCACACCTCCGCCAATGCCGACTGGTCTACACTCGCCCTTTCCGGGCTTTATCCGCAAATGCTCGCCCGTCTTGTCGCCCTCGGCCGGGGTACGGTGGCCCTCGACGGGTCGCTGGAGCCGTTGCGTATGCTGGATGGGTTTGGGCAGTGGACGGAGCCCGGCCCGGCCGTCATGCCGCTGCCCGCCACCGCCGCGCCGTCGCTTGGTCCGTTTGCACCGCCCGGCCTGTACGGCCGCGACGGCGGATTCCGGGCGGTCAATCTCGGTGACGGCTTGCCCGCGCCAACGCCGCTTGTGGGCCTGCCGGCGGGGACGGTCGAGCGGGGCCTCGCGCCCGGCCGTGAGCGCCCGCTGACCCCCTGGCTGCTATTGGCTTGCTTGCTTCTGCTGCTCGTGGACGGGGTGGCCTCGCTTGCTTATCGCGGGTATCTACCGCTTGGCGCGAACCCGGCGCGTGCGGTCCTTATATTCGCTGGTTTCAGTGTTATTGGCGGCAGTGAATTGCAAGCGCAGGAAGAGCCGTGGAAGCTCGCATCGGAACTGCATCTTGCCTATGTGTTGACCGGCGATGCCGAGGTCGATGAGACCAGCCGCGCCGGGCTCGTGGGGCTCAGCCGCGTACTGCGCGAGCGGACCATGGTCGAGCCCGCAGACCCGCAGGGGGTCGATGTGGAACAGGACGAACTCGCCTTCTTCCCGATGCTGTTCTGGCCGATCTCCGCGAGCCAGTCGCCGCTTTCCGACGTGGCGCGGGCGCGACTCGCCGCGTATGTGGCGACCGGCGGCATGCTGGTATTCGACACCCGCGATAGCGGCGCCGTCGGGGGGCGGTTCGACAGCCGCGGGGCAGCGGTGACCCCGGAACGCGAGCGTTTGAGAGTATTGCTGGCCGGCATGCGTGTACCGCCGCTGACGGCCGTGCCGCCCGATCATGTGTTGACCCGGTCGTTCTACCTGCTCCAGAGCTTCGCCGGCCGCTATGCCGGCAGCGCGGTGTGGATCGAGCGTGCGGCCTCGAGCCGTACCGACGGTGTCACCGGCTATCTGATCGGCTCGCATGACTGGGCGGCGGCCTGGGCCGAGGATTCCTACGGGCGCCCGATATTCGCCGTCATCCCGGGCGGCGAGCGCCAGCGCGAAGCGGCGCGGCGTTTCGGCGTCAATCTCGTCATGCATGCGCTGACTGGCAATTACAAGGCCGACCAAGTGCATGTGCCCACTATTTTACGCCGGCTCGACGGATGAACGCGACCGAGATCTCCTTTGCGCCGATGCTGCCCTGGTGGGTGCTCGGCGCCCTCGGCGCGGCGGCGCTGGCCGTGGCCGGGCTCGCCATCGTCCGCCGTGCGCCTGGAGGCCTGCTGCGCCTGCTGCTCTCGGCGCTTCTGGTCGCGGCGCTTGCCCGGCCCACTCTCGTCTCGGAACTGCGGGAGCAGGAGCGGGACACGGCCGTCATCCTGGTGGATCGCTCGGGGAGCCAGGAGGTGGGCGATCGGACGCGTATGACAGACGAAGCTCTTGATGCGCTGGAGAGCCGGTTCGATGTCCTGCCGCGCCACGATGTGCTGGTCGTCGAAACCGCCGGGGCTAGCATGGCTGGACCGGACCGAGGCACGGCACTGCTCGGCGCGCTACGCGAAACCTGGGCGGCTGTGCCCAAGCGTCGGCGAGCTGGGACTTTCCTAATCACCGACGGCCAGGTCCATGACACCGCGGCTGTCGCCGATTTCGAGGAGATGGGACCGGTCCATGCGTTGCTGACGGGCAACCCAGACGAGGACGGTGACCGGCGGCTGTCGCTGCGCGCCGCGCCGGCCTATGGCATTGTCGGTAAGGAGGTTGCGCTCGAACTACTGGTAGAGGACCTAGGCCCGGAAGGCACCGGGCAGGGCGGGGCGCTGGTTTCGATTTCGGCAGATGGCCGCCCGCTCAGGACAATCGGCGTCGTCCTCGGCCGCCCCGAACGCGTCGCCTTGACTGTCGAGCATGCCGGCAATACGGTTTTCGAGTTCGGGGTCGAGCCGGGGCCGCGCGAGCTTAGCCTCGCTAACAACCGCGCCGTTGCCACCGTGAACGGCGTCCGGGATCGCCTGAAAGTGTTGTTGGTATCCGGACGGCCTCATGCCGGCGAGCGCGTCTGGCGTAACCTGCTGAAGTCCGACCCGGCGGTGGACCTCATTCACTTCACCATTCTGCGCCCGCCCTACAAGCAGGACTCGACACCGATCCGTGAGCTTGCGCTGATTTCCTTCCCCGTGCGCGAGCTCTTTGAAGAGCGGCTGGAGGAGTTCGACCTGATCGTCTTCGACCGCTATGCGCGCCGGGGCGTGATTCCGCAGCTCTATCTTACGAATGTCGCCGATTATGTGCGTGGTGGCGGGGCGCTTCTCGATGCCGCCGGCCCCGCCTTCGCCTCGCGTGTCACCACACTTTACGAGTCAGCGCTGAGCGACATCTACCCCGCCGGGCCAACCGGGCGCATTCTCGTTGAACCGTTCCGCCCGGTTCCGACGGAGGTCGGGCGGCGCCATCCGGTTACTGGTCCGCTGGTCGCCGGGGCGGCGGCGCCACGCTGGGGGCGGTGGTTCCGGCAGATCGACCTGGAGCCTGAGCACGGCCGGGTCTTGCTGTCGGGGGCGGAGGACCGGCCGTTACTGGTGGTGGACCGGGTAGGCGAGGGGCGCGTCGGTCTGCTCGCGAGCGACCAGGTATGGCTGTGGGCGCGCGGCTACCAGGGCGGCGGACCGCATGCGGAATTGCTGCGCCGTCTTGCCCACTGGCTGATGAAGGAGCCGGACCTGGAGGAAGACGCGCTGACGGCTACCATCGCGGGCGGTCGGCTGGAAGTGGAACAGCGTCGGGCTGAGGCCGGTCCCGAGCCGGTGACGGCGCTGGCCCCGGACGGGCGCATGCACGCCATTGAACTCAGGCCAGTTGGTCCCGGGCGTTGGCGCGGCGCGGTCGAGGCGGATGCGGTCGGCGTCTGGCAGGTGCGGGCTGGGGAAAAGACGGCGATTGCGGGCGTCGCCGTCCAGAACCCGCTGGAATTCGAGGATCTGCGCCCGACGGCCGCCCAGATGGCGCCGATTGCCGATGCTACAGGCGGGCGCGTGCTGTGGCTTGCCAGGGACGTGGTGCCGGAATTGCGCGCAGTCCGATCGGGTGGGCGCATGACTGGGCGCGGCTGGCTCGGACTGCGCGACAACCGCGCCTACCGCATAACCGGCATAGAGCGCACGCCTCTCCTGCCTACCTGGCTGGCGCTGGCACTCGGCGCGGCCCTCTTTACCTGGCTCTGGCGCCGCGAGGGTCAGCGAGGATAGGCCGCGCTACCGGAGCCCCGGAGTCCGCCTCGGCTGGTCTCCGCTCCAGCCGGCCCCAGTGCTGCGCCGACATCGCCGGCTGCATCCAGATTGCCGACGGTCTTGATCAGCGCTTCGGCCGCCTCGGCACCCAGTAGTGAGGTGGCGAGGGCGCGGAATTTGCCTTGCAGCTTCTCCCACTGCCGGTCCAGATCGCGAGCCGGAGTCCCGACATCGCCGGTGCCGCGCAGGGCCACGCCATTGCCGAGATGCACAACAACATCGGCGGCGAATTTCGGCATGTTTCCCGATCCCTCGACCGAAACCCTGTCCCGGATCGCATGCACATCGGGCTGGTCCAGGTTCTCGTCGAAATAGATGTCGAGCGCGCCGGTTGCCTTCTTCGTTAATCCGAGGCCGGCATTGTAGGCGAGGCTGAATTTGGCTTCGAGGCCGGTCTGCGGCGCGGCGATGTTGCACATGCGCAGCGCCTTGGCCGGAACCTTCACCTCAACCCGCTCCACATCGCCGGCGTCGAAGGCGGGGTTATCCGCAATGGCGAGGCAGGCTTCGATGGTGGCGTGGGTGCCATAGCAGGCCGGGTGGTATTTGAAGAGCGTGTCGAGGATATGGAACCGGTCCGGCTCCTCCAGCAGTGCCTCCGGCTGGAAGGTCGCAGTCTGCGTGTCGGTAAAGCCCTGCGCGCAGTCAAGCACGTCGTCGCGGCTTGTGAAGCCGCGCTCGGCGAGCGTGGCCGCCATGAGGCCGTTGCGCGCTGCCTTGCCGGCATGGAGCGGCTTGCACATCGTGCCGAACATGGATTTCAGCCCGGCCGCCTGCGTGCCGGCGATGCCGAGCGCGCAGGCCGTCCGCGCTGCATCAAGGCCGAGCATGTTGGCCGCTGCGGCCGCTGCCCCGAAGGCACCGATAGTACCTGTGGCGTGCCACCCCTTCGCATAGTGGCTGTCCCCGAGCACACGGCCGAGACGGGCCTCGACCTCAATGCCGGCGACCATGCCGGCAATGACGCGCCGGCCGTCCAGCCCGCGGCCCTCCGCCAGTGCCAGCACGGCGGGAGCCACCGGCGCGGTCGCATGGCCGGTCATAGCGCCCAGCACATCGTCGAAATCGAGCGCGTGGCCTGCCGACCCATTGACCAGCGCCGCTTGGCCCATGGAGGTACGTCCGCCTCCGCCGAACAGCATCGCGCGCGGCGCGCCGCCTTCCTCGGCTGCTTCGGCCTTGAGCATCAGGGCGAGCGGCTCGCGCGACCCAGCGATCGTGACGCCGAGCCAGTCCAGCAGGCACTGGTGAGCCATGAAGCGCACCGCGGCCGGCAGGTCCTCATAACGAATGCCGACGGTAAACCGCGCGAGTTCGTGCGTGACATGTGGGATTTCGGCCTTACGGCCTGCGGTTTGGCGCATGGGTCGATCCTCCTGGCCCTGCGTTTGGCGCCAGCGCCGGCAGAGAGGCGTCAGTTGACGGCACTTATCCCGGCGTCGGCGCGCTGGCTGCCCGCCATTTCCTGCAGCTTGCGGTCGATCTCGTTCCGGTGCAAGCGGAAGCGCTCCAGCGCCTCGTCAGCAAGGCTCTGGTTGCTCGGCAGCTTGAGTGTCACCGGATTCACCTGCCGCCCGTTGACGATGACCTCGTAATGCAGGTGGGGGCCGGTGGAGCGACCGCTGGAACCGACATAGCCGATGACCTCGCCTTGCTTTACCCGCCCGCCTTGCCTGAGCCCCTTGGCGTAACGGCTGAGATGGGCGTAGGCGGTCTGGTATCCACCCCGGTGGCGGATACGGATATAGCGCCCATAAGCGCCCTTCCAGCCGCGCGACACGACAGTGCCGTCGCCAGCGGCGCGGATCGGTGTGCCTGTCGGCGCGCCGAAATCTACGCCGCGATGCATCATGCTGTAGCCGAGTATCGGATGACGCCGGCGGCCGAAACTGGAGGTGATGCGCGCCGAGTCGAGCGGTGTGGCGAGCAACGCCCGGCGCACGCCTTGCCCTTCGGCATCGAAATACGCGAAGGTGCCGGGCTCGGTCTCGAACCGGTAGAAGCGTATTTTCTCACCGCCGGTATCCAGCGCTGCATATTCGACCTCCCCGTAGTCCGCGTCTACGCCGTCTACCTCGCGGTAGCGGTCGAACAGCAGCGCGAACCGGTCGCCGCGATGGATGTCACGCTGCAGGTCGACGCTATAGGAGAACAGTCGAAAGACCTCCAGCATGACCGCGGCTGGCGCGCCCTGCTTCACGCCGTCGGCATAGAGGCTCGAGGCGATCTCGCCCTGGATGGAGATCGGTTCGCGGCGCAGGCGGCGCTGCCGTTCGAAGGATTGCAGCGAGCCGTCCAGCAATCGGCCGACGCCGACCTCGGTGCGGATATCTTTCTTCATGCGCAGCCCGGAAAGCGCGCCGGCAGCGCCGCCGGCCTTGCCGCCTGCTAGCGTCACGGTCACCGTTTCTCCGACCTTGAGCCGGCGCAGGTCCATTACGCGGGCGAGCTCCTCGGCGGCGTCATGCGCGTCCCCGGCGTTGATGCCAGCGCCGGTGAGCACCGCCATCAGCGACTGGCCCTTGCGGATCCTGAATACATGCTCGACCGCCGGCTCGTTTATGCCAGGCTCAAAGACCAGACGCGGGGGCAATGGCAGCTTCGGATGCAGCATGACCACGGGCGCCTGCCGGTCCGGTCCGGCCGCTGCCGGGGAGGGCACCGGCAGCGGCGGTACCTCGGTCGTCTCCGCCGCTTGCGCGGTGGCGGTCGGGAACAGCAGAGGGAACAGCGCGAGGAACAGCACGCGCCTGTCCACCGTGTGGTTCGGTCTGTTGGACAAATGGCGTTCCAGAAATGAAGACGGCGCGAACATGAACGCGGCACCGCGGGGAAGTCAATGAAGTCAGTGAGGGCAGAGTAAAAAAATGAAAAAATGCATTTTGGGTTGTTGACACGCTCTTCAAGGGGGGCTTATAAGCCGCCTCCCTTGCTCGGAGACGGGCGGGCCGCTGTTTGAAAAGTGATCGGAATATAGGGAAGGGATGCGCAGGCGGCGTCCTCCGATACTGGTATCGGAGCGCCGTGCGTGTCTTTTCAGAAAAAGACGCGTGCGGGACGCTCCATGTCGAGCGCGGCGTCCGTGCCTTCCGGGGGCTCCAATTCCCGGCGGGACGGGTGCGGCGAGGTGAACATGAGAGTTTGATCCTGGCTCAGAACGAACGCTGGCGGCATGCCTAACACATGCAAGTCGGACGCCGCAGCCGCCTTCGGGTGGCATGTGGAGTGGCGGACGGGTGAGTAACGCGTAGGAACCTGCCCGGAAGTGGGGGACAACCGCTGGAAACGGCGGCTAATACCGCATACGCCCCAAGGGGGAAAGGCTTCGGCCGCTTTTGGAGGGTCCTGCGTTCGATTAGCTTGTCGGTGAGGTGACGGCTCACCGAGGCGACGATCGATAGCTGGTCTGAGAGGATGATCAGCCACACTGGGACTGAGACACGGCCCAGACTCCTACGGGAGGCAGCAGTGGGGAATATTGGACAATGGGCGAAAGCCTGATCCAGCAATGCCGCGTGTGTGAAGAAGGCCT
>JAPORR010000016.1 GCA_026710105.1 Alphaproteobacteria bacterium
AGGCAGCGATTCGTAACGGCCGCCAGGCTGTGCTGGTGGACAGCAATCCAGAGGCTGTCCATGTCATGGCGCGCCGCCTCGCCTTCGCCAACCCGGATTTTCTTAAAGCTGGGCGCCGCGTCCCCGCGCCAGCAGACCCGCTGGTTCCCACTATTTGACCTATTCTGTTCCTGACCAAATATTGTTGCCAGGGGCCTGTCGGCCTCCGGCCCAACCCTGAAGGAGGCAGCTGTCATGCGCCTGCAACTCGCCCTCAATGTCGATGATCTCGAACAGGCCATCGACTTCTATTCGAAGATGTTCGCGGCCCCGGTCCACAAGCGCAAGCCGGGCTACGCCAATTTCGCGATCGACAACCCGCCGCTCAAGCTGGTGCTATTCGAGCGCCCAGGGTCGGGCGAGCGCATCAACCATCTGGGGGTCGAGGTCTTTCGCGACGAGGATGTCGCCGCCGCAACTGAGCGACTTGAAGCCAGCGGCATCGATTATCTGATTGAGCAGGAAACGCGCTGCTGCCACGCCACGCAGAACAAGGTCTGGGCGACGGAGCCGCAAGGGTTGCGCTGGGAGTGGTACCGCATCACTGACGATACCGACGCCCTCTTTGAGAGCCTCGAGCCATCTGTCGCGGAAAAGCGGGCGGCCTGCTGTGCGCCGCGGGCCGAGCTTACGCCTGAGGGTCAGTAAGCAACTTGAGACCAGCGGCGCCGACCACGATCAGCGCGATCAGCGCGGCCTTCAGCAGGGACATCTTCTCACCGAATAAAAACACGCCCGCCAGAACGACCAGAACCGTGCCGGCGCCGGCCCAGATCGCATAGGCCGTGCCGACCGGAATCGCCCGCAGTGAGAGTGCCATCAAGAAGAAGCACACGCCGTAGGTGACGATCGCAAGACTGCCGATCCCAACCCGCTCGAAGCCGTGGGAAAGCTTGAGCAGGCCGGTACCGACGGTCTCAAGCAGAATAGCGAGCGCCAGATACGCCCAGGCCATCCGCTTATCCGCAGGCGGCCACAGCCCGACGCGCCATGACGCCGACTAAATGCGCACGATACTCAGCTGAGGCGTGGATATCCTCGTTCAGGTCGTCGGCAGAAGCCGTCATGCCGTCGAGCGCAGCAGGGGAAAAATCGCCTTCCAACGCCGTTTCCATCGCCGTTTCGCGATAGACGCAGCCTGCCGCCCCCGTGACCGCTACGCGCACACTACCGCCGGTCGTCCGGGCGACAAACACACCAACAATGGCGTAGCGCGATGCCGGGTTCGGGAACTTCATGTAGGCCGCGGTCTCCGGCGCCGGGAAGCGCACAGATGTCACGATCTCACCCTCATCAAGCGCCGTCTCGAACATACTGGTGAAGAAGTCGCCCGCAGCAATCTCACGGCGGTTTGTGCAGACGGTCGCGCCGAGACCGACCAGCGCGGCAGGGTAGTCGGCGGCGGGGTCGTTGTTGGCGATGGAGCCGCCAATGGTCCCACGGTTGCGGACCTGCGGGTCTCCGATATGCCCGGCGACCGCCGCTAGCGCCGGAATCGCCGCCGCCACCTCGGAAGAATTCGCGACCGTGTCATGGGTCGTCATGGCGCCGACAGTAACCGTGCCGCCCTCGACCCGGATGCCACTCAGCCCGGCGACGCCTGCAAGGTCGATGATATCGGAGGGCTGGGCGAGACGCTGCTTCAGCGTCGGTAGCAGGGTCATGCCGCCGGCCATCAGCACCGCGTCCTCTCCATCAGCGACCTTGGCAGCAGCGTCCGCGACCGAATTTGCCGCGTGATAGGTGAAATTATGCATGGGAAGGGAACTCCTTGGGATCAGGCGGCGTTTAATGCCCGCCAGACACGGACCGGGGTCGCTGGCATGTCGATTCGGGAGACGCCGCGTGAACCGAGCGCATGGTGGACGGCGTTCATCACGGCCGCCGGCGCGGCAATGGCACCGGCCTCGCCACAGCCCTTCACACCCAGCGGGTTGTGAGGGCAGGGCGTGGTCCGGGTCGAGACAGCGAAGGACGGCACGTCGTCCGCGCGCGGCATGGTGTAGTCCATGTACGAGCCGGTCGCGAGCTGGCCGTCCTCGCCATAGACGCAGCCTTCCAGCAGCGCCTGACCGACACCCTGCACAATCCCGCCATGCACCTGCCCCTCGACGATCATCGGATTGATGACATTCCCAAAATCATCGGACGCGGCGAAATTCACGATCTCCACCCTGCCCGTTTCGGGGTCCACCTCAACCTCGCAGACATGGCAGCCGGCTGGGAAGGTAAAATTGGCTGGGTCGTAAAAGGCCGTCTCGTCCAGCCCGGGCTCCAGCTCCTCGATGGGATAGTTGTGCGGCACATAGGCGGTGAGCGCCACATCGCCGAAGCCGACCGACTTGTCCGTGCCGGCGACGGTGAACTGCCCGTCCGAAAACTCGATATCGGTTTCGGATGCCTCCATCAGATGCGCGGCGATGCGCTTCGCTTTGGTCTCGATCTTATCGAGAGCGCGGGAGAGCGCCGAGCCGCCGACGGCGAGCGACCGCGACCCGTATGTGCCCATGCCGAATGGGATTTTTGCGGTATCGCCATGAACGACTTCGACGGCATCGATATCAACACCGAGACGCTCGGCGATGATCTGCGCAAAGGTCGTCTCGTGCCCCTGGCCGTGAGAGTGAGCGCCAGTGAAGAAAGTGACCGAGCCCGTCGGATGCACGCGCACTTCACCGCATTCATAGAGGCCGGCGCGGGCGCCGAGCGAACCCGCCACGGCTGACGGCGCAATGCCGCAGGCTTCGATATAGGCCGAGAGACCGATGCCGCGCAGCTTGCCGCGCGCCTCCGCCTCCGCCTGGCGGGCCGCGAAGCCGTCATAATCGGCGGCGGCGAGTGCGGCGGCGAGCGTGCCCTCATAGTCGCCGCTGTCATAGACCAGCGCGACCGGCGTCTGGTAGGGGAAAGCGTCTGATGGCACGAAATTCCGCCGGCGCAGTTCCGCCGGATCGAGGCCCATCTCGCGCGCCGCGGTCTCGACGATCCGCTCAATGACAAAGGTCGCTTCCGGGCGCCCGGCACCGCGATAAGCGTCCACCGGCACGGTATGGGTGAACACAGCCTGCACCCCACACCAGATCTTCGGCGTGGTGTATTGGCCAGCCAACAGGGTCGCGTAGAGATAGGTCGGCACACAGGGCGCGAAAGTGGAGAGATAGGCGCCCATATTGGCCTTAGTGTCGACCTTGAGGCCGAGAAATTTGCCGTCCACATCCAGCGCGAGCTCGGCGATCGTCACATGGTCGCGTCCATGCGCATCGGTGACAAAGCTCTCCGACCGCTCAGCGGTCCATTTGATCGGCCGCGCAACCTTGGCAGCCGCCCAGGTCAGCACCGCCTCCTCCGCATAATGGAAGATCTTGGAACCGAAGCCACCACCCACATCGGGCGCCACCACCCTGAGCCGATGCTCCGGAAGCTGGAGCACGAAAGCGCCCATCAGCAGACGGATGACATGCGGGTTCTGGCTGGTGGTATAGAGCGTGTATTCTCGCGTCGCGCGATCATATTCGGCTATGGCCGCGCGCGGCTCTATCGCGTTTGGCACCAGGCGGTTATTCACCAGCTCAATGCGCGTGACATGATGCGCACCGGCGAAGACAGCATCCACATCGGCCTTGTCACCGATCTCCCAGTCATAGCAGAGATTGCCGGGCGCCTCGTCATGCACCTGCGGCGCGCCGGCCGCCATCGCAGTCTCGATGGAGGCGGTGGCCGGCAGCGGCTGGTAATCGACCACGACCGCTTCGGCCGCGTCGCGCGCCTCGGCCGCGCTATTGGCAATGACCACGGCCACCTGGTCGCCGACATGGCGCACGCAGTCTGCCACCAGCGGCGGATGCGCCGGTTCAACCATCGGGCCGTCCTTGCCCGTCACCTGCCAGCCGCAGGGCAGGCCGCCCAGCCCGTCCGCGGCGTAGTCGGCACCGGTCAAAATCTTGACGACGCCTGGCATGGCAGTGGCCGCGGCCGTGTTCACTGACGCGATGCGCGCATGGGCATGCGGCGAGCGCACGAACACGGCATAGGACTGGCCAGGCCGGTCGATATCGTCGGTATAGGCCCCCTGTCCTGTGATGAAGCGGTAGTCTTCCTTGCGCTTGACGGATGCGCCGATCCCGTCCTTCGGCATGGGTCAGCCTCCCCGGACTGCGGCCATGGCGCGGGCGCCGGCCATGATCGATTTCACGATGTTGTGGTAGCCGGTGCAGCGGCAGATATTACCTTCCAGCCAGTCACGCACCTCCTGCTCGCTCGGCGTGCTGTTGCGCCTGGCGAGATCGAGCGCGCTCATAATCATGCCGGGCGTACAGAAGCCGCATTGCAGGCCATGATTGTCGCGGAACGCTTCCTGCATCGGGTGCAGGTCGTCACCATCAGCCAGCCCCTCAATGGTCGTCACCTCGGCATCCGCGCATTGTACTGCCAGCATGGTGCAGCTCTTCGCCGAGACGCCGTTCACATGGACCACACAAGCACCGCACTGGCTGGTGTCGCAGCCGACATGCGTGCCGGTAAGCCGCAATTGTTCGCGTAGGAATTGCACTAGCAGTGTGCGCGCCTCGACCTCGCCAGAGACGGCCTCGCCATTCACATTCATGGAGACGGTGGGCATGGGAACGCTTCCTCCTCGAGTTCCTCAGCGTAAGTGTGGTCCCGACATAGCGCCCGGGTCAAGCCGCATTGAGACGCCCGGATCGGCATGCCGGCTTGTGCCGCGTCCGCATTCGGGTCTCGAAAAGGCTGTCGCGCCTGCCGATGCGCCTGTCCAACACAGGGAATCCGGGATAGATTGCTGCACTTCGCCCTATGCATTGGGGATGATCGACGACCGGTCCTGGCGACCTGTCAATGAAAGCAAGGTCCTCCAGGCGGGCCGGTTGCAATAAGCGCCGGCCAAGGCATTCGGACCGTAGGCGAGAGATAGACGGGGACAATCTGGGCGGGGCGGCTGCCTTGCGATGCAGGGTTAGGCATATCTGGGGTACGGCGCTCATTATCGCCACCACGTGGCCGGCGGGGGTGGGCGCCGAAAGCGACCGGGACGGCGCCCGATGGCTGCGCCTCGCCGTCGAGCGTCTGTGCCCACAAGCCGGCCTCTCAGGCCTCGATACGCAGGACGCCCTGCCCGGCAGTTGGTTCCTGGATGAGACCCGCCAGCCCCGCACCGGGCCTGCCCGGCGCAATGTGATGCGTCTTTTGCTCCCGGGCGCGCATGAGCTCACCGTCGAGCGGCGGCAATTCCGCGGCAGGCTACGCCAATTCCTGGTTTCCTACGCCACCCATAACAGGCAACGCACGCGGCCGGCGCTTCAGGCCGTCGCCGACGGCGGATGCGTGATCCGCTCCGGCGGGGCAATCCGGGAGGAAAGCAGCGGTTGGCAGTATCTCGACCGGCTCGAGGGCGATCTTAAGACGCTGAAATGGACTGAGACCCTTCAGGCTCCGTGGCCTGAGGGACGAGACCCTGGCGGCATTCGGGTCGGGCTCGTGGATTCTGGGCTTGCTTACGACCTGCCATTGTTCCGGGACCGGCTGGCCCGCGACAGCGCGGGTCGGCCGCTCGGCTACGACTACTGGGACCTCGACCCTTGGCCCTACGACGGGGATACCTCGCGCAGCCCCTTCCTGCCGGTTCGGCACGGTACGCCGGTTGCATCCATCCTCGCGCGAGAGGCGCCGGACGCCGCGCTCATCCCGTTCCGCTATCCGCGCCCCGACATGACTCGCATGGCGGCGCTGGTCCGCCGCGCCGCTGAGGCGGGTGCCCGCATTCTCACCATGCCGCTCGGCAGCCGCGATCCCGAGGACTGGCGCGGGTTCGAAAGCGCGCTTAGCAGATATGATATCTTGGCCGTCGTTTCGGCGGGTAATGATGGCCGCGATATTGACAGTGACCCTGTCTTCCCAGCGGCATCCACGCTCGGAAACATCCTCGTCGTCACATCGGCGGACAACTTCGGGCGCCTCGCTCAGGGAGCAAATTGGGGCCGGAAGAGCGTGGATGTCATGCTGCCGGCGGAGAACCGAGGGGTCGTCGATTTTCGCGGCGCATCCGGGACCGCTTCTGGCTCCAGCTATGCGGTGCCGCGCCTCGCCGCCCTTGCGGTCCGGCTGCTAGCGCGAGACCCTGGACTCAGCGTGGCCGCGCTTAAGGCCCGTATCTTGGCGCGCGCCAGGCCGTCTCCCTACGAACGGGCCGGCGTGGTCGCCGCAGGCTGGCTTCCGGACCCGCTTGCGGATTGATCCGCGTCATCTGCGCTGTGGCGGGGGCGGCGCCGCGTCGATGAAGCGCCGCGCGGCTTCGGCCTGGCGCGGATCAGCCTTCTTGAGCGCCCGGTAAGCATCTTCGGCCAGTGCCGGTATTTTGCCCCAGACACCGGATTGTACGGCGAAACGCAAGGCCTGCGGATCCTCCGGCGCCATGTCCATCAACTGGCGCGCATAGCCTGTCATCTCCTCGAAACGCCCGGCGAGCTGCAGCGAGACCAGCAGCGATAGACGCGCATTGATCGAATGTGGGGCCTGTCTCGCCGCTTGGCCGTGCAGGGCAATGGCGCCATCGAAATCGCCGGCCCGCGCGAGGAGCCGCCCGGCTTCCAATAATTGGCCGTGGTTCCGCGCCGCGGCGCAGATAGCCTTCAGCTGGCCGTGTCCGGCGGGGCCGACTTCGCCATCCCGGGTTGCGTCCATCGCGGCCGCGCAGGCCGCGAAGGCGGCCCCTAGCCGACGCGTAACCTCGACAGCCTTCGGGGCCGCGCGCAAGGCTAGGAGCGCCCGGACCTGCGCCACCGGCACCGCCTCGAACCGCTCGTCGCCACCGCCGACGGCGATCCCCGCCAATTGGCCGGTCTCGTCCACGAGCGCGCCGCCGCTAACACCGGGCTGCATGCGCGCGCGGATGTGGAGGCGTCCGAGCGCGGCACCCTCCGCAGGCTTGGCGATCAGCCCGCCGGGCTCGAAAACGCGCACCGCTTTCCGGGTGATATCGACACCAATGGCATAGAAGCTGCCATCCTCTACCACGGCGCCTTCAAGGTCCGGCACGAACCCTGCCGCCGGCAAGCCACGCGCCTCAAGCAATGCGAGATCGCCGGAATAGGCGGAGGGTATCACCCGCGCCTCTTTTGGCCCGTCGGGTGTGTGCAGAACCGCCTCCGATCGGTCTGCCACGACATGCCGGTTGGTGACCAGAAGCGCCGGGCCGATCCGTGTGGCGCTTGCCGCCGGATCGAAGCCGGAAACCGGGAAGACCGCCTGCCGGATGCGGCAGACCGGTGCCGGATGAGGGCAATCCGCCAACGCCTCCGAAGTCCCCGGTGTCTGCGGGGTCTCTAGCACCTGGACCGGCACGGCATCAAAAGAGAGCGCCACTGTCTGCTCCTGGCCGTCGCGCAGCAAGACGACCTCGACCGGCACGCCGGGATCGCGGATGATGGCAAGGGCCGCAACCGCATCGCGCGGCGTGCGCACCCGGCGCGGGCCGATTGCCAGGATCGCGTCACCGGGCCGGATACCAGCCCTCTCCGCCGGGCCCTCTTCGCTAACTGCACGGACGACCGGCGCGGCTTGTCTTACCAGCTGGTCACGCCCAGGCACTGCCAGTTGCCAGCCAGGTGCGGGGTATTCAACCCTGCCATCGGCGATCAACGCCTCGACGACACGGGTGAGCAACTCGGTCGAAACGGCGAAATTCACGCCGATATCAGTGTCACCCCCGGAGGCGAAGATTGCCGACATCATGCCCACCAGGCGGCCCTTCCGGTCCACCAGCGCCCCACCCGAAACGCCAGGATTGGCGGCGGCGTCTGTCTGAACGAAGTCTTCGACGACGTTGAAGCCCGTATCAGTCGCGCTCAGTGCGGACACCACGCCGCATGTGACGGACAGGCCGAGGCCGAAGGCGTTGCCAATCAGGCATACGGGCTCGGCCAGTTGCGGAGCCGGCGCGATCTCGATCGGTGGAAGGGAAGCATCGACGCGTAGCAGGGCGATGTCGCTCGCGGCGTCCTTCGCGGCCAGCTGCGCCGGCAGGAGGCGCCCGTCGGAAAGGCGGATGTCGATCCGCCTTGCAGGCTTCACGACATGCCAGGCGGTCACCACCAACCCGGGCCGCAGCACCACACCGCTACCCTCCGGGGCGGCACCCGGACGCCCGCCCGCACCCCCCTGCGGCCGCCCAAGCCAGACAGGCAGTACAGAAACGACCGACTCCAACGTCCCCGCCGGCAGCGCCTGCAGGGGAGCCGACGGGCTGGCGACCAGCGCGCATGCCAGCGTCGCTATCGGCAGGATCCTCATGCATACCCACCTAGCATGGCTGCATCCGTGTCAAAGCGCACGCCGCCTTGCTGGCCGTCAAAAGTGCGGCGCCAATCTTCGAAACGACGCTCTTCTATGGCAGTGCGGATTTCGGCCATCAGGGCCTGGTAGAAGGCGGTGTTGTGCCAGCTCAGTAGCGTTGCGCCCAGCATTTCGCCGGCCTTGACGAGATGGTGCAGATAGGCGCGGCTGAACTCGCGGCTCGCCGGGCAGGCGACGCGGGCGTCAAGCGGTGCGGGGTCCTCGGCATGGCGGGCATTGCGCAGGTTGAGCGGTCCGTCCCAGGTCCAGGCCTGTGCCGTGCGACCGGACCGGGTCGGCAGCACGCAGTCGAACAGGTCCACGCCTCGCGCCACCGCGCCGACGATATCGCCCGGTTTGCCGACGCCCATTAGATAGCGCGGCCGGTCTGTCGGCAGGGCGCCGGGGACCGTGTCGAGCACTCGGAACATCACTGCCTGTCCCTCGCCGACCGCGAGCCCGCCGACCGCGTAGCCGTCGAAACCGATCTCCTTGAGAGTCTCGGCCGACTCCGCGCGCAGGTCGTCATGTACACCGCCTTGCACGATGCCGAACAGACCGTAGCCGGGCCTGTCCCGAAAGGCAGCTCGGCAACGTGCGGCCCAGCGCATTGACCGGCGCATGGATTGTGCCGCTCCGTCCTTGTCGATAGGCCAGGGCGTACATTCATCGAGTGCCATGGTCACATCGGAGTCCAGCAGGTATTGCGCCTCGACCGCGCGCTCGGGTGTGAGCTCCAGGCGCGCGCCGTCGATATGGCTCCGGAAGCGCACCCCGCCCTCCCCGACTTGCGCCAGGCTGCCAAGCGACATGGCCTGGTAGCCGCCGGAATCGGTCAGCACCGGCCTCGGCCAGCGCATGAAAGCATGTAGGCCGCCCAGCCGTGCTATCCGCTCCGCGCCGGGGCGAAGCGCCAGGTGGTAGGTGTTGGCGAGCACCATCTGCGCACCCGTTGCCGCCACCATCGCGGGTGTCAGCGCCTTCACCGTCGCGGCTGTACCAACTGGCATGAAGGCCGGCGTCTCCACGGGACCGTGGGCCGTCTCCAGCCGCCCGCGCCGCGCCTGCCCGTCCGTGCCCATCAGCGCGAAGCCGAGCGCCATCTCAGCCTTCCGCCTCGGCTTCCTCTTCCGCCTCCGCGCGGGCCCGGCGCCGCTCAATCCTGCGCGCGAGCACGATCGAGACCTCGTAGAGTACGAGCCCCGGCAAGGCGAGGCCGACCTGGCTGATGATGTCGGGCGGGGTCAGCACTGCCGCCACCAGGAACACCGCCACGACGGCGTATTTGCGCCCGCGCGCAAGCTGGTCAGCAGACACGAGGCCCGCGCGTGCGACAAGAGTGATGCCGACCGGCATCTGGAAGAACAATCCGAAGGCGAACATGAGCTTGATGACCAAAGAGAGATATTCAGAGACCTTGGCCTCGAGCTGGATCGGCAGCGCCCCGGCCTGGCCCTCTGCACCCGGTGAGCCCGGCGTCTCGAAGGTCAGAAAGAACTCCCAGGCAAGCGGCATGACCGCGTAATAGACCATCGCTCCACCAGCGAAGAACAGTAGCGGTGTCGCCGCCAGATAGGGCAAAAAAGCCTGTTTCTCGCGGCGGTAGAGGCCGGGCGCAACGAAGCGCCAGAATTGGTTGGAGATAACCGGGAACGCGAGGAACAGGCCGGCATAGATGCCGATCTTGATATAGACGAAGAACGGCTCGTAGAGCGCGGTGAAGATCATTCGCCGCCCTGCCTCGTCACCGAGCGCGCGGGCGAGCGGTGCGGTCAGGAACTCGAAGATGTAGCTTGCGACAGAAACACAGGCGACAAAGGCCACAAGGAGCGCGATAACTGAATAGACCAGCCGGTTGCGCAGCTCGATGATATGGTCGAGCAGCGGTGCTTCTTCGTCGTCTTCAGCGCCTGGGCTCACCATAGTTTCGCCGGCTTGCCTGGGTCGACTGGCATGTCGCCCGGCGGGGCCGCAGCAGGCGGGGAAGCGACGGACGGACTTGCCGCCGGCTTAGCAAGCGCCTTGTCATCAAGCCAGTTGTCAACGCGCGTGGCGCTCTCGACGGATTTCTTCACCTCGTCGAGCTCGGCCTCGCGCGCCATGTCCTCTATGCCGGTCTGCAATTCGCGCACCGTCGCCCGCGCCTTACGTACCCAGTTGCCGATGGTCTTCAGCATGCCCGGCAGGTCGCGTGGGCCGATGACGACGACCGCAATGACCGCGATCACGAGCATTTCCGTCCAGCCGATGTCGAGCATGGCGCGGTGCCGGCCCTTCCGGCCGTTAGGTGCGGGCTGCGGTGTCTTTTTCGCTTTCGGCGGCGACGGTTTCCGCTGGTTTGGACTCGATCGCCGTCTCGCGGTCTTCTTCGTTCAGGCCTTTCTTGAAGTTCTTCACGCCCTTGGCGAGATCGCCCATCACCCGCGGCAGCTTCCCGGCGCCGAACAGGATGAGGATGATCACCAGGACGATGATGACTTGCCAGGGACCGATGCTCATATGCTGTGCCTCCTGCTTCTGGTGCCCTTATCGCAGAAGCGCGCGCCGCCCGCAACGCGGGTCAGTCTCGGGGAAAGACAAACACCTGCTCGCCATCCAGCGAAAGCGGGCGCCTCTCGCCCTCACAGGCCGATACTCGGCCAGGTGACCGGGCGTGGAGATGGAGACCCTCCGAGCGGCCGTCAACGCCGGGCGCGCCGGCGAGTGTGAGATGGACAAGCGTGCTGCGGCCGACCATGCGCACCGCATCAATCCTGGCTTCCGCGCCTACCGCTTCCGGTTCGCCGATGCGGACCGCTTCTGGCCGCACCAGCACCTGCACCACAGCACCGTCCGCGAAACCGGGAGCGGCGACGGCTCCGAGGGGCGTCTCAACCTGCCCGGTGGCCACTACCCCGTCAAACCGGTTGATCTCCCCGAGAAAGGTGGCGACGAAGGGCGATGCCGGTTGGCAATAGACCTGCTCGGGCGCACCGTCCTGAACCACGCGCCCGGCCTGCATCACCACGACCCGGTCGGCCATCATCATAGCTTCCTCTGCATTGTGGGTGACGAACAGTGTCGCCGCGCCGCTGGTCTTCAACAGGTGCATGGAATCGTCGCGCACCCGCCCGCGCAGCTCCGGGTCGAGGCCCGAGAACGGCTCGTCCAGCAGCACAAGATGGGGCTCCGGAGCGAGTGCGCGGGCGAGCGCCACGCGCTGTTGCTGGCCGCCGGAGAGAACATGGGGATAAGCGTCAGCATAAGCGGCCATGCCGACCTTGTCGAGCAGGGCACCGGCCCGGCGGCGCTGCTCCCGGCGTGCAAGACGGCGCAGACCGAAAGTGACATTGTCGCGCACTTTCAGATGCGGGAAGAGGGCGTAGTCTTGGAACATCATCGAGACGCGCCGTTGCTCGGGTGGCACGACAAGGCCCGGACTGGTTACAGTCTCACCGGCAATGACGACCCGGCCGGCCGCCGGCCGCTCCAGGCCCGCCACTAGTCGCAAAGTCGTGGTCTTTCCGCAGCCGGACGGTCCGAGCAGACAGACGATCTCGCCAGCATCCACCGCGAAGCTCACTCCGGCCAGCACAGCTTCGCCGCCATAGCCGTGCTCCAGGCCTTCCACTTCCAGAATGGGCACGCTCATTTCCGCCGTTTGGTTCAGATGACCGTCACGAGCCCCTCGACGATCCACTCGACTGGCTGCCAGATCAGCCAGTCCGCGGGATCGAACCCGATGCCTGCCCTCGATAACAACCAGGGCAGGACAAACAGTACCAGGAGGATAAGGGCAATCCCGTACCGCTCCAAGGGTGCCAGATGGACGGCAACGCGCGGCGGCAGGAGTGCTGTCAATATACGCCCGCCGTCAAGCGGCGGTGCCGGGAGCATGTTGAAGACGGCAAGCACGGCGTTGAGGAGGACACTCTTCCTGGCGGTTTCCGCGAACCAGTCCCGGCCCGGCATGTCCGGCACCCATCCTGCGGCTTGAAGCGCCACCAGCGAAAGGACGCAGAGCGCAAGATTGGCGGCCGGGCCCGCCGCCGCTACCAGTGCCATGCCAAGGCGCAAGGGTCGCAGCAGCGCGAAATCTACCGGCACAGGCTTCGCATAGCCGATGAGAAAGGGCGCACCGGTCACGAGCAGTAGTCCGGGCAGCAGCACCGTCCCGAACGGGTCAATATGGCGGACGGGATTGAGTGTGACCCGTCCGAGGCGCCGGGCGGTATCGTCGCCGAGCTTCGATGCGGCCCAGGCATGCGCGGCCTCGTGGCAGCCTACGGCGAGCAGCAGGGGAAGCGCCCATACCGAAAGCTGGTAGAGGAATTCCTCCACGGTGACGCCGCTCACGACGCTTCCAGCCAGGTTCGCGCGCGCTGCCAGCGCATCGCCGCTGCTGCTGTCATCGGGCCGGCCGCACCCGCCACTGCTGCCATCTCGGTGGGGTCTCCATTACAGTGGAGTGCGATGTCGCAGCCGGCGTCGAGCGCCCCACGGGCCCGCTCGCCGAGCGGGCCGTTGAGTGCGCGCATGGAAAGATCGTCGGTGAGCAGCAGCCCGCCGAAACCGATACGCCCGCGCACAATGCCCGCGATCGTCGACGACGACAATGTCGCCGGCAGGCAGGGATCCCAATCACGGTAAAGCACATGGGCGGTCATGCCGACCGGCAGGTCGGCAAGCGCCGAAAAGGCCTGCAACGAGGGCTCGTCGGCATCGGTCTCCGGCAGAGTTTCATGGCTGTCGGCCGCGACCCGCCCGTGCCCTGGCAGATGCTTGAGCACAGGTAGAACGCCGGCCTCCCGCAGGCCTTCGGCATAAGCGCGAGCATGGGCCGCAACAAGGGCGGGGTCGCTGGAGAAGGCGCGTTCACCGATCACCTCGTGGGTGAGGCCCGGCACGCGGACATCCGCGACCGGGGCGCAGTTCACATCGATGCCAAGCCCGGCCAGCATGGCACCGATGGCGCGCGCTGTTGCCCGCGTCGCCGCGACCGTCCCTTGGGCGAGCCGGGCGGCAGAGGGAAAGGCCGGCCAGGCGGGCGGTCCAAGCCGGGCGACGCGCCCACCTTCTTGGTCGATGAGCACTGGTGCGTCAGCGTCGCCGACAGTCTCGCGCAGTGTGGCCACCAGCCGGCGAATGGCGTCGGCATCACCCAGATTGCGCTCGAAAAGAATGAAGCCGAGCGGATCCGCATCGCGGAAAAAATCCCGTTCCCATGCGGTGAGCGTGGAGCCCGCGCTGCCGAAGACAGCGGCCAGCGGTGTCCTGCGCGATCCAGTCCGCTCAGCGGACGACGAAGCAATCGACATCGCGCGCCTTGAGCTGTTCGCAGACGAGTTGTGCAAGCGACACCGTCGAGATCGGCCCTGCGCGGACGCGAACGACCCCCTCGCCGGAGACGAACTCTCCCTTCATGCGGCCGAGTAAATCGCCATGCTGCTCCCTGAGCGCCCCCCATGCCTCGCGAGCGGCGGCCTCGGTGCCGAAGGCGCCAAGCTGCACGGACAGGCCAACCGTGGCTTTCTGCGAGGGACTTGCGGGCACAGGGCTGCCGCCGTCTGGGGGTGCCGGCAGCGGCACAGGCACGGCCTTCGCCACATCTTCCGCGGGGCCGGGAGGCGGTGCTCGCTCCAAAGGCAAGACGACCGGCCGGGGCGCTTCTGGCAACGGGCCAATGGCCTCGGGTGCTGCGCCCGACCGCCCACGCCCCAGCGCCTCATAGATCCTGATATCCTGATGGGCTACTTCGAGGCCCCCCGGATCCTTCGGCACCACCTTGTAATCCTCTCCCGGCGCCATAA
Source organism: Alphaproteobacteria bacterium (assembly GCA_026710105.1). Lineage (GTDB taxonomy): Bacteria > Pseudomonadota > Alphaproteobacteria > Bin95 > Bin95 > Bin95. The sequence continues at coordinate 14,175 of JAPORR010000016.1, forward strand.
TGACGGGAAGGTCTACGTCGCGTCTACCCATGAACGCGGTATAGCTCAGCCAGAGTAATCCTGCGAGCGCGGCGACCGAGACCACGCCCAGACCGGCCAGCCGGAGCTTGTGGTGTCGGCTGTCGGGTGCCACTGGCACGCCCTACATCCGCTCCGTCGGCTCGATGCCGAGCGTCCGCAACCCTCCGGCGAGGACGATGGCAGTCGCACGGACCAACGCCAGCCGGGCGCGAGTGCCGACCGGATCATCGTCCTGTATGAAGCGGAGTCGCGCTGTCTCCCGACCTTTCGTCCATAGCGCATGGAAATCGGTCGCAGCCTCCATGAGGTAGAAAGCCGCGCGGTGCGGCTCATGTGCCGCGGCCGCCGTCTCGACCGTATGCGGCCAGGCTGCCAGACGCCTTATCAGCTCCAGTTCCTCGGGCTCCTCAAGCCGGGCCAGGTCTTCCGCGCTTGCCTCGCCGATGTCCTCGCCGTGGCGCAGCACGGAGCAGCAACGCGCATGGGCGTATTGGACATAGAACACCGGGTTTTCACGTGACTGGGCCACCGCCTGGGCAAGGTCGAAATCGAGTGGCGCATCGTTGCGGCGGGTGAGCATCAGAAAGCGCAGCGCATCTCGCCCGACCTCGTCCACTACCTCGCGCAATGTGACGAAATCGCCGCTGCGCTTGGACATGCGCACCATGTCGCCGCCACGCAGCACGCGCACTAGTTGGCAGATCTTCACATTGAGCCTAGCGGCAGTCGCGGCCGTCACCGCTGCCTGCATACGCTTGACATAACCGCCGTGGTCGGCGCCCCAGACATCGATCAGGTCCTCGAAGCCGCGCGCTGCCTTGTCCATGTGATAAGCGATGTCAGAGGCAAAATAGGTCCAGCCGCCGTCGGACTTTTTAAGAGGCCGGTCCACATCGTCGCCCGCCTCGGTCGAGCGGAACAGCAACTGCCGGCGGCCGGGCTCCCAGTCATCGGGCTTTTTACCCTTGGGTGGATCCAGGATACCCCAATAGACTAGCCCCTTCTGCTCCAGCCCGGCGATGGCACGCTCGACGCCGCCGGCATCGACCAGCGCTCGCTCGGAGGTGAACACTTGCTGCTCAATGCCGGCAGCAGCGAGATCCTCGCGGATCGCCGCCATCATTGCCGCGACGGCGCGCTCGCGGAAGGTGAAGAGCCACGCCGCTTCGTCAGCGTCCCTCCAGCGTGGGCCGAACTCTTCGGCGAGCACAGCGCCAAGCGGCTTCAAGTATTCACCGGGATACATGTCGGCCGCCATCGGCCCCGGCCCCTCGCCCAACGCCTCCAAATAGCGGTGGTGGACCGAGCGGGCGAGTGCATCCACCTGCGCGCCAGCATCGTTGATGTAATACTCGGTGGTGACATCATATCCTGCCCTGGTGAGCAGGCGGGCAAGCGCATCGCCGAACACCGCGCCCCGTGCATGGCCGACATGCAGCGGCCCGGTCGGGTTGGCCGAAACATATTCAACATTGACCCGTCGGGCGGCGCCGATATCCGAATCACCATAGGCTGCGCCTGCCTTGAGGATCACCGGGATCTGCGTCCGCCAAAACTCTGGCGTCATGCGCAGATTGACGAAGCCGGGGCCCGCCACCTCCACGCTCGCGAATCGTGCATCGGCGCGGAGACGTTCCGACAGCCCTTCGGCGAGTACTCGGGGGTTCATCCGGGCGGCGCGGGCAGCAGTCATCGCCGCATTCGTGGCGAAGTCCCCATGCGCAGGGTCGCGCGGCAGCTCAACGCCCGCAGCGGGCGCTTCGAGCCCGGCCACCACCCCGTCCGTTGCCTCGCGAAGGGCAGCGCGCACGGCCTGTGCGAGTTCACGAAAGACATTCATTCAGGCACCCGGTCTCCCTGGCAGACGCGGGCATGTTCGCTCTCGGCGAATCGGTCCGTCATGCCGGCAATATAGTCCGCAACGATGCGCGCTGTCCGGCGGGTGCCGTCTACACGTCGCTGCCATCCCGGCGGCAGTGTTTCGGGCCGGGCAGAAAGCGCGCCGAACAGATCCGCCACCACAATCCCTGCCCTGCCGCTCTCCGCCTTGATACGGGGGTGGTGGAAGAGCCGCTCACGCATGAAGGTCTTGAGCGTCTGGTCAGTCTCCGCCATGCTGTTCGAGAAAGCGACCAGCGCCTGCCCGGCCATGCGCACATCATCGGCGGTCTCCGGCTGCACCTTGGCCAGCCTTCGGCGGGTTTCGGCCACGGCGTCAGCTACCATGGCGCGCACACCGCGGCGCACCGTCTCGTGGATGAGGCGTGTGGGCGGCAGCTTGCCATGGCGCGCTTCCACCGCGGCGATGGCCTCGCAGAAGAGCGGCAGGTCACGTAGATCATCGAGACAGAGCAACCCGGAGCGCACGCCGTCGTCGATATCGTGGTTGTTGTAGGCAATGTCGTCGGCGAGCGCGGCAGCCTGGGCCTCGAGACTTGGCCATGTGCCGAGGCGAAGGTCCATATCACGGTCCAGCGCTGCAACAGGGGCCAGCGCCGCGCCGGGTGCGACCGGCCCGTTATGCTTGGCAAGACCCTCCAGCGTATCCCAGGTGAGGTTCAGGCCATCAAACGCGGCATAGCGCGCCTCGAGCCGTGTGACGATGCGGAGCGTCTGCACATTGTGATCGAAGCCGCCGCAATCGGCGAGCACGCGGTCGAGTGCCACTTCGCCCGCATGACCGAACGGCGTGTGACCAAGGTCGTGGGCCAGTGCCAATGTCTCTGCTAACGTCTCTTCGAGGGCGAGGCTCCGGCAGAGGCTGCGCGCGATCTGGCCGACTTCGAGCGAGTGGGTGAGGCGGCTGCGATAATGATCGCCCTCGTCGCAGACAAATACCTGAGTCTTATATTGCAGCCGGCGGAAAGCAGCGGAGTGGAGAATGCGGTCGCGGTCGCGTTGAAAAGGTGTGCGGTCTGTGGCCTCCGGCTCCGAATGGCGTCGGCCTGCTCGCGGCAAGGAGGCGTAGGGCGCGAGCGGCACGTTCATAGCCACCGACCGGCCGCACCGGCGCCTTTGCCCGTCCTGTCGGTCATGCGTTGCCCTTATCCGGAGCCGCCGCCGGAGCACCCCGCCCGGCGGCTGTATGCAGCATAGCACCGGCTGATTCCCAAGAGCCAGCGGTCTGTGTTCGTTCTTGTGCGGCAGAGCGGATGATAATCATATTTGGGGAATGCCAATCGTCAGATGATCGACGACAAGGTGAACGATATCCTGCGGTCACAACCTTCCGCTGAGTAGCGGAGCATAGCTGGGGTAACCCTGGTGCGGTCTCCCAGGCCTGCGTTATCTGGCATCTAGGCCCCACGGAAATTCGCCGGGCGCGATTCGCGGAAGGCGGCAACGCCCTCGGCGAAATCTTCCGTCAATTCCGTTAGCATGACTTCCTCCGTATCCATATGGATGGCAGCCCTAGCAAACGCGCCGGCGACGGCGTTGACGGTGGTCTTGGTCATGCGCATCGGCACAGGTGGCATGGCGGCGGCGCGGGCGGCAAGGACGCAGGCGCGGGCAGCCGCCTCACCGTCCTTCACCACCTCCTGCGCCAACCCCCAGGTAAGGGCCTCGGCTGCCTCGATGCGGTCGTTGCCGAGGCAGAGGATCTGCTTGGTTCGGGCCGGGCCGACAAGTGCGACGAGGCGCGGAATCGTGCCCCAGCTCATGGAGAGGCCAAGCGCCACCTCCGGGGCGCGGAAATGCGCCCCTTGGCCGATGACGCGAAGGTCGAAGGCCGCCGCGAGCGCCAGGCCACCGCCGATGGCAAACTGCTCTATCGCGGCGACGGTGAACTGCTCCAGCTCCTCCCAGGCGGCGCAGAGGCGCTTGCCGGCTCCAGCCGCATGGCGCCGTGCCAGCATCGGCTTGTCGCGGCGCAGCGCCATTGCGGGGTCCGCAAGGTCGCGCCCGGCGGAGAAGCCGCTGCCGTCCGGCGTGCGCAGCACCACGGCCGAGATTTCGAGGTCGTCGCGAAAACCGAAGGCAACGTCAGTCAACTCCTCGATGGCCTGGAGTGACAGCGGATTGAGGCGGTTGCCGCGGTCGAAGGTGACGATTGCCACGCCGCCCTCGCGCCGAATAGAGACATAGTCGTAAGCCATGACGAAGACAGTCCTTGTCGACAGGGGAAGGGGATCAGAGGCCGAGCGCCTCAGGGATGTCGGCGAAGCGGTCGAGAAGGGACGCAACGCCGCAAGGTCGGCCGTAACCGTAGCTGACACCGATGAACCGCACCCCCGCCCCCCGCGCTGCTTGCTCGTCATTGCGCGAATCGCCCACCAGCGCAGCGGATGCCGGTGTCACGCCGAGCGGCTCCAGACAGGCAAGTAGATGGCGTGGGTCGGGCTTCCGGAAGGGTATGCGGTCGCCCCCGACCAGAACCAGGAACTGGTCCCTAATGCCGAGTGCAGTGAGTGTGCGGTGGGCCGCCGCCTGCGGCTTGTTGGTACAAACACCGAGCCTTAGGCCAGCCGCCGCCAACCGCGTCAGCGTTTCCGGCACCCGCGGATAGAGCTGCCCAAGGACCGGCTGGTCCGGATCGACATAGGCCCTCGCAAAGGCGCGGGCGCCGCGGTCGATCGCATCCTGGTCCAGAGGTCCACTCCGCAGCGAGAAGGCACGCTCAACGGCTTTGCGCGCGCCATCGCCGATGAGGCGTGCGGCGTCCTCGCTCGTGACCGGGTCGAGGCCTTCGCCCGCCAGGGCCGCATTCGCCGCGAAGGCGATGTCCGCGGCGCTGTCCACCAGCGTGCCATCAAGGTCGAAGATGACGGTCTTGATTGTCATAACCTGCAACAAAGCTTGAACCGCGCCGGATTGCGCCGCAACGAATTTCGCATAGGTTCCGGATCGGGTTCCCGGAGCGGAGGCGCGAACATGGCGCGGCGGGCGCTGGCGGCGGTGGTGCTGGCAGCAGGCAGGGGCGAGCGTATGCAATCGTCGAAGCCGAAGGCACTGCACGAAATCGCTGGGCGCGAGATGGTCGCCCATGTAGTCGATACGCTGGCCAGCCTTGCGCCGGAGCGGGTCGCCTGCGTCATTGGCCCCGGCATGACGGCGGTGGCCGCGGCCGCCACGCCGGCAAGGGCGGTCACGCAGCAGGAGCCGCTCGGCACCGCTCATGCCGTGATGGCAGCCCGCGAGGTGCTGGCCGGCTTCGAGGGCACGGTGCTGGTGCTGTTCGCCGACACGCCGCTGCTTCGGGCGGAAACGATGCGGGCGCTTGCGGACGCCGTTGAAGGCGGCGCGGCGGTCGCCGTGCTGGGGATGCGCCCCGCCGCTGCCAATGAGTATGGTCGCGTTGTTCTCGACGTGGCGGGTAGGCCGGAGACGATCGTGGAATGGCGCGACGCCGGACCGGAGATGCGCACCCTGCCAGTCTGTAATGCGGGCGTGATGGCGGTGGACGGCCGCCGGCTTTTGCCGCTCCTCGACCGGATCGGCGATGACAATGCCGGGAGCGAATACTATCTGACCGACATCGTGGCGCTTGCACGGGCGGAGGGGCTGGAGACCGCTCTGATCGAAGCGTCGGAGGACGAGGCGCGCGGTGTCAATTCACGCGCCGAGCTCGCGCGCGCGGAGACCGTCATGCAACACCGGCTCAGGGAACGTGCCTTCGAGGCTGGCGTCACGATGGCGATGCCGGAAACCGTCTATCTCAGCCATGACACACGCTTCGGCAAGGATGTCACCATCGGTCCCCATACCGTGTTCCTGGCCGGGGTAACGGTCGAGGACGATGTCGATATCCGGGCGTTCTGCCATTTGGAGGGCGCTGTGGTGCGCTCCGGCGCGCGCGTCGGTCCCCATGCCCGGCTCAGGCCCGGCACCGATGTTGGGCCGGGCGCTGTGGTCGGCAATTTCGTCGAGGTGAAGAACGCCGTGCTACAGACAGGCGCCAAGGCGAACCATCTCGCTTATATCGGCGATGCGCATGTCGGCGCGAATGCCAATATTGGCGCAGGCACGATTACCTGCAATTATGACGGGTTCCGCAAGCAGCGGACTGAAATCGGCGCGGGTGCCTTTATCGGCTCGAACACCGCCCTCGTAGCGCCGGTTTCCGTCGGGCCCGGCGCGATGGTGGGCGCCGGCTCGACCGTGAGCCGTAATGTCGAGGCGGATGCGCTGGCCGTGGCACGCGCACCGCAGGCCGAGCACAAGGGTTGGGCTGCGCGGCTGCGCATCCGCCGGTTGGCTGGCGGCTAAGCGACGGCGGAGCAGGTTCCTTGTGCGGCATCATCGGCATTCTCGGCAACGGCCCAGTCGCCTGGCCGCTGGTCGATGCGCTGAAGCGGCTCGAGTATCGCGGTTATGATTCCGCTGGCATTGCGGTGCTGAACAACGGGGCGATCCACCGTCGGCGCGTGGAGGGGAAGATCGACCGGCTACGCGACCTGGTGACGGCCAAGCCAGTGGCGGGCATCTCCGGCATTGGCCATACGCGCTGGGCGACCCACGGCGCGGCGAACGAAACCAATGCACATCCGCATGCGACCGGCCGCGTGGCGGTGGTGCATAACGGTATCGTCGAGAACTTCCTGGTGCTGCGCCGCGAATTGGAGGCGGAGGGCTGCGTCTTCGCCACAGAGACCGATACCGAAGCCGTGGCGCAGCTCATCACCCGTAATCTCGAAACCGGCATGGAACCCGTATCCGCAACCCATGCGGCGCTCAAGCGGCTTGAGGGTGCCTTCGCGCTCGCCATCCTGTTCGCGGGAGAACCAGACCTGATGATCGGCGCGCGGCGTGGCAGCCCACTCGCCTTCGGACCGGGCGAGGGTGAGATGTTCCTAGGCTCTGATGCGTTAGCGCTCGCGCCCTTCACGGACCGCATCGCCTTCCTCGAAGAGGGCGACTGGGCGGTGTTCTCACGCAACCGCGCCGATGTACGCGACGCCGAAGGCCGCCCGGTCGAGCGGCCCATGCGCCGCAACCGGCTCGCCGGTGCGATGATCGGCAAAGGCAATTACCGCCATTACATGCAGAAGGAGATCCACGAACAACCGGCCGTGATCGGGGACACGCTCCGGGCGCTCTTCAACCCACTGACACGCATGGTGGCACTTCCGGAGCTCGGCATCGACCTTGCTTCCATACCCCGCGTGACGGCAGCGGCCTGCGGCACTGCCTATTATGCCGGGCTCGTCGGTAAATACTGGCTAGAGAGCCTGGCGCGCCTGCCGGTCGATCTTGATATCGCTTCCGAACTGCGCTACCGCGAGCCCCCGTTAGAGCGGGGGGGGCTGGCGCTCCAGATTTCTCAATCGGGCGAGACCATCGACACGCTGGAGGCACTGCGCTACGCGCGCAGACAGGGTTTGCACGCGCTTTCCATCGTCAATGTCTCGGAGAGTGCGATCGCGCGCGAGAGCGATACGGTGATTCACACGCTCGCCGGCCCGGAGATCGGCGTCGCCTCGACTAAGGCGTTCACTACCCAGCTCGTCGTGCTGGCGGCACTGTCGATTGCAGCAGCGCTCGCCCGAGGCGCAATCGATGCGGCGGAAGCCAGCAGGCTGACCGAGGCGCTACTAGAAGTGCCCTCGCGCACAGCGGATATCCTGGAGCAGGATGACGGCATCAAGGCGCTGGCACACCGCATCGCCGCCGCGCGCGACGTGCTCTATATCGGGCGTGGCCCGAGCTACGCCATCGCGCTCGAAGGGGCGCTGAAGCTCGAGGAGCTCTCCTATATCCATGCCGCCGGGCATGCCGCCGGCGAGTTGAAGCATGGCCCCATCGCGCTCATCGACGAGGATGTGCCTGTGGTCGCCATCGCGCCCTCGGACCGGCTGTTCGACAAGACCGCCTCCAATATTCGCCAGGTCGCAGCGCGCGGCGGGCGAGTAATCCTGATGAGCGATGCCGCCGGGATCGAGGCGGTGGGCGGTGCGGTCGAAGCGGCAGTGCAGATGCCGGAGGTCGATCCCTTTGTCGCGCCGATCCTCTATGCGGTTCCGGTTCAGTTGCTCGCCTATCACACGGCCGTGGCTAAGGGCACGGATGTGGATCAGCCTCGCAACCTCGCCAAGTCGGTCACTGTCGAATAGTCCCACCAATCCGGCCGGTCCGGCTGATCAGTAA
>JAPORR010000139.1 GCA_026710105.1 Alphaproteobacteria bacterium
CTTCGCCGATCGGTAGTGACGGCACCTCGCGCAAGCGTCCGTCCTTGAAGGCGGTGCGCATCCTTCGCCGGTCGGTTTCGCACACACCCTGTACCACCTGCCTGCCGTTCTCCCCCTGAATGACAACCTCCACAGGTACGTCTTCGCCGCGCGGCCAACGGCGCCGCGCAAACGGGCCGCCACAGGACGGACAGCGTTGCGGCACGCCACCGCACGCGTTCAGGGCCTCGTGGAACACCATGTCGTCCCCGCACAAGGGACAGAGATAGGTGAATGACCAGATTGTCCGGATCATCTCGACCCTTGCTCCGTCGGAGTCGCGCTTCGTCATGTACAGGGTGCCGAGGGCTTTGCGGGCCGCAGCCGTTACCCGACTCGCCGCGGCGCGGATATCCCGCGCCGGCGCATCGGTCAGGTAGCCCATGGCAATGTGCCTGCCGAGTACCGAGATGTCGCTGAGCCGGGCGCGCCGGTTCAAAGTCAACGCGGCCAAGCCTGTCGTCCCGGAACCTGCGAAGGAGTCCACCACCACTTCGCCGGGCTCCGTGAACGTTTGTATGAATGGCTGGATAGCGCCGATCGGCACCTTCGTCATGTAGGCGTGACAGTTGTAGACCGGATCGGTGCGCGGCACCGCGATCGTTTCGGGGAGCGGTATGGGTTCCGGCTTCACAGGCGGAAATACATTCCAGAAACGTAACGTAAAGTCTGTAGACGCAGAGTCTACACAGATCCTAGCCTGTCTTCCATTATCTTGAAGATGGAGCCGTCGTCATTGCCGCTCCCAAAGAGATTCTGGCATTCAACCTGAAGCGCCTGCGGACCTCTGCCGGCATTTCTCAGGAGGAGCTGGCCGACCGAGCCGGTCTGCACCGCACTTACATCAGCTCCATCGAACGCGCTCAGCGTAACGTCTCGCTTGAGAACATCTTTCTAATCGCCAAAGCTCTCGGCACCACCCCTGCCGAATTGATGAAACCCATCCCGAACGGTCGCTACTGATGGGCTTCAAGGCCGACACCAGCTTCCTGCAGTTTCTGAGCATGGGCGCGGTCGGCGTCCGGCGCACGATGGATCGACTCCGCGACCGCGGCTTCGAGCCGATCGAGTTGGAACGCTACTGCGGCTCCAGCAAGATCTGGACTACCAAGGTCAAACGGCTGCGCCTGCCTGACCTGCTCTGCGTAAAGACCGGCATGCGCGCCGAGGTTCGCGCCAAGACCGACCTCAAAATCCGCATGAGCGACGCTCCCGCGAATCCAGACAGAAGATGGGATGCCGAACTGCGTGACGACGACATTGTCGCCCTGATCGCCTGTTTCGATACAGGCGACGGCCCGCAGCCTGCCGATGACGCGGTCTGCTTCACGGTCGGTGCGCTACGCGCCTCGGAGGCCAGGTCGAGGTTGGGTCCGCCGAAATCTGCATCCGAGGGTGCCGAGCGGGACAGGACATGGCCCGCCACGGTTCCGACCCGCGATGGCACAGTGCTCGAAGTCACGGAGGAACGGCTCATTGTCCAGATGACCGCCGATGCCGAGCGTCCGGCCCGCCGGCAAACCTACACGTTGCGCGGCAAGTCCGTCTACGTCTCTCCCGGCACTACCTTCAGGGCGCGCACCACCTTTCTCGCGGGCGAGCCACCAGCCCTTGCCGATTTGTCTGCCTATCTGTCACGTCGCTATGCGCCGCTCGACGATCTGCATGCCGACGCGGACGTAGATCGCTACGCCGCAGTCAAGGCCCTGCGCTTCCGCGACGAGCCGGGGGCTCGGATCATCCCGGCGCTCGAAGACCTCATCCGCCGGGAACCCGAGGAACGTGTCGCCCTCGAAGCGGCAGGCACCGCTGTCGCTCTCGGCTCCGAATTCGGACAAGACCGGATCACCCGTTTTGTCTGGGACAACGACGACCGGCCCGAGCTGCGCATGGAAGCTGTCTTCATCCTGGCCGAACTCGGCCGCAGCCCCTTCGTCCGAGACCAGCTCAATCGCGTTGTCGCCAATCCTCGCTTCGAAGGAGATGAACTGCGCCAAGCCGCTGTCTGGGCGCTCGGCAAGGCCGGGCTCGAATGCTACGAGGATGTCCTCCCATTCATCGATGATGTCGATGAAAACCTCGCCTTGCACGCCATCGGCGCCTTCGGCGTCGATACACCCCGTCCGATCATCGAGCACCTCGTTCAGGATCTCATCATCGGTGACCCGCGCCGCGCACCGGCGGCGTCCGAGGTTCTCCGCATCATTGCTTCAGACGAGGTATTGCGGGCTCTCGTCATGGCCGCTAATGCCGGACAGCCGGTCCCGGACTGGATTGTCGCCACACTCGGCCGCTTGCCGCCGGACCGGGTACGAGCAACTCTTCAAGACTCCCCGCTGCTCGACCGGATTGCTCCCATGCTGCTTACCGCGCAGGGCGCGCACTGGCTTGCTTCCGAAACCATCGGCGCCGATATTGCCTTTCTCCTGAAACAGAATCTCCGCTAACACCGGTCGCGGGTACCGGCTGATAGTATGCGCCTTCCTGCCGCGGAGGATTCGCCATGAACGCGCCCGGCACGATGCAGACCGGAC
>JAPORR010000110.1 GCA_026710105.1 Alphaproteobacteria bacterium
TCGCCATTGAGTCAGAACACGCTCCCCTTGGGAATCCCCAAAATGAGTCTCAAAACTCAGCCGTTGGTATAAGCCCTTCCTGCCGCCGTCGCCGGCGCGGTAGTTGACGATGAAGGTCTTGGTACCCACGGGATGAGTGCGGACGCCGGTTAGCCTGTTGTCCCAGGCGATCCAGGAGGCGTCGGCCGGCCGGAGCGCCTCCACGTTTCTCTTGTTGAGCGTCGTGCGCACCTACCAAATATCGCGAATACGCAGCGTCGCGCCGAACAGCACGAACATGTTCTTGATTTCATGTCCTGGCGACCCCACCCTGTCCCCATGAGTTGGCGGGTCCAGATTGCGGAGGAGTTTGAGCCCGAATTGTCGGATTTGCCCCTGGAAGTGCGCCGCGCGATCTCGCGCACTCACGGCTCCTTCGAGAATACGGCCCGCAGCTTGGTCGTCCACGCGCAGATACGCTGAATGGCTCGCGGCAGGCGGGGAATGGGGGTCGCCTTCGCGTTCGATCCCGTCCGCCGAGCCATGCTTCTGGTGGCGGGCGACAAGTCGGGCGGCAGTGAGCGTCGGTTCTACCGCGAACTGATCCGCAAGGCCGATGAACGGTTTGACCGGCACCTTGCCTAGCTTGCCGACGGGTAGAAGAGGAGATAGTCATGGCACTGGATGTGGAAGACGTGATCGCTCGGCTCGACCCCGTCGAGCGCCGCAAGGTCGATGAAATGGCTGCCGAGTTGATCGCCGAGGAAATGACACTGTGCGAACTGCGCAAGGTCCGTGCGCTGACCCAGGCGAGCGTCGCGCGCGAGCTCGACATCAGCCAGGACGCCATCTCCCGTCTCGAGAAGCGGAGTGACCTCCTGCTGTCCACGCTGCGCAGGACGGTGGAGGCAATGGGCGGAAACCTCTCGCTGGTCGCCCGCTTCCCCGACCGGCCTCCGGTCGAGCTTGCCGGCATCGCCGAAGACGATTGACGCCTCCCGCCGCCCGGGGTTGTCCTGACTTTGAAAAAACCCGCATTCGGTTTGATAACGGGTGAGTATTCTGAACGAAGGGAAACCAAAATAAGCTACTGTAAATAAATGATAAATAATGATTTTGAAAAACTTCGGCTGGGATCCCCAGCGATTTCGCCGACTTGGCCAACCGCCCTGCCATCGACAAGGCCTTGCATGCGCCTGGTCGCCGCGGGCGATCTGCGCCGCATCAGCCGGGGCCTCTACGACCGGCCGCGGGTGAACGGCCTGACCAGACGCCCGACCGTACCTGACTACCGCGCAGTCATCCGCGCTGTCACCCGCCGCGACCAAATCCGTGTCCACATCGACGGCATGACCGCCGCTAACGAACTCGGTCTCACCACCGCGGTGCCGGCACGCATCGAGGTCCTGGTCGATGCGCGGTTGAAACCCATCAAACTCGGCAGCCAGGAAATCCACTTCAGGTATGCAGCGCCCAGCCGCCTCTATTGGGCCGACCGGCCAGCCATGTACGTAGTCCAGGTACTGCACTGGATGCAAAACTTTCTCTCCGAGGACAGCGAACGTCAGCGCGTCGAGGCCAAACTGCGCGCCTTGTTCGCCAATCCCCGGCACGGGCAATCCATCCGGGACGATCTGCAGGCAGGTCTCGCGGCCCTGCCGATCTGGATGCAAGAGTTTCTGCGCGGGCTGCTCGTCCCTGCCGACGCGGACGCGCTTCGGTGATGACCACCGCTGCCTACCTTCCTGTACAGCGTCCCTGCGGCACCACCTCGCGGGCGCCAACGCGGGACAACGCCCTGGTCGGGCCGCTGCCCGCGGACTGGCTATTGGGCCTCCTTCGGTTCTCTCGTTCAGACCTTGTGTATAGTCCATATATGGATTATATTGCTACAAAGAAGTATTTGTGGAGGAGGCCGTGGCTGCACAAGCACGTCGGGCAACCGCGTTTGACCGGAAAGGGCTCTCGGGCCCGGCGTTGCGCACATTCTTTCGCATCGCGAAGCTCTGGAGCCTCTCGGTCGAGGAGCAGATGACCCTGCTCGGGCTGACGGCCCGATCGACCTTCTTCAAGTGGAAGAAGGATCCGAACACCGTCCTGCCGAAGGATACGCTGGAGCGCATTTCCTACATCGTGGGCGTCTACAAGGCGCTGCAGCTTCTGCTGCCCGACGAGACAGCGGCCGACGACTGGGTGAGGCGTCCGAACGCAGCGCCGCTGTTCGCTGGTCAGTCGGCTCTCGACCGGATGCTCTCCGGCAAGGTGGCAGACCTCTTCGTCGTACGGCAATACCTGGATGCGCAACGGGGTGGCTGGGCGTGACGCTGCCGGTCGCCCGCATCGAATGGAAGCCGTGCTGGCGGATCATCCCCAGCCGGTTTCCGCCTGTTCAGCTCTTCGAGCGGGTGATCGATTCAGACGACCTTGAAGCGGTTTTCGAGTTAGACGCACTCACGAATCCCAGGCTTCGTGACGAGGCTGGCGATATCGAGCTCGTGCCGCCGGAAGATCGCATCAATGGGCCCGGGACTACCGTCATCATGGCAGCCTTCACCCATCTGAACCCGAACGGCAGCCGCTTCTCGG
>JAPORR010000200.1 GCA_026710105.1 Alphaproteobacteria bacterium
TGACAAGCTCAATGAGACCATCGCCTTCTACAAAGATATTCTGGGTTTCGAGATGGGGGACCGCCCCGCGTTCAACTTTCCCGGCGCGTGGCTCTATTGCGGCCCAGAGGCGGTCATCCACTTGATCGGCGTGGACGAGCAGGAGGCCAAGGGTTCCGGCTGCATTGACCATGTGGCGTTCGCGGCGAAGGGGTTCCACCGCTATGCAGCCTTCCTGAGCGAGAAGGGCTATAAACACGAGACTCGCCTGGTGCCGGGTGGCCATCTCCGCCAGATCTTCGTCCGCGACCCTAATGAGGTACTGATCGAGCTTAATTTTCGCACGGATGAGTAGCCGCCCTGCTGGCAGGGCGCACTACCAGCGGAGCGCGGTCGTGGCCCAGGTGGGGTAGGCGCCGAGCTCGGCGGCACGGCGCGCGAGGCGCGCCGGGTCGGGCGGCGTTCCGACCTCTTCTGCGTGAATGCCAGCTGAAAGGAAGAGTGTGTCGATTCCATAGGCATGACCGCCGGCAATGTCTGTCCTGAGCCCGTCGCCGATCATCAGTGTGCGGGCCAGGTTGGGGCTGCCAAGGGCTTCCAGCGCGCGGGCGAACACTACCCCGTCTGGTTTGCCGTGCCAGGCGACATGGCCACCGAGTTCCTCGTAGCGTCGGGCCAGCGAGCCCGCGCAGAGCGACAGCCGGTCGCCTATATGCACCACAAGGTCCGGATTGGCACAGACCATCGGCAAGCCGCGCGCCGCGCCCGCCGCCAGCAGCGGCTCGTAGTCGGTGACTGTCTCGTCCCAGCTATCAATACCCGTGCAAAGGATGAAATCGGCGTCCTCCACCTGCGCTACAATGTCGAGGCCGTTGCCCTCGCGCACATCGTTGTCACGCTCCGGCCCTACATGCAGGCAGCGCCGCCCGAGCTGCGCATGCCAGGGGTCGCTGCGCTGCTTGAGCGCGGTCCAAGTGGACTCACCCGATGACATGACTGCATCGTAGAGGCTCTGCGGCACGCCCATTTCGTCGAGGCGGCGGATGAGCGATCCGATCCGGCGCGGGCCGTTAGACAGGAAACAAACCCGCTTGCTGCCAAGGGCCTTGAGCCGCTCCAGCGCCTCCAGTGCCTCCGGAAAGGGAGCTACCCCGTCATGCAAGCAGCCCCAGAGGTCGACGAGATAAGAATCGTAACGCTCGACCAGTGGCGCGAGGCCGGGCACGATTTTCGTGGCGCGCATTGCCAGCGCCTGTTGTTATTGCGCCGTGACGGAGGGCAAGGTCGGCGTCCTACCGTTCGGCCGGGCACCGGCGGCAAAGGCAGGCGGGGTGTCACAGACGGTTGCCGGACTTCTGGCAAGCGCGCTGGCGATCCGGTAGGGCAGCAGGCTTCCCCCGTAGATGAGTGCCGTATGGAATTGCACAAGGGCCGCGCCGGCCTCAAGCCGTTGGCGGGCATCCTCCGCATTTTCTATCCCGCCGACGCCAATCAGATCAACTTTGCCTTCGGAGGCAGCCGCAATATCGCCGAGAGCCCGAGCGGCAAGCGTCTTGAGCGGTCGGCCACTCAGGCCGCCCTGCTCCGCGCTTGCCGGTGAGTGCAGGCCGACAGGCCTTGAGACAGTCGTATTGGCGACGACGATTCCATCGACCGGCATGGTTGCCAGAGCCGCGCCTAGTGCGGCGCGTGCGGCCGCGCCGAGGTCCGGGCAGAGCTTGACCCAAAGTGCCATACCGGGTGGTAGCGTGTCGCGCACGCGCTCCACGATGCGCCTAAGCTCACCTTCTGTCTGTAATGCGCGCAGTCCTGGCGTATTCGGCGAAGATACATTGACGGTGACGAAATCGGCGAGCCCAGCAACGGTCTGCGCGACTGTCGCATAATCGGCACTGGCGTTCTCGCTCGTCTTGTTCTTCGCAAGGTTGACGCCGACCGTGCCCCGTCCGCCGCGGTGGCGATAGCGGTCCAGCCGCCGCGCAACGGCGTCCGCGCCGTGGCTGTAGAACCCCATGCGGTTGATGATCGCCCGGTCGGCGGTGAGGCGGAACAGCCTCGGCTTCGGATTGCCAGGCTGTGGCTTCGGCGTGACCCCGCCGATCTCGATGAACCCGAAGCCGAGGCCGAGCGCGCCGCGCACTGCCTCCCCATGCCTGTCGAAACCTGCCGCCAGCCCGACCGGATTGCTGGCCTTGATCCCGGCACGCTGCACGGGCATGGCCGGAGCCTGCAGGTGGAGAGGGGACATGCTGAGGAGCCGCAGCGCAACGCCATGCGCCGTTTCAGGTGACAGCAGATGGAGAAGCCGACTTGGCGACAAGGGAAACATAGTGCTCACCGCCCGCAGACCGGAGCATCGCAGCCTGCAAATGACGGACAGATCATGCCGCAAACACCAATCTGTAGTGGCTGACTCAAGATAGCATACCACATATGGAAGTGTCATCGACGCTACACAAAGCAGGGGTGAATTACATCCCGATGATTTGACGCAGGCGACAATGTCCGGATACTCTGGCGAGGTTCCTTGTCCAAGGCCTCTCCCATCGCCGCAAGGCACTAA
>JAPORR010000224.1 GCA_026710105.1 Alphaproteobacteria bacterium
AAGAGTTCCTTGAGGACATCGCGGCGCATGTCGTAGTCGCGCGTGATCGCATCCCGGGTCTCGGGGGTGAGATCGGGATCGGAGGCGGCGTCCCTGGCTTCGCCGTTGAGGCGTTTGATCTGCTTGTGGAAGACATTGCCGACGCCCCAGAGGAGCGGTTCGCGTTCGTCGTTCAGCTGGTAGCCGTCGGCGGTGACCCGCTCGGCCAGCAGATGGATGGCGAATGACAGGGTCTGCCGGGGGGTCATGGGGCTGTGCGCACCGGCTGCGGTGGCGGCCTTGACGGTGCGCCGCTCGCCGCGCGCCGGATCGGTGTCGCCGAGGTCCGGTTCCGGGCGGAACTCGTTATGATCGAGTCTGTAGCCGGGCATGAGACGGCCGGAGGTGTTGTGCAACTGGGCGGCGTTCTCGATCTCGGCAATCGGGACGCGGGCCGCGCGGGCCTTGGCGACGAGGTCGCCCGGTATGCCCGTCCGGGCGCCGGGGAAGACGACCAGGCCGTTCAGTGCCGTGCCCTCCTTTCGGCCCTTTTCGCCCTGATGATGGACGATACGGGTGTTGCGGGCCTTGAGCTCGGCGTTGAAGTCCGGGGCGTCGAAGTCGGGCTTCACGATGTCGAGCGGCACGTCGTAGTGGGTCGCCCATTCGGCGGCGTGGCGGTCGGCACCTTCCTTGTTCCCGCCGGTGACGACGACGAGGTCGGTATGCTCTTTCCTGAGGCGCGAGAGGGTTCCCCATACGAGCTCGCGGTCCGGGCGCTGTCCGGAGACGACGGCGATCCGCGTTCCCTGGGCCCGCTCCAGCCAGGTGCGGGCCTTCAGATGGTCGGCGAGCGAGACCTTGGGGGCGCGGGCGGGTTCGGTCAGGGAGACGGTAGACTTATGGCTCTCGCGGGCGCGCCAGGTGAGATCGGTGAGACGCTCATAGGCGAGAGCCGCTGTGTTGGTCAGGCGGTCGAAGGCAAGTGCTCTGTCATAGAGGTTACGCGCTTGGTCGGTCTTCCGGGCAAGATCGTTGTCGCGCACTTCGGAGCCGTCCTGGGTGTGGATGAGCTCACGCAGCTCGCGGGCCATGCTGTCGACGCGCTTGTGCAGGCGCTCGGACTGGGCGTTGAGGACATGGACGAAACCGTAGAGGAGTTCGCCGCGGTCCTGGGCCAGCGGTGCGCCATCGGGCGCAAGCCTGGTCGCAATGATGTCCATCACGTCTTCGACGGCGGTGTGGGCGTCGTCCTGGTCATACACGGCACGGGTGTCGGGTTCGTCATGTCCCGGTCCGAGGCCGAAGATACGGCCTTGATTCATCCAGTCCCCGGCGCGGGAGGCGAGCGCGCGATCCGCAGGGTCGATGCCGTCATGGTCAAGGGTCGGGTCGAATGCCGGGACGACGCCAAGGGCGCGTTCCGCGACATCTTCTGCGTCCTGTTGATCGTAATAGTCGAGTTCATCGACACGGAAATCGCCCCCTTCCGGGCCGAATCCTTGATTTTCATCTGATGTGAAGAGATCGTCATCAATATGTTGATTATCCATAGTTTGATCTCTCCTATTTTGTTTCTGGGAATCATAGGAGTCGAACAAGTCGGGCCTGTCAAGAATCTTCGGAATTCGGTTGACGGTTTATTTGTTCCTGGAGGATAGTGATTATCCTACCTTTGATAAAGGGAGAAAGGTATTGGTCGGAGAGATTCGAAACGGGCGTAATACCTCCATTGATTCAGTGGAGAATCAAAGTGAAGGAAATGTGCAGGAAGCAGTAGATCTTCTGATCGATTCGACGCTGGAGATACTGGAAGATTCGGGAGGAAATGCTGTCAGGGAGGACAGGGAGCCGTTGTTGCGGGACCTGATCAACCTGTTCGAAGAGCGGGTTGCTGAAAACGGGACTGACAGCGAAGCAGAAGATGCTGAGGGGATCGGTGTGCGGCTCAGGACATTGCGGGCCGCGCGAGACCGGGCCGTAGAGCGATATGAGCGGGAGACGGGGCAGACCTGGCGGCGGCCGGGTGGATAAGACGAAAGCCGGACAAGAAGCCCGGACGGATTGCATGAGAAAGCCCCGCGGACCGTGAAGGTCGGCGGGGCTTTTCATCGGGAATGCGGAGCAAGTCAGTTGAAGAGGAGGGGGTGGCCTTCCATGGACGCCGTCATGAGAGCGCTCCAGATGGGGCGGG
Source organism: Alphaproteobacteria bacterium (assembly GCA_026710105.1). Lineage (GTDB taxonomy): Bacteria > Pseudomonadota > Alphaproteobacteria > Bin95 > Bin95 > Bin95. The sequence goes on from JAPORR010000224.1 coordinate 2,174, forward strand.
ACATGCCGAGCCTTGCATTCATCCGGTCACAGAGCCTTTCGGCCTCTTCGAGATTGCGGGTCGAGAGGCTTGTCGAGATGTAGCCGGGGTGTCCGAGGAAGACGATGCGGATTTCCTGCGGCTCGTCGGGGAAGTCGTAGGAAGGGCAGAAGGCGTAGGTGGGGTTGGCCTCGATCTGTTGCAGACTCATGGCATGACCCTTTTCCGGTCCGGTTACGGGAAATTGGTGCGGCGGGGATCCTTTCCTGGGGTTGCGGGTTATGGGTTGCTGACCGGTGGGCGGCCAGCGGATGAAGAAGCTGTCGGGCCCGTGAAACCGGGCTTGGGAAACGCTTTGATGTCGGCA
>JAPORR010000157.1 GCA_026710105.1 Alphaproteobacteria bacterium
ATGGTGCAGCATGACGCGACCCTGGAAGCTCTGCGTGCGTTGATCGAACGCACAGCGCCACCTGCCGCGACGAGAAGCCAGGGCGCCGATTGACCAGGCTCACACCCACCCGGTTTGCTTCATGCTGGAAACACCTTTCAGGTTCGTCACATCATAATATACTTGCAATTTCACAACCCTATATACTTGTGATTGTGCATCACGATATACTTGGAGCCGCACAGCACAATTTACTTGCACTCCGGCATCCTGAACATGAGCACTCCCAATGAAAGACTCGCCGCGTCCCTCGACCGGCTCCGGCGCCTGCAACAGGACGGAAGGCGCGTATTCCGTTCTGCCGAATTGACCCGTGTCCACCGGGAAAGGCTGAAGAAGAATGGCTTTCTGCGCGAGATCATCAAGGGCTGGCTGATGTCCGCCAGCCCCGGGTCGGGTCCGGGCGACACCACGCCATGGTTTGCCTCTTTCTGGGAGTTCTGCGCTGCCTATTGCATATACCGGTTCGGTGATGACTGGCACCTGTCGCCGGAGCAGTCCCTGATGCTCCATGCCGAGAATGCAACCATCCCGCAACAGGTGATTGTCCATGCGCCTGGAGGCGCCAACAACAGGATCGACCTGCCGTTCAATACGTCGCTCTTCGATCTCGGCCGGAAGGCAATGCCTCCCGATGCGGACCTTGCCGTCGACGGACCCGGCCTCCGGGTTTTTCGGCCCGAAGCGGCGCTGGTCCGGGTTCCCGAGGGGTTCTTTGTCCGCAATCCCATCGAAGCCCGGGTTGCGATTGCCGGCATTCGAGATCCAGCCGACGTGCTCGGCCGTCTCCTCAGGGACGGCAATTCCACTGTCGCCGGACGCCTTGCCGGCGCCTTCCGAAGAACCGGTCGGGATAGTGACGCCAACGAAATCCTGTCGACCATGAAGAGCGCCGGTTACGATGTTCGCGAGACCGACCCGTTCGAGCCGACACAGACATTCAGCGGCCTGGCTACCCCGCAACAGCCTCCCGTAGTCGGACGGTTGCGGTTGATGTGGGAGACGTTCCGGGAGCCTGTCATACGGATATTCCCGGAGGCACCCAGACTGCCGGAGGATCCCGAAGCCTATCTGGCTTTCGTGGATGACATCTATCCGAACGATGCCTACCACTCCCTGTCGATCGAAGGATATCGGGTGACGCCCGAACTGATCGAGCGCGTCCGGGCAGGCAACTGGAACCCTGATGCCGACGGAGCCGACCGGCAGAGCCATGACGCCATGGCGGCGCGCGGTTACTGGCAAGCCTTTCGGCTTGTCCGGCACGATATCGCCGAAATCACAGCCGGCGCGAACCCCGGTCCTCTGGTTGCTTCCCGCCATCGGGAATGGTACCGTGAACTTTTCCAGCCCGGCGTTCAGGCCGGAATTGCCGAACCCGCCGCCCTCGCCGGCTACCGGAACACGGCTGTATTCCTGCGCGGATCCCGCTATGTCCCACCGCGCCATGAGGCGGTGCGCGACGCCATGCTGGCGCTGTTCGACCTGCTCGGCGAGGAATCCGAACCGTCGGTGCGCGCGGTTCTAGGGCATTGGCTGTTCGGCTACATTCATCCCTATGCCGACGGCAACGGACGCATGGCCCGCTTCCTCATGAACGCCATGCTCGCGTCCGGCGGATATCCCTGGACCGTGACGCCTGTTGACCGGCGTGCGGAGTATCTTTCGGCGCTTGAGCAGGCGAGCGTGCACCGGGACGTGGAACCGTTCGCCTGCTTCGTGGCGAGCCAGGTGGAGTGGTCGATGGACTGGCGCCATGCGCGGATGGCAGGCCAGTCAAGCGCGCCATCTTCGGGTTTCCTGGACTCCAGACCTTCCTGAAGCGTCCGACCGCTACCACGAAAACCAAGGAACTCGGCTCTCCGGGCGGAATTATAGCAGCGGCGGCTACCGGGCCTGCAACGCCTCGTCGTCCTCTCCCTACAAAGGCCGCAAGACCTCCCGCACCGCATCGGCTATGTTCACCTTATGGTCGCAACAGTGGTCAACCTCACCTCGGCCTCGGTGACGGTGCACTACTTCCGCCACGAGGGCTACGGGCCGAACCGTCCGGCCAATGAGAACGAGGACTACTACGCCCACGACGAGCACCGCAAGGCGAGCCGGTGGCGCGGCAGCGGCGCGGTGGCACTGGGGTTGAGAGGCCATGCCCGGAGAGTTCCGCCGCGTGCTGCAGGGCCATGTGCCGGGCACCGATATCCGCCTGGGCCGGCTGCGGGATGGCACACATGAGCACCGCCCGGGTCTGGACATCACGCTCTCGGCACCGAAGTCGGTGTCGCTGGAAGCACTTCTGGGCGGTTCAGCCCGGGCAATGCGCGCGCATAACGCGGCGGTGCGCGCAACGCTGGACTTCATCGAGACACGCCTGCTCCGGACCCGGCGCTGGAGCCCGGAGGAGAGACGCTCGGTGCAGGTGAACGCGCCCCTGCTGGTGGCGGCAACCTTCCGGCATGTGACGAGCCG
>JAPORR010000159.1 GCA_026710105.1 Alphaproteobacteria bacterium
TCAATAAATCAACCGCTTACCAGCGCCATGTCAGCGCCATGCCAGACTTGCACCCCATGGGATCAGTTTGTTTCGTCTTTACCGCGGAGTGCGCACACTGTCAGGGAATTTGCTGAGGAGCAGGGAATTGCCCCTGGCATCGTCGTCGGCATGCTCCAACATAAGGGGCTCCTTCCTTGGACGCATCTGAACGACCTCAAAGTTCGATTGAATTGGAAATCCTAACTACATAACGAGGCTATCCTTACCTCCCATTTGAAACCGCAAATTTCAATGATGATACAACCTTAAGAAAGAGAACCCGCACCGAATGCTGGATAACAAAGGAATCCTGTACTTCAGCGCGACCGATCTTGTCAGCCATTTGAGCTGCAATCATCTGACTCAACTGGATGCCGGGGTGGCGAGAGATGCTCGCGCGAAGCCGAAGAGTTGGAACCTGTTGCTAGAAGTTCTCCGCAAGCGGGGCGGCCGGCATGAACAGGCATATCTCGATCACCTTGAAGAAGCGCCACCGTCACCCCGTTTGGCTGGCTGGACATCGCCGTCGGATAGGGCAGGTGCGGCCATGCCCGTATTCCAGAACACCCATCTGACTACAGCAGCGTCTAGGTAGGTAGCTTATACGTGCTGTCCGCCGTTCACATGAATTTCTGCACCATTGATGTAGCGCGAAGCGTCGGTGCAGAGGAAGTAGATCGTGTCCGCGACCTCGTCCGGCTCGCCCATACGGCCCACCGGAATGGCGCGGACGATCTCGTCCGTGCCGGGGGAGAGCATCGGCGTGTCGATCTCGCCGGGTGCAATGGCGTTGACGCGAATGCCGTTGGGCCCGAATTCCGCTGCCATCTCGCGGGTAAGTGCCATCAGTGCGGCCTTAGATGTGGCGTAGGCTGGCCCGGCGAAGCGATGCACCCGCCCGCCCGCGATCGAGGTGACATTCACGACTGACCCCCTGCCGGCTGCCAGCTCCCTCGACAGCCCGCGTGCAAGCATCAACGGGGCGTAGAAATTTACCTGCATGACATGGTGCCAGGCGCTGAGGCGGGTGTCGCGCACGCCGAGCCTGGCGCCGTCCTCGGCCTTGGGGGATATTGCGGCGTTGTTGACCAGCGCATGCACGCGCGCATCTGTCAGTCGCTTGCGCATTTCCTCGATGGTGACAGCCAGACCTTCAGGGTCCGAGAGGTCCACTTCGATATGGTCCTCCGGCCCCGCACCCCAAGGACAGATGCCACCTGGGAACGCTTGGCGCGAGCAGGTGATGACGCGCCAGCCAGCATTTTTGAACTTGATAGCAGTGGCATGGCCGATGCCACGGCTGGCGCCTGTGAGGATGAGGGTTTGCATTTCAGACATAGGCTCCAGACGCAGGATAGTGGCAAGCGAAACCGGACGCTACCACATGGCGATGATGAATCGAGGCTTGCGGCTGTCACGCGCTGTGCGACCTCGTCGTCGGAACGCGTGATGCTTTATCCCCAGCGCTAACTTATTCACCAAGGTGATGTCGCTTGGCCCGAAATTCCCTTGTTCTTGGCTTGAGCGTCTGATGAAAGCCGCCGAATTTCCGGAATCGACCCCCGAAACTGCCGTGTCTCGTTTCCCGGATTGTAACGCTCCAGATCAAAGTGCCTGCGAACAAGTTAGCGCTTGTGCCCCCGAGGGCCTTCTGGCGGCACGCTATGACGGCCGGCTAGGAACGACCTGGTTTCCGCCCTGACCAGCATGTCGCCGTGTCCTGGCGGCACAGTGGCCCGGGACTGGCAATGAAACACGCTGACGACATCTATGCGGCCCTGGTGGACGCCCACCGAGGGCTTGACGAGGTGGAAAGCCGGCGGCTGGATGCCGCTCATCTTGCTCTTGGCCCATGAGGTGGGTGACAACGACCGAGTGCTGGCGCTCACTGAGGAAGCGCGCCGCCGCTGATACCGCCATGTCGGCATATCGCCATCGGGGATGAACCGGATGCTCGACGAATTCGACGGTGCCCAGATAAGCCATGTTGCGGGGCTTCGCCTTGCTGGGGGCGCCGCCGCCCGTGTGGTGACTGCTGCTGATTTTGCCGCCGCGGCAGCGGAGATCGCTGGGTGGGAGGGCTATGAGCCGACGCCGTTGATGGAACTGGCTGCGCTCGCGGGTGCCCTTGGTCTCGCCGGGGTGTTCTACAAGGACGAGGCATCGCGCTTCGGTCTGGGCAGCTTCAAGGCGCTCGGCGGGGCCTATGCGGCGCTCCGGACACTGCAGCGAGCGGTTTCAGAGGCGCTTGACCGGCCTGTTGCGCCAGCGGAGATCCGTGAGGGCCGGCATGCAGCGCTCATGTCCGGGATCGTGCTTACGACAGCGACAGACGGCAATCACGGCCGCGCGCTCGCCTGGGGCTGCCGGCGCTTTGGCGTTTCCTGCCGTATCTACATCCACGCTGGAGTGAGTGCGGCCCGCGCGGCGGCCCTACAAG
>JAPORR010000118.1 GCA_026710105.1 Alphaproteobacteria bacterium
CATCGGCCCTGTGTCGCGGGACTCGACGGCCATTGAGGGTCGGGAGGTTGCGAAGCCGAAGAAGACCGAGACGCCAAAGGGCCCTCGTAAGGACGAGGAGAGATCGAGGAGAGATCGAAGACCCCGCCTTGAACGCCAGGCGGACGGCCTGGACGCCATGCTCGCCGATCTTCCCAAAGCTCGGGGCACGAAGAAGAACGCCCGCGGTATCCGAGAGACCCGGCGCGGCTCCCTATCGACACGGCAGACTGCGGGATCCCGTGCCATCCTCACCTCGGCCTCCGTCAACGACTCCCTGGCCAACCCTGGCCACAGTGACCGCGGGTCGCGACCCTCTACGATCTCATGGACGCCGCCTATGACGCGACAGAGATACACGCGGTCAGCCAAGGAGGTCGAAGCGGCGGCGGAGCGCATCGGGCAGGCTATCAGCACCATCATTGGCGCGCAGCCCGATTGAAGGAATGCGCTGGACCCCCGTCATGCGTCATTGACGCATGACGGGGGTCATCACTTGCCTGACGTTCACCAGCGCGCGGTGATCTCGACCCCGACGGCATGCTCCGGTTGGACCGCCTCGCTCTCCCGACGCGTTGCCTTCACCCCGAAGGAGAGGTCGGGCGCGTTGACCGCCTCCGGCGTAAGCCGCCAGCCGAGGCTGTAATCGCGCGCGCCGGTGTCAAGCCCGAGCCCGGCGTAGGGGCTGCCGGTCCAGCGGCCACCAAAAGCCGGAAGGCCGTATGCCGCCTCCAGCGCCCAACGGGAGATCGCATCGCCGTCACTGTCCTCCAGCGGCTCCGGTGCGAACAGTGCATCGAGGCCGCCCTCGGCCCGGCCGCCCCAGTCCTGACCGAGGCTGAAGGACGGCCCCCGCGCGCTTAGCCCATCCGGATCGAACACCAGGGACGCCGAGACCCCTCGGTCCTCAAGATCGCCATCGTCATGCGCCAGCAGCGTGCGCGCCGAAAGGTCGAGCGTCAGACCCAGACCCGGATCGACCCATTTGAGGCCGCCGCCGAGATCAACCCCGAAGCCCGTCTCCGCATCGCCGCTGTCCTGCCGCGCTCCCAGATCCAACGACGGCGTGACCGTGCCGCCGCCGGACAGCGACAAGCCCCAGCTTCCTTCGAGACCCAGACGCAAACGGCTCACATCCGACTCCGACGCCCCAAGCCCGCGTGTCCGCTCCGAAGAGGTGCGCGCCCACAAGGCGTCCGAAATCAGCGCCAGAGACAGACCGGCTCCTTCGGCAGACGGAGCCAGCAGATCGCCGCGCAGACCCGCCGCCGCCATGCTCCAGGCTGTGTCGGCACTTAGGCTCTCGCCCAGGTCTGTCCGCACCGTCACATCACCCGCGCCCTGGCCCACAGCGCCCCAGAGACGCAACCGGTCCGAGACCGCATAAGATGCATAGGGAATCGTCGCCGTCAGCGACGCCTCGATCCCGCCATCCCCCGCGCGCGATTGCGCCGTACAGAGGGAAGCGTCCGTCTCGGAACAGGGATTGTCGCCAAGGGCCGCATAATTGCCCTCAGCCCGGGTCTGCGACAACGCAAACCCGACCAGCCACGGCCCGCGCGCATAATCCGTCCCCAGAAGCGCCGACGCCGTCTCGCCGCTGAGCTGCACCGCTGCCCCGTCGCCTCGTTCGCTGCCGGCAAACTGCCCTCCTGAAACAAGACCGCCCCCGCCAGGCGTCCCGCCCCAGAAGGCCAGCGTCCCGCCGGCGCTGTCCGGCTCCCCGGTCAGAGAGAAGCTCGCCCCCCGCAGTGCCTCCTGCATCGTCATGCCCCGCACCTGCGCCGATGTCTCACCACCTGGCGCAAGGTTTGCGCCAGACCACGATCCCGGGCCCGCCCCTGAATGCGGCGAAGCGCCTGCCTGTCCGGACGAGAACGGGCCGAAGGAGAACGCTTGCCCGGCGATGCTGCCCTGAAGGCCGGGCGCGCGCGGTGCCGCCATGCGCGCCGTGATGCCCTCCAGAGCTTGCTCGGCCACCGCGCGCCCGAAGCGCGCCAGCCAAGCCGCGGGCAGCGGGTCGCTATTGCGGATGGTTCCCTTCGCCGAGCGCTGAGCGACTGCCACCTTCGTGCGCGCCCCAAACCGCTGCGCCCGCTTACCTGTATATCCTATATCCACGAACAAGGTCTCGCCCGGGTCGTCGATGCTGTCGTTGATGGTTCGGACACTGAAGGTCTTCTCGACTTCCCTCGGCGAAAAGTGAACTGAACCATAGGAAGGTTGGAAATCATGACGGGAAGCCGTCCCCTTATAGTCTCTATGCGTGGTGTTTCGCGTTCCAAGGTGCACCTCCACATACTCGTCCACAGGCTTGGAAAGCGTCACCCGGAACCGTAACGATTTCCCCTCCTGGGCCTCGGCATCGTGGATGGAGACTGTCAGGATGTCGTCGTTGTCGATGACGGATGCGGTGGCCGAGTTGCCCGGAGCGATG
>JAPORR010000192.1 GCA_026710105.1 Alphaproteobacteria bacterium
TGCATATTCCGCCGAAGGGCAGCATAAAAGCTGTAGTACCCGATATTCGCGCCAACATCCCACAGCACTGCTGACCCGTCGGTGGAAATGTTGTCCAGCCATTCAACCGTATCAGATTCGAAATTACCACGAAGTCCTGATTTGGGATTTCCAGGTTCATAAAGTGCAAGCATATGCTTGCGAAGCGGTATTAGCGCTTTTCTGAGAGTTTTCAGCTTCTTTTGAGCACCCAAAGGAGCCATTATGAATTTCACAAAACAAATGATGATAATGCTCAAGAAGCTGCTCATTGTGTTCCCTCATAATCGGACATGATGTCCGATTTGCAGCCTCTGCAATTCACTTTCTGGAAGCCTTTGATGCAGACGGATGGGAGGGAAATCAGATTATGTTCCCGTCTGCACTTTGCGCCAGACCTCAGCATGGGGGCGACTCCGAGAATTCCACCCGTACACGCCGCCTGCAGCCCGCAGCCCAAGCCGCTGTCTGGGCCCCTTTGCGAAGGGCGACCCCCCAGCGTCGGGCCTTGGAGCCACCGAGAGGGGTCAACACTCCCGACCGGCGGCTCCAGGGCTCGGTGGATTGGATGTCGGAGCCGAACTCTTCGTGGCGCTGCCGAATCATAGTGGGCACGACCTGGAGGGGCCGGAGCGCCCGCGCCGCCTGCGACGCGCTGATGTCGAACAGGAAGCGGTCGATCGACACGTCCACCTCGACGCACAGGCGGAGCGCCGTTTCAGCGGCACGGCGGTTGATCAGGTATCCGGCCGAGCCGCCGGGGAATCGTAGCAGCGGGTAGATCCGCCGCCCGCCCGGCGTCCGGCCGCATTCGGCACCCAGATGGCGCTTCTTGTTGCGGGCCGCCTCCAGCTTTATCAGCCCCGCGCCTTCCGGCCACCAACCGGTGGGATCAAGCACCGTTGCGATGTCAGCGGCGAAATACGCATCGTCCTCGGCGAGCAGGGCTGCCGGGTATGCCGAAGCAAGCAGCGCTTCCCATGCCTTGCAGTGGCTCAGGATGCATGCCTCAGCCCCCCGGCTCAGCGGCTGGAACGGCTTATCGAGCGCCACCCGTTTCCGCAGCTCTCGGTCCGACACGGTCTCGGCGTCTATCGCCGGAATCCGGATAGGCACCACGCCATGCCGACCCAGGTTTTCCACCACCGCCTCCCACCGGTCCGGGCGGCGGTCGAGGTTGACGACGAAGACGGGCAGCCGGCTCATGCCCGATCGCCCTGTATAGCCGCCGCCGGTCCCACGCCCTGCCGTTCAGACGAGGCATGAAGCACTGCCATAGCCTCGTCGCAATAAGGATCGAGGGCGCGGAAATCGGAAGGCAGGTTGAAACCGGCAATGTCAAACTCGCCAACAGGCCCCTGTGCATAGTTGCGTTTGTAGTCACGGATGTCGGTCACACCGCTAGGTTTGAGGCGGCGGCGCAGAGCCCGGCGGAGCCGTTGGTAAAGAAAACGCGTTTTGTAGAATTCTGCCGGGTTCTTGCGGCCGAAGCGTCCAGAAAAATCTTCCGATGCATCCAGAGAAGAGCGGGGCAAGAAGCAGAGATGGAGACAGCGAAACTCTGTTTCATTCCATGTTTCCTGCTTCCAAAGATCGAGCGTTTGTCCATCGTATTCTGGTTTGTATATAATACGGCCTCCGTGTAACCTCTCGGTTCCTCCAGACCAACTTTTAATCACTAGAAAATTGAATAATTTATTCGAAGTCACGCTATGTGTATCAGAATAACCAAGTGCTCTCTTTTCTTCGGGGAAAACAGAAAAAATATGCGCAAATTTACCCCCTACTCGAGAGTAGCGGTCAAAGTCACCCGCCATAAGGCGCTTTCGCATTGCCGCCAGCCCGGCAGGGTCATAAATTTCATCACCGTCAATGCAGAAGACCCATGTCGGCGTGCCAACCAGCGGTTCCAGGTATTTGTGCGTGCGATGTACGTTGCGAACATCAATAATCTCGATATGAGAATGCTCACGGGCGACGGCTTCGACGATGCCTCGCGTCCGATCCTGCGAGCGGTTATCCATGACGATGATACGGTCGCAGAAGGCGGCGGCATTCATCAGCGCCCAGGCCGCGAAATACTCCTCGTTTCTGAGCAGGCTTACGCCGACGATCTGCATCACCCGGCTCCGGCGACTGCTTGGTTCGACACCGGCCCAGCTAGATAGTCGACACCAGCCCGCTTGGACTGACCACGCACGGTTGACATGATCCAAGTCTTGCGGAGCCCCAGGCGGGTCATGTAGCCGGGCTTCCAGAGCTTTTGCCCATTGATGCGGCTTGCGCCCATGTCTGAGCCGAACCTCTCGAAGGGCAGATGGCGGACCACGCCTGGCGTCATCTGCAGCGGGCTTAGCTTGTGTGCGAGACGCGAGTTGCCGAGATTGAACAGCAAATGGTCGATCGGGATCGGCGTCGCCGGAGC
>JAPORR010000142.1 GCA_026710105.1 Alphaproteobacteria bacterium
CGAACCCGGTTTTGCACACGAGTGCAACAGTTCGGGGAACCGCAATCGTGGCCGTCATTCGCCTCACCCAGCACCGGGTCGATAATCTCCGGGCGCGCAAGACCGCCCGCAATGTCAGGGACGCCGAACTGAAGGGATACGGCGTCCGCGTCATGCCTTCGGGCAGGAAGCGCTACTTCATCCACAGCCAGCACAGGGGCCACCGGGTCTGGAAGATCGTCGGCGATGCGGCGGTCATGCCCGAGGCCGAAGCACGCACCCGCGCCCGGTCCCTGCTGGCGGCGCTGCGCGAGGACAGGGATATCGAGGCGGAAGCATCCGGTGACGCCCTGTTCGAGACCGTCGCCGAAGAGGTCTTCTCCCGTTACGGCAGGCGCTGGAAGCCGCGCACACTCGCGGTCAACCGCTACTATCTCCAGCGACAAATCCTGCCCTTCTTCACGGGTCGGCCCGTCGCCGAGATCGACCGCGAAGAGGTACAGCGCTGGTTCCGCTCGCTGCATGCGGTGCCGGCGGCGGCGAACCGCTCGGCCCCGATCCTCTCCGTCATCATGCAGCAGGCCGAAGCCTGGGGGTATCGTCCCGACGGCGGCAATCCCTGCAAGGGCATCAGGCGCTACCGGCAGAAGCGGTCGGAGCGCTTCCTGTCGCCCGAGGAATACCGCCGCCTCGGCATGGTTCTGGACCGGCATGAGGCCCGACAGCCGTTCCGGGTTGCAGCCTTGCGCCTGCTTCTGCTGACCGGCTGCCGCAAGTCGGAGATCGTCACCCTGGAATGGCGCTTCTACCGCGACGGCAGGCTCTATCTGGAAGACTCCAAAACCGGTCCCCGCACGGTCTGGCTCTGCGGGGCGGCGCGGGAAGTTCTCGACGGGCTGCCGCGGTCGCAGCGTCTCGTGTTTCCCATCGGAGACCGTCGCTCGCCCTGGAGCTGGCTTGACGCCTTCTGGATACAGCTGCGCGCCGAGGCGGACCTTGACGATGTGCGCCTGCACGACACCCGTCACAGTTTCGCCAGTATGGCGCTGTCGAGCGGCGAGACAATTCGGACGGTGGGCCGGCTGCTGGGTCATGACAATGCGGCGACCACGCTGAAATATGCACATCTCTCCGACGCCACTGTCCGGGAGACGGTCGAGGCGCTGGCACCGCTGCTCTCGGGGGTGCAGTTGTGACCGGCAGAGCGAGAAAGGTCCGCCTGACAGATGCCGGCGTTGCAAGATTGAAGCCGGGCGGGACCGAATACATCGTCAAGGATATTCGCGTTGCCGGTCTGGGCGTGCGGGTCCGTCCGTCCGGGCATCGCAGTTTCGTGTGGCACGGGACCGTGAACGGCAGGATTGTGCGCACCACTATCGGCTCGGCCGCGCTGATGACCGTGGAGGACGCCCGCAGCGCATGCCGGGCCTTGCTGAATGGCTCGCATCCGCTTTGCGCCGAAGCCGGGCGGGCTGCCGTTCCCCTCTTCCGGGATTTCGTCATGGAGGACTGGCTGCCGGCGCAGCGCTTCAGCGAAGGCCGGGGCAAGCGCGTGAGGCATATGCTTGATCGGCAGCTTCTGCCCGCTTTCGGCGCCCTTCGCCTCGACCGCATCGGCAGGCCCACGGTTGAACGCTGGTTCGACGCCATGAGCTGCAAGACGCCGGGTGCGGCCAATATGGCCCTCGCTGTGCTGCGCAAGATCATGACCGCCGCGAAGGCCGTCGGCCCTGTAAACAAGGATCCGGTCGCGGGCGTCAGACCGAACCCGCGCCGGAAGATGACCCGCTTCCTGTCCGCCGAAGAGATCGCCCGGCTTCACCGGACCCTGGACCGGCTGGTGGAGAAACGACCCTCCTGCCTGCCGCAAGCCGACATCATCCGCCTGCTTCTGCTGACCGGCTGCCGCAAGAGCGAAATCGTGACGCTGCGATGGTCGGAGGTCGATGGCGACGTGCTCAGATTGGCGGAGGCCAAGACGGGGCCGCGCACGGTCTGGCTGAGCGAGGCGGCGCAGGCCATCATCGCCCGCCAGCCGCGAAACGGGAGCGCCTACGTCTTTCCCTCGCCGGGACACCCGGAAAGGCCGCAGTCCCGCAATCTCGGCTTCTGGCGCCGGGCAAGGCAGGAGGCGGGGATCGAGGATGTGCGCCTGCACGATTTGCGCCATACCGTAGCGAGCCAGGCCGTGGCCCGTGGCGTCCCGCTGCCCACCGTCGCCCGGATGCTCGGTCATGCGCAGCCGACCATGACGCTCAGATACGCTCATGTCGGGGACCGCGAGGTCGAGGCGGCGGCGGAACGAGTCGGGGCGAGCATTGCAGTGGCTATGACTGGCCGCCCGAGAATTTAAAGAGCTGATTGCGGATAATGGGTTGGCAAGCGGGGCGCGGGCGGGCAAACATGGACTTACGACTTAGGCGGGCATTGAGCTA
>JAPORR010000178.1 GCA_026710105.1 Alphaproteobacteria bacterium
CCGTCGGCGAACTCCCGGAACACCCGGCGCACGATGTCGGCCTCGGTTTCGTTGACCGTGCGCCCGCCGCGCACGGGATGGCCGACTAGAGCTCGTCACCGACCAGCCGATTACGGTGCTGGAAGCTCTCGGCGAGGACAGAGTTAGGGACTCCGGGACCGTAGCCGAGGGGAGATTCGGGCGTTCATGAACCGGACGCGGCCGGGCATTTAACCCGCGAAGGGACCGGAGAAGACGCCGTAGCCAAAGACGCTGGATCGCGGTTTCGGCCTGTGGAGCGAAACAATCTGCTGTTGCGCGCAACGGTACCGAGTTGGCAGATTGCGTCTGGAACGAGCGGCGCATACCGTAGGCATGACCGGTTGCGACAGCGGAGCGGAGATGGGACTGGAATTCGGGAACGTGGAGATCGGCCCGTGAACGAAGGGTGCGGCGCCAAGGACGGACGAAGCAGGATCGTCGCGATCGGGGCTGAGGCGCGTGGAGGCCCCGTTCGCCGGGCGCGTTGGGAGCTACGGCGGCAGCGGTCGCAGGCCGTGGTCCGATGACTGACTTGTTGCTGTCGAACGATACGCTCAACGGACTTCGATCGGTCTCGAAGCGAGTGAGGAATCCCGGTGCCCGTTGGCTGGAGAAACCGGGACGGCACAAACAGCGGAATTTCAATGCCGTAACGGAAGACGGGGCGGTCTACCGGATCTACCAGCGGCAGAATCTGGATGACGATCTGGACTTTTCGTGCGGCTTGGCGCTGACGCGGCGCGGGGGGAAGCCGCTGAGCCTGGTTCGCTACAACGGGGCGAGCCACGTACACGGGGAGATCCGCTACGCCTGTCATATTCATCGTGCTTCGAGCCGAGGCACTCGCGGCCGGGGGGAAAGTCGACAGCCACGCCGAAGGAACGGATCGGTACAGGACCGTGGGGGGAGCGCTCGCGTGCCTGATAGAAGATTGTGGCGTGGAGGGTCTTTCCGCGAATCATGACGAGCGGGACTTATTCGATGGCGCTTGATCAGGTGCAACTGGAAAAACTGCTGTGCGAGCGCCTGTGCGCAGAAGTTAGGATTCACCGGCGCGAGGACGACGTGCTGATGATGGAATCGCCGTTCACGTTTCCGGATGGCGACCACTTCCCGATCTACTTGTCCGAAACGGCGGCCGGAGGCGTGAAGCTCAGCGATCGCGGCCACACTCTGATGCACTTGAGCTACGAGCATGACGTGGAGCTGTTCTACGAAGGCGCGCGTGCGTCTCTGCGTGAACAAATCGTGCGCGAGAGCGGCGTGGAGGAAGAAGAGGGCATCTTCTCCGTCGAGACGCCGCCGGACCAGGTGGCGGGCGCGCTATTCAGGTTCGGGCAGGCATTGACGAAGATCCATGACCTGTCGTTCCTGAGCCGCGAGAGGGTCGCCTCGACGTTCTACGAGGACCTGCGCGGGCTGGTCTTCACCATCTTGGACGAGGAAGTCGTCGAGAGGGACTACATTCCGCCTGAGGTTCCGGACGCCAACCACTATCCGGTGGACTACCGCTTTGAGGGGAAGGACGGGAGATCGGTGTTCCTTTACGGGATTCCGGGCCGCGATAAGGCGCGTCTGACGACAATCATGCTGTCGCATTTTCTGCTTCACCGCGTGCCCTTCGAGTCGGTCATCGTGTTCGCCGATCAGCAGGAAATACCGAGACTCGACCTTGCACGGCTGACCAATGTTGCCGGAACTGCGGTCGCCTCGCTCGAGGCGGAAGACGATCTGCGCCGAAAGATCGAACGCCTTGCTGCGTGAACGCGTTCCGGTGAGGGCGCGCCTACCGCGCTGCAGTGGGTGTCGATGGGCTACCGAGAGCGTGCTTGACGCGAGGATCGGTCAGGTCGCTGGCAGCGAAAGTTGAGCACGGTGCTCTTGGCAAGCTTGGGTCAACGTTTGGGAAATTTCGCGATCATCGCGTTTCGGCGTAATCGGCCAGCGTCAGGACGGATTCGCCGTGCTCGGTCGTGGCTACGGCATTCGCGAATCGGCGGTCCGCCGTGACCACCCTCGCGCCGAGGCGGTGCGCCAGCGCGAGATACACGCAGTCGTAAATCGGGTGATCGAGGGCCAGCGCCAAACGAGCCGCATTGGGGGAGAGGATTTCGTCGGCGCCCCAGCGCACCGGCATGTCCTGCACATCCCCCAGCAGGATACCTGCGGCACGACGCTCGATCTCGCCCGTCCGTGCCTTGCGCCACAGCGCATTGGTGATCTCCGAAGCCATCAGGCGCGGCGCGTGCAGGGCGTGGCCGCCGGTCGCCAGTGCCTCCGCGATATCCGCATCGTCTTCGGCGACCAGCCACTTGACCGCCACGCTCGCATCGACCACGAAGCGCATCAGTAGTCGTCGCGATGGCCGCGGTCGCGGTCCT
>JAPORR010000211.1 GCA_026710105.1 Alphaproteobacteria bacterium
GGCGGCACTGCCGAATGCCATGAGCAGGCCCGGGATTGCCGCACTGACATGACCGAACTCCGCATGGCGATTTCGGGCATCCAGCGCACTGGCCTGCCGGCCGCTCCAACGCGAAAAGAACTGATCGTCGGACGCGGTCATCCGGAGATTATCCATCTGGTGCAGCAGCAGCATACCGAGCCCGAGCAAATCCCCCTGCTCGCGTTGCAACGCATGGCGCCGGTCCAGCCTGATGCGCGCGATCATCCGCAACAGCGCCGCGTTCAGCACCGCCAGACCGAGCACGATGAGCGCCAGTACGGGATCGTAGGTCAACATGACCGCGAGAAGGACGACACCCATCACGGACTCGACCACGAGGGAGAGAAACCGCTCCGACAAGCTCCTGGCGACCCGGTCGACCGACTGGACACGACCCGCCAGTTCGCCAGCAAGTCGATGGTTGAAAAACTCCGCCGGCAGGCGCAGTAATCGCGAGACGCAAAAGTTCCCGGCGACGACTGAGGTGCGGATGGCCAGTCGCTTGAGGCACATTTGCTTGAGCCAGGTGAGGCCGTAGACCAGAACCGCCGCCACGGCCAGCACGCCTGCCGTGAGGAAACCCCGGGACTCGGCTTCGCCCAGAACCCTGTCCACGAAGAGGGCGAGCATTGCCGGCAAGGTCAGGGCCAGCAGGACCAACATCAGCCCGCATGCAAACGCATAGGCCAGCGCACCTCCTGCTCCCCCCAGCCAGAACGGCAGCTGCCGCTGGATGGTCGGTCGCGCACCACCGGGCTTGAACTCCGATCCGGGCGTAAATTGCAGTGCGACCCCGGACCAGCTCTTTTCGAATTCCTCGGCGGTGAGCGTGCGGCGGCCAAGTGCGGGATCGTTGAGGAAAAAGCGCCGACGGTCAAAGCCTTCGAGAATGACGAAGTGGTTGAAATCCCAGAACAGGATCAGTGGAAGCGGCAGCTTTTTGAGTTGGCGCACATCAACCATTAGCCCCAAGCATTCGACGCCGTAGTGCCGGGCGGCGCGCCGAATATCGGCGGCGGTAGAGCCATCGCGGCTGACCTGACACCTGTCTCGCAATTCGCCGAGAGGCACCCAGAGACCGAAATGCGCGAGTACGCTGCCGAGGCACGCGGCGCCGCATTCCGTGACATGCGACTGCAGCACAAGGGGGGTAGTCAGCCGTCGTCGTTCAGGTGCTCCGGCGGCCTTTTCCGACGGTTTGCGGGACGCGTTCCGACCGGACGAAGGCATTCAGGACCGACCGGGCAAAAAAAGGTCGACCGGCGCATGCCGGCCAAGCTCAATGCGTATCAGGCACGCCGTGCCGTCCGCCGCCTTGAAGCCGGATGCGTCCTCGAAAACGATATCGATCCGGTAGGAGGATGCCGGGACGGCGGGCTCCAGCCGCGTTAGCCAGTTCGGCAGCGGTCCGGCGATAACCCGGGCAACCGCGCCGCGCAGCATACGCGTCCCGCCGCCGGGCAATCCAACCTGGACGGATGCCTCCATGCCGGGCCGGATACGGCGCGCGGTCGAGCGGTCGACACGCAGCACCGCCTCGACGGGACGGTTCGGGGTTTCGTGAATCCGCACGACGGCGGCGCCGTCCGGCAGGTATTCTCCGGGAGCGGCCAACAACTCGACGACAACGCCGGCGAACCCGCTGACGATCATCTGCCGCGCCGTGCGTCTTGCCTCCATCTGGAGCAGGGATGCCTCGGCGGATGCAATCAGGGATCGTGACGCAGCACCGTCTCCAGCCGCCAGACGGGCTTGCGACCGTAGCAGGCTCAAACGATCGCGAAGCGCCGCCAGCTCGCGTTCCAATGCCGGCACGCTCCGACGCGCCACGGTTTGGCCGGCCTGTACGCGATCCCCCGGGGCCACGAGGTGTTCCAGATGCCGACCGGGCTCTCCCGTTACCACGGTGTGGCGCTCGCCGGGGACGATCAGCAAACCCTCAAGCGTGACACTCCGCACGACGCTGCCAAAAAGGAACCAAGCCGCGAACGCGAGGACGAGCAGCCCGATGCAGCCGACAGCCAGGCGCTCGTGCGGCGCTGTGATCGTCAGGAGACGATCAAGCTGCAAGCGGTCTCTCTTGCCATCGGCGGCAGCTTTGAGAAACGGGTTGTTTAACATGCCAGCGCTTCGTTGATCACGTCGCACAGCCGGCGAAAATGGTGCTGCACGGTCGTGAACGGCGGGAAATCTCCGGGCAGGAGCGCCCACTGGCAACCTGTCCGGACGATGTACCGGATCGCATTCCGAAGCGCAACGCCCGCCCCCCGATTCCGCACGGAAACGGCTCGGTCCCTTTGGATCCGAGCCTGACCGGCGCCCCGGGCGGCGCAAGACATGCCTGCGGGCGCGCCGGGGACGGCCCGCGGCGCGTG
>JAPORR010000015.1 GCA_026710105.1 Alphaproteobacteria bacterium
CAGTGTGCTGCGCGGACAGTGGGTAGCCCTTGCCGAGAGCGAGGCTGCGGACTACTACCGCGGCCTGCTTCGGTTTCAGGAGGAGTTCGGTCACGCGCTGCGGGTTTTCTCCCTGAACTACGATCTTTGCGTGGAGAGGAGTTGCGGGCACGGCACCGTCCAGAGGGGGTTCGCAGGGCGTGTGTGGGATTGGCGACTGTTCGATGAGGGACCGAACGAGGAGACCCGCATCTTCCTCTACAAGCTGCATGGTTCGCTGGACTGGTATTTCGCAGAAGACGGGACCGTCAGCTATTCGGACTCGCCGTCGAAGATCGCAGACGAGCATGTGGCGTTGATATTCGGCACGTCCTATAAGCTCCAGTACGTCGATCCTTTTCTCTTCCTGGCGTACGAACTCAGGCGATGGACGCTAGACGCGGCGAGGCTCGTCGTGGCGATCGGATATGGGTTTATGGACGAACACATCAATGGGATACTCGGTCAGGCGCTCCGCCAGGACGGCACACGGCGGTTGTTGGCGGTTGTTGCACCGCAAGCCGCAGACCAGGTCCCGGAGACGGTCGAGTTCATTGCGAACCAGCTTGATGCACAACCCGGGCAGGTTCATGTGAACCCGTGTGGCGCGCGTGGTTTTCTGGATGAGCAGCTCTCGGTGGAGAGGCTGGCACGACCTTCCCCGAGGAAGAAGACCTAATCGAAGAACTTGGCGACGGATAGGTCAGCTGACTTGAGGCTGCGGACTCTGATCCATCAGCAGTAGGCGTGGAGCTAGCCGGGGTGTATGCCCTCTTCCGGTTCGGCGATGTTGCCGGGAAAGCGGATAGGGAACGTAGCCAGTAGCGGGGGCGTGTTGTCGAATTTCTCGGATTTCGTGGTCTACGCGGACGAGAGTGGCGATCACGGGCTTGTCGCCATCGATCCGCAATACCCTGTCTTCGCCTTGGTCTTCTGCGCCCTGCGCAAGGCTGACTACATCGCCAGCGTTGTTCCCGCGGTTCAGCGTTTCAAGTTCGGCATCTGGGGGCACGACGCTGTTGTCCTGCACGAACATGACATCCGCAAGAGCATGGGGCCGTTCGCTATATTGCTGACCGACAGGGCGTTGCGCGAACGGTTCTACGGCGATCTCAATCGCCTGGTAGAAGCGACGCCCATGACGATTTTCGCCGCCGTCATCGACAAGCACGGTCTGCGAACGAGATATGCCGACACTCGGAATCCGTACCAGCTTGCGCTTCATTTCTGCATGGAGCAGCTGCACGCCATGTTGAGCGAGGAGGGGCAGCACGGAAGGACGGTCCATGTCATCTTCGAGAGCCGCGGCCGGAAGGAGGACCGGGAACTGGAACTGGAGTTTCGCCGGATCGCTGCCAACGACAGCGGCTCCGGCACTGGCCGGCAGGACTTCGGCCTGTTCGATTTCCAGCCGGTGTTCGTACCCAAGGCAGCGAACTCCGTCGGCCTGCAACTCGCAGACTTGACGGCGCGGCCCATCGCGTTGTCGCACCTGCGTCCGGACCAGCCCAACCGCGCTTTCGAGATCGTCCGGCCCAAGATCGGCGGATTGGCGCAGCTTCCGTGAGCGTCAGGGGCGGGAAAAACAAAAGGGATTTATATATTTAGCTTTACTTGCTTTCGAGAATGCGCTATAACCCTCCCATAGACGGAGGGAAACGGCAATGATGAAGCACAGAGGACCGGGCAAGGCCAACCGCGAAGCCATTAGCGTCATGCAGCTGATGGACATGTTCCCGGACGAGGCCAGCGCAGAGCGGTGGTTCATTGAAACCCGCTGGCCGGAAGGTCGCACTTGTCCGCATTGCGGCTCCGACCATACGACAGAACTCAAAAGCCGGAAGCCAATGCCTTACTTCTGTAACGGCTGCCGCTCCTATTTCAGCGTCCGCACTGGAACGCCTTTGCAGAATTCCCGCCTTCCGCTCCGCAAGTGGGTCTTCGCCGTTTATCTGTATGTCACGAACCTGAAGTCGGTTTCGTCTATGAAACTGCACAGGGATATAGGCGTCACGCAGAAAACCGCTTGGTTTATGATGCACCGGCTGCGCGAAGCCTGGGACCAGTCCGGCCTAGAAAGCCTAATCGGTCCGGTCGAGACTGACGAAACCTATATGGGCGGTAAGCGCAAGAATATGTCGCAGTCCAAGCGCAAAGCAGCAAAGGAAGCCGGGTTAGGACGCGGCACTGCTGGCAAGACGGTTGTTGCCGGCATGAAAGATCGCGAAAGCGGCCAAGTCCGCGCCCGCGTTGTGCCTGGAACCGATAAGCCAACGCTGCAAGGCTTTGTCCAAGACAACGCAGAACCTGGTGCAACGCTCTATACGGACGAGCACGGCGCGTATCCCGGCATGGGCGAATTCG
>JAPORR010000182.1 GCA_026710105.1 Alphaproteobacteria bacterium
TCAACCGTCGCCATCCTGCGCTGCGTCGGAGCTGCCGATCACCATACGACGCATCAACGACGAGCCTGCAAACGGGAAGGAAACCCCCACATTGGCCTGACCACCGACATCGGGTCGGGCATCGCGAATCCTGCGAAACGTAGTGCCACGCGGCCAAAAGTCGCCCGCAACCCATTGATAATCAACAAAACCAGATTCCAAACTGTCGAAGATGAGTGAGGCTCCGGCAGACTGCCGGGCGGCATAGGGCCGGCTACGCAGTAGAGAAACGGCCAAAGCGGTCCCCGCCCCCGGAAAACGGCCGGTTGCGCAGCAGTCTGACGGACCGGATGGGTGCGGCCCGTATCAGCCGAACATCAGCGAGGCGTTCCGGTGCTCGATGGGATCGGAGACCACGAGGCCGCCGCGGTGCCGGTCGGAGGCGTCGTCGAGATACCGGTACTGAATGGCCTTCAACCGGTCGCCGTAGCGCCGCCGAAGCCGGTCGGCTTCACATGGATATTGTCGACATGGCAGTAGGCATGGCAGGCGATGGGATAGAGCAAGGCGGAACAGACGAGATCGCAGACCTGGAGACCGGCATGATTGTCGGTGTGGCCGAAGGTCGGCAATTCTACGAGGCGCGGATAACGCCGCGCCGTCGTGCCGAACTTCTGCGTGAAGATCGAATGGGAGACGCGGACGTTCTTGAACTTGTTCCGGCTGTCGGCGATGCAGGCACCGATGTCGCCAGTCCGGGCGAGGTGATGGTCGAAGTAGCTGCATAGGCCCTGCATCGACGAGTTGTAGACCGATGTGGCGTCGAAATCGCCGCCGGGCGCCTTGATCCAGATGCGGGCGACGAGCCTCGTAACGCTGCAACAGACCCATGATGCGGTCGAGAAAACCGAAGGCATGCTGGCGCGCGTTGCCCCGGGTCGCGTTCCTGCGGATTTCGGCGCCCTTGATTTCCGGCAGGATGCGGCGGCGACGGATAGGGCAGATTCGGGAAATACCGGTGCTTCAGAGCAAGGAAGTCAGCCGTGAAGCTCGCGAGGTCCGCGACGTCGACGAAGAGCCCGCCGATGACCAGGACGGGTTGATCGTTCGGTTGCGGCGGATCGGTCAGCGCTCCGAGATCCCCCGCCTCGTCGATGAAGCAGATTTTCATCCCAGCCCGAAAATGGCTATGGCCACCATGATGGTGGCCATAGGGTCCGCCGCCCACGACGGGGAATTCAGAGGTTCTGGGGACATCTTATGGAAGATCTGCACGGAAATGTCAATCCTGTAGCAACGTCGGTTTCAATGCCAAGCGCCGCCATCGTCATCCTCGGCACGCATTGAGGCGGCCGCCATGGCGGTCCAGGTCTCACGATTGTAGCCGAGCCTCCGGTTCACCATAATCGCAATGGATTGAGCATCTTCAAGCGTGAGCGCGATCAGGGCGGTCGGGACATGTCCGGCCAATCGATCAGCGAGGATGTGGTGCTGTTTAGCGCGCTCCTCGGCGATAATCGCTTCTACCGTGGTGGTGAGCTCCTTGCTGTCTCACATCGCACTTGCCCGAACCAGGGACACGAGAAGATCGCTACGCGCCATCTCGGTCCACTCGCTGCATCTGTTGTTGCCGGTCGGGCTTCTCCACTGCCGCCTCGGCGCCGAGCCAGGCATCGACCTCGGCAGTCACGGCACGCAGGATTTCCGAGCCTTCCTACGCCTCGATGCGCATCGCCTCCAGCCGTTCCAGAACCAGCACCGCCCGGACGAGCCGGTCCACCACCGACGACGGCAACCCCGCCGCCGCGCCCGCCAGGCTTCCACCATGTGCCGCGCCGCCGGGGCGAGGCCGCCTGCCACTGTCAGGCGATGCGGCCTTCCTTCATTGCTTCCTCGGTGAAGACGAGGCCGTGGCCTGGCGTCTCCGGGGCACGGACTATGCCGTTCTGGACGCATGGCGGATCGATGAACAGATCCTGCATCAGCCCCATATCCTCCAGGATCAGCCCGTTCGGGATTGAGGCCATGAGCTGGATCATCAGTTCAGGATAGAGATGCGGCGCGATGGTCATCCCCCAGGTGTCTGCAATGGCGGCAGTCTTGCGCAGGTCCGTCAGTCCGCCGCGCACCACATCTGGCTGGAGGATCGGCAATTTCGGGTTCTCGAAGAAAGGCTTGAGATCATAGCGCGTCATGTGGCTCTCACCGCCCACGACCCGGAGGTCGAGCGCGTCCGCGATCCGGAAATAACCGGCGAAGTCGTCGGGTACGACTGGTTCCTCCAGCCAATAGATGTCGTACTGCTCCAGCTTGCGGCCCTGCAGGATCGCGTGATCGGCAGTCCACGCCATGTTGACATCGACCATGATGTCAACCTCGGGCCCGATGGCCTCACGCACCCGGCGGACATGCGTCAGGTCTTCCGCGTCGGTCCAGGCGTGGCCGACCTGCATCTTGATCGCCGGATAGCCTTCCGCCTTGAAGCGCCGTGCTTTTTCTACCATCGCGTCAGGTTCGAGCCCCCGCCAGACGCCCGACCCATATGCCGGCACCTCGGCGCGGTAATGGCCCCAGAGCCGGTGCAGGGGCATGCCCGCCGCCTGGCCCACAATGTCCCAGAGCGCGACATCCACTGCTGAGAGCGCCAGCACCGGCGCCCCACCGCGTCCGTCGGCCAGCGAGGCGGTCCAGAGTTCGCGCCAGATCGCCTCGACCTCGCTGGCGTCCCGCCCGATCAGGTGGGGCGTCATAGTTTCTTCGAGGCACACCTTCACCGTGCGGAACCCCTCGCGCAGATATAGCTGATAGCCGAGCCCTACATGGCCGGAGCGCGTCTCGATCTCGACCACAAGCACATTGCGCTCGCGCGCATAACCGCGCTGGAAAGCCGGCGGCTCCCGCCAGGGCAACACCAACAGGTGAACCCGAACATCTTCTATGCGCATCGAAACGATCTCCCTTTAGCTGACTGCGATCATCCCCGCCACGCCCGGACGATCCGCCTGGCATCGCCTTCGCGCCGGGTAAAACCTTCCCTATCGAAGAACTCCAGCAATTCGATGGTGACATTGCGCCCGATCCCGGCCCGGTCCTTGTAGGCGGCTGCCGTGAAGTACCCGTCGGCGCTCTCCGCCGCGAGGCGTTCAGCGATTGCCGCCAGCCCCCTAAGCGCCGCCGGCGGGAACCAGCGATTATCCGCAACCCGCCGCACCAGCCCTAAGCGGCCGGCCTGCCGCAAGACCCGGTCCACCCTGTTGTGATCAACCCTGAGCATCTCGGCGAGTTCTCGCACGCGTGGCGGGCGGAGGCCGGCCTCCGCCACCAGCGGCTCGATGCGCTGCCAGAGCGCTTCCTCTTCCGGCGCCAGCGCCGCGCGGTGACCGGGCCTGTGGACGAAGCCCCCCGAGCGTGCGAGCCGGCCTGCCCCTGCCAACGCTGCGAGCGCGGCTTCGGCGATGTCACGCGGCGGCGGTGGGTCGAGCTGCCGCCGCAGCGCCACGGGGCCGAGGCCGGGGCTGTCCGGATGCGCCGCCGTCCAGGCGTCCACCTCGTGCTCAAAGGCATCACAAAGCGTCTGCCAGCGCGCGGCATCGACGGCGACCGGCCCGGCGAACGCGACGCCCTGCCGCCGCCTGAGCGCCGCCTGTTCTGCATCGTCCAGATTGTGCGCCCGCGCAAACCGAGCGAAATCGAAGCCGAAGGGCGCCATTTCGACCAATCCACCGAATGCGTCCGGTCCCGCGCGCACTGCGAGCTCGGCGAGACGCTCTGGGCGTGCCCGGCCGCGCGCCGGGGGGAACGGATCAACGACACGCCCGCCGGCCACGGTGCGCATCGCCGACTGATCCCGCAGCACGACGCCGTCGCCTACCAACGCCCCAATCTCGCGGTCGAGCAGCAATTGCGCCCAGCCGGCTTCACCCGGCGCAATGGATGACCCGTCCAGCACGGCAACCCGCCCGGTGATATCTGTCGCGCCCAGATGGACATGCACCGGCATGCGGTCGCGAAGCGGCCGTGCCTCGCTGCCGATCACCCTAAGCCTGATATCGATACGGCGCGTCGGCCCGTGCGCCTCTGGCGCGAGTAACCAGTCGCCGCGCGAGACGACATGGCGGCGCAGGCCGGCGAGGTTGAGCGCCACACGCTGCCCGGCCTGCGCGGCATGTGCTTGGACATTCCCGGCGTGAATAGCGCGAACCCGCGCCTCGACGCCGCTGGGGGAAATCAGCAGCCGGTCGCCGACCTTGACTGTGCCCGAAAACGCCGTGCCGGTGACCACGAGGCCGACACCACGCAAGGTGAAGCTGCGGTCCACCGCCAGCCGGAAACGCCCCGATGCCCGCCGACGCCTCTCCCTCCCCGCAAGCCGCTGCAGCGCGCGCTGCAGTTCCAGCACGCCTGCGCCCGTGATCGCAGAGACCGGCAGCACGGGTGACCCGGCAAGCACAGTCTCCTCCACCAGCGCTTGCACTTCCTCTGCCACCGCCTGCACGCGCTCCGCGGCGACACGGTCCATCTTGGTCACCGCGACAATTCCCTGCTGCACGCCCAGCAGATCAAGGATCGCCAGATGCTCGCGCGTCTGCGGCATAGGCCCGTCATCGGCAGCCACGACCAGCAGCGCTGTGTCGATGCCGGTGACGCCGGCCAGCATGTTCTTGATGAAGCGTTCATGGCCTGGCACATCAATGAAGCTGATGGCCTGGCCTGGCCCGGCCCGCCAATAGGCGAAGCCGAGGTCGATGGTGAGCCCGCGTGCCTTCTCCTCCGGCAGCCGGTCGGCGTCCGCGCCGGTCAGTGCCTTCACCAGCGCAGTCTTGCCGTGATCGATATGCCCGGCGGTCGCGACAATCATAAGGGCAGTTGAGACAAGAACGCGGCTTCATCGTCAAGGGCGCGCAGATCGAAGAGCAACCGTCCCTCCGAGAGGCGCCCGATGACTGGGATCGACAGCTGGCGAAAGGCCGCCGCGCGCGCCTCCAGCGCCTTACCGCTGGGTGCGGAGAGCGCAAGCGCCCGGCTTTCCAGGTACTCCACAGGCAGCGACCCGGAGCCGATCTGGCTCGCGACGACCGTAATCTCGGAACCCTCGATCGCTGGCGCGAGCCGTCGCGCCTGAGCCTCGATCTCCTCCACCGGGCGTACAAGCGCGCGGAGGGCGGGCAGGCGCTCGGCCAACCGGTCCGGGTCCCGATAGAGCCGCAGCACCGCTTCCAGGGCGGCTAAGGACAGCTTGCCGAGGCGCATGGCCCGGCGCATGGGGTTCCGCTTGAGTGCGGCGACGAGAGACCCTTGCCCAACGACGATACCTGCCTGTGGGCCGCCCAGCAGCTTGTCACCGCTGAAGGTGACGAGACCGGCCCCAGCAGCAAGCACCCTGCCCGGCATCGGCTCCTGCGGCAGGCCGTAGCGGGCCAGGTCGACAAGCTGACCCGCCCCCAGATCGACGGCATAGGGCACGCCCGCCGTCACCGCAATGCGGGCAAGGCGGTCGTCCGGCACCGAGGCCGTGAAGCCGACAACCTCGTAATTAGAGGTATGCACCTTCATCACGCAGCCCGTCTCCGGGCCGATGGCAGCCTCGAAATCGCCGGGATGGGTGCGATTGGTCGTGCCGACCTCGACCATGCGGGCGCCTGCGCGGGCCATGATTTCCGGCATGCGGAAAGAGCCGCCGATCTCGACGAGCTCCCCGCGCGAAACCAGCGTATCGCGCCCTGCCGAGAGACTATTCAGCATCAGAAGGACGGCGGCAGCATTGTTGTTGACGACGAGCGCCGCCTCCGCGCCGGTGAGTTCTGTCAGCAGCGTTTCGACGTGGGAGTCCCGGTCACCCCGCCGGCCGGTCTTGAGATCATATTCGAGATTGCAAGTGCCGGCGGCCGCAGCGATGGCAGCAAGTGCCTCCTGCGGCAGCGGTGCCCGCCCGAGATTGGTGTGCAGCACCACACCGGTCAGGTTGAACACCCGGCGCAGGGACGGCTGGCCGCGCGCCGCCATACGGGCAGCGGCCGCCGGGCCAAGTGCCGCTGGATCGGGAACCCCGCCGGCCTCAAGCGCGCGCCGCGCTTCCGCCAGAACCTGCCGCGCGCCCGTCAGCGCTTCGGCGCGGCCGTATTCCGCCGCCGCGGCGGCAAGGGCGGGGGCTTCAAGCAAACGGTCCACGGAAGGCAGGACCGAGAAATCCGGGCGTGCCATCCTTCAAGCTCCCCTCGGCCCTGCGCACCGGGCCATTGTCAAACGGTTCCGCCGCCGGGGAGGCGGCAATCGATCAGACAACATATCCCCACTGCCTCCCCGCCGCATCCGCGACGACACCAAAATCGGTATTGCCGTGTCATTTTTTACTTGGCCTTCGCGCACAGCTTGGCTACCAACTCGTCCTTACAGGCCCGAGACATTGTGACCGCAACCGGCCCGCTCCAAGCATTTCCACTCGCCAGGGGAGATTGAAGTCATGGCCGGTGCCATAGTGGATATTGAGCAATACGACACTTTTCCGAAGCTGCTGCGCTACAATGCCGAGCACCGCGCATCGGTCGCGGCCGTCCGCGAGAAGGATCTCGGCATCTGGCAGACCTGGACCTGGGCCGATTTCCGCGATGCGGTGCGCCGGCTTGCCGGGGGCATGAAGGCGCTCGGCCTCAAGCGGGGCGAGAAGATCGCCATAGTTGGCGACAATCGGCCACGGCTCTACTTCGCCATGAGTGCCGCGCAGAGCCTCGGCGCCGTTCCCGTGCCGGTCTATCAGGATGCGGTAGCGGAGGAGATGCGCTTCGTTCTGGACCATGCCGAGGTCGCCTTTATCGTGGCAGAGGACCAGGAACAGGTCGACAAGGTGCTATCCCAGAAAGAGCATCTCCCCGCCCTGCGGACGATCGTCTATGACGACCCGCGCGGTATGCGGGATTATGACGAGCCGTTCCTTCACGCCTATGACGATGTTGTCAGCATGGGCCAGGAGAGCGGCTGGGACGAAGAGGTCGATCTCGGCAAGGGCAGCGATACCGCGATCATCCTCTACACCTCAGGCACCACCGGCACACCCAAGGGGGTGGTGCTCTCCTACGACAATCTCCTGATCTGCGCCAAGATCGGCGCGGACTTTGAGCAGTTGCGCGAGGATGAGGTCGTGCTGGCCTACCTGCCGATGGCATGGGTTGGCGACAATGTGCTCTCCTACTGCCAGGCGCATCTGGTGGGTTTCTCCTTCGCCTGTCCGGAATCGCCGGAGACTGTGCCGCACGACCTGCGCGAGCTCGGCCCCACTTATTTTTTTGCACCGCCGCGCGTCTTCGAAAACCTGCTGACCCAGGTGACGATCCGCATGGAGGACGCCGCGGCTTTGAAACGACGCCTGTTCCGTTTCTTCATGACCGTCGCCGAACGGGCTGGGGCCGACCTTCTCGAAGGGCACAAGGTTGGCCTCGCAGACCGCCTGCTCTACCGGCTCGGGGACATCCTCGTCTACGGCCCTCTCAAGAATGTGCTGGGCCTCTCGCGGCTCCGGATCGGCTATACGGCCGGCGAGGCTATCGGCCCGGAAATCTTTCGCTTCTTCCGCTCTCTTGGAATCAACCTGAAACAGCTTTACGGCCAGACCGAGGCGAGCGTATTTGTCACCATCCAGGCCAATGACGATGTGCGCTCCGACAGCGTCGGCCCGCCGGCTCCGGGCGTAGAACTGCGCATCACAGATGAAGGGGAAGTGCTCTACCGCAGCCCCGGTGTCTTCCAGGAGTATTACAAGAACAGCGAGGCCACCGCCGAGACGAAGACGAATGATGGCTGGGTCCATACCGGGGATGCAGGCGTGATCGACGATGACGGGCATCTGCGGATCATCGACCGCGCCAAGGACGTCGGGCGCCTCGTCAATGGCACGCTCTTCGCGCCGAAATATCTGGAAAACAAGCTGAAATTCTACCCGAACATTCGCGAGGCCGTGACCTTTGGCCATGAGCAGGACTTCGTGACGGCGATGATAAATATCGACATGGAGGCGGTCGGCAACTGGGCTGAAAAGCGCAACATTCCATATTCGAGCTATCAGGAGCTCGCGGCGCGGCCAGAAGTGTTGGACATCGTCGAGGGTCATGTTTCGGAGTTCAATGAGAGTCTCGCCGCAGACCCGCAATTCGCTGGCTCGCAGATCCACCGCTTCATCGTGCTGCACAAGATGCTGGACGCCGATGACGGCGAGCTCACGCGCACGCAGAAGGTCCGCCGTCGGTTCATCTCCGAGCGCTATGCCCCGGCCATCGACGCGCTTTACGGCGGCGAGGGTCGTATCGTGCTGGAAACGCCGGTGACTTTCGAGGACGGACGCTCGGGCACGATCACCGGTGATCTTGCCATCAGGGACGCTCGTATCGCCGGCGGCGAAAGGGCTGCTGCATGACTCGCCCAGGAAATATCCTGCTCGGCGTCAAGGATATTTCGCTGCGTTTCGGCGGCGTGCGCGCGCTCACGGATGTGAGTTTCGATATCCATGAAGGCGAAATCTTCGCCATCATCGGCCCCAATGGAGCTGGTAAGTCGTCCATGCTCAACTGCATCAACGGCTTTTACCACCCGCAGGAGGGCACGATCACCTTCAGGGGCCAACAGCGCCGCCGGATGCGCCCCTATGAGGCAGCGGCGCAGGGCATCAGCCGTACCTTTCAGAACATCGCGCTCTTCAGGGGCATGACCACTCTCGAAAATGTAATGACCGGACGAATGCTCAAGATGCAGGCCTCCTTCGTGGAACAGGCGCTCTATCTTGGCAGGGGAAAGCGGGAAGAGGTCGCGCATCGCGAGAAGGTGGAGGAGGTGATCGACTTCCTCGAGATCCAATCGATCCGCAAGACGCCGGTGGGCCGCCTGCCATACGGCCTCCAGAAGCGTGTCGAACTGGCTCGCGCGCTTGCGGCAGAGCCCGAATTGCTGCTGCTCGACGAACCGATGGCCGGCATGAATGTCGAGGAAAAGGAGGACATGTGCCGCTTCGTGCTCTCCACCAATCATGAACTCGGCACCACGATCGCATTGATCGAGCATGACATGGGCGTCGTCATGGACCTATCCGATCGGGTGGTAGTGCTCGATTACGGCAAGAAACTCGCGGAAGGCACACCAGACGAAATCCGCGGCAATCAGGAAGTCATCGACGCCTATCTGGGCGTAAGCCACGATTAGGACCGCGCGGCGATGGAAACCCTTTACCTCATCTTCATCGACCCCTTCGTGCAGATGGCCATCGAGCCCGCCTTCCTAGCGGAAGTGCTGATTGGCGGGCTGATGTCGGGCGTCATGTATTCGCTGGTCGCGCTCGGTTTCGTGCTGATCTTCAAGGCGTCCGGCATCTTCAACTTCGCTCAGGGCGTATTCGTGCTGTTTGCAGCGCTGAATTTCGTCGGACTGATGGACCTGGGCGTTCACCCGATCCTCGCCTTCATCATCACGCTTGGCATCATGACCGCGCTCGCCTTCGCGGTGGACCGGCTCGTGCTTCGCCCACTGGTGAATCAGAACCCGATCATCCTGTTCATGGCGACCATCGGCATCGCCTTCTTCCTGGAGGGGTTTGGGGAATCGATCTGGGGCGGCGATGTGCGTCCGGTCCGTGTCGGTATTCCCGACACCGCACTTTTTTGGGAGACGGGTTTCGGCGAAATCCTGGTGCTGTCCTCAGACCTGTTCGCCGGGGTGATTGCAGCTTTCCTGGTCACGGTGCTCGCGCTCTTCTTCCACTTCACGCCGGTCGGGCGCGCGCTTCGCGCCGTCGCCGACGACCATCAGGCAGCACTCTCGGTCGGCATCCCGCTCAACAACATCTGGGTGATCGTCTGGGCGGTGGCAGGTTTTGTGGCGTTGGTCGCTGGCATCATGTGGGGCGCGAAGCTCGGCGTGCAATTCGCGCTATCCACCATTGCGCTCAAGGCCCTGCCGGTCTTGATCCTCGGCGGATTCACCTCGATTCCAGGCGCCATTATCGGCGGGCTGATCGTCGGTGCAGGCGAGAAGCTGTTCGAGAACTATTGGGGCTTGCCCTTGCTCGGGGGGGCGACGGAGGAGTGGTTCGCCTATATCGTGGCGATGATCTTCCTCTTCTTCCGGCCGCAGGGGCTGTTCGGCGAAAAGATTATCGAACGGGTATGATCTGATGCTTTACCGCGAAGCCGGACAATTCAAGACCAGCTATTCCGCCGACCAGGCGATGCTGACCATCACGCTCGACCGTTGGTTCGTGTTCGGGCTGACGGCGTTTGCCATCATCGGCGTGCCACTCCTGGCGAGCGAATACATCATCGGCTCGATCCTAGTCCCAGTGCTGATCCTGTCCATCGCCGCGCTGGGGTTGAACATCCTGACCGGCTATT
This sequence comes from Alphaproteobacteria bacterium, assembly GCA_026710105.1. Taxonomy (GTDB): domain Bacteria; phylum Pseudomonadota; class Alphaproteobacteria; order Bin95; family Bin95; genus Bin95. The sequence continues at coordinate 10,347 of JAPORR010000182.1, forward strand.
GCGGCCAACTCTCGCTCGGCACGGGCGCCTTCATGGCCGCCGGCGCGTATCTTGCCTACAAGATTGCGACCAACATCACCTGGATGCCAATCTGGCTCGTGATTCCGCTGGCCGGGCTCTGTGCGGCCGCCATTGGCATCGCCTTCGGCCTGCCGAGTCTACGCATCAAGGGCTTTTATCTCGCCGTTGCCACACTGGCAGCGCAGTTCTTCCTGCTCTGGCTGTTCGTCAAAGTGCCCTGGTTCGTCAACAACTCGATCTCGGGTGTGCCGCCTGCGCCGCCGCGCAGCATCTTCGGGATTCAGGTCACGGGCGCCGCCGCGGGCAACGAGGCGAAATACCTGTTCGTGTTGGCCTTCGTCATCGTGCTCGCCTGGATCGCCCGCAATATGGCGCGGTCCCGCATCGGCCGCTCCTGGATGGCGATCCGGGACATGGACATCGCGGCCGAGTTGGTCGGCATCCGTCCGCTCCCGACCAAGCTCTCCGCCTTCGCGATCTCCAGCTTCTACTGCGGCGTCGCCGGCGCGCTCTGGGCCCTGTGCTACATCAACTCCGTGGAGCCGACTGCCTTCGACATCAACCGCTCCTTCCAGGTGCTGTTCATGATTATCGTCGGCGGGCTCGGCAGCGTGCTCGGCTCCTTCCTTGGTGCGGCGTTCATCTTCCTATTGCCGATCGTTCTTAACAGTGCGCCCGGATGGTTCGGCTATTCCATCGCCAGCGATACCATCACGCATATCGAATTCATGTTGTTCGGCGTTCTCATCATCTTCTTTCTGATCGTCGAACCACATGGACTAGCGCGGCTCTGGCAAATCGCCAAGGAAAAGCTGCGCCTCTGGCCGTTCCCCTATTGACCGTGGCGGAAACTGGCCACAATGCCGACGAAGCAGAAACCAAAGGGAGGTCCCTATCATGTTCACGAAGAAACTGGTGACAGCGGGCGTGGCCGCCGCTATTGCGGCCGGCGCCGTCGGCGTTGTTCAGGCCGAGGAAGGCCAGTTCATCCCCGCGCTCACCTACCGCACCGGTCCTTATGCGCCCGGCGGCATTCCGACCGCTAACGGCTTTACCGATTACTTCCGGCTCGTCAACGAGCGCGACGGCGGCGTCAACGGCGTCAAGTTCATCGTCGAGGAGTGCGAATACGGATACGAGACCGACCGTGGCGTCGAATGCTACGACCGCCTGAAGGACAAGCATGGCGGCGCGACCGTGATCAGCCCGTATTCCACCGGCACCACCTATGCGCTGATCGACAAGGCAACCGCCGACAAGATCCCGATCCTGTCGATGGGCTATGGCCGCACCAGCGCTGCCGATGGACGGGTGTTTCCCTATATCTTCAACTTCCCGGCGACTTATTGGAGCCAGGCCACAGCCGTCGTCCAGTATATCGCTAACGAGATGGGCGGGCTTGAGGCATTGAAGGGCCAGCGGTTTGCCTTCATCTACCTTGACCACCCTTATGGTAAGGAACCGATCCCGACCCTGGACATCCTGGCCGAGAGGTTCGGCTTCACCTACGACAAATACCCGGTGCCGTTCGCGACGGGCACCGAGCAGAAGTCGATCTGGCTCCAGATCCGCCGCACCAAGCCCGCCTATGTCATCATGTGGGGCTGGGGCGTGATGAATGCCACAGCCGTCAAGGAAGCCGCGAACATCAAGTTCGACATGAGCAAGTTCATCGGTAATTGGTGGTCCGCGTCCGAGCAGGACGTGCTGCCGGCCGGCGACGGCGCCATCGGCTACAAGGGCGCGACCTTCAATGGGTCCGGCACCGACTACAAGATCTTCGAAGACATAATGGGCGTCAGCGGCCTGAGCGATGACGGCGACAGAGGCACGGTGCTCTACAATCGCGGTATGGTCAATGCGGCCTATATCGTGGAAGCCGTGCGGCTGGCCCAGGAAAAATACGGCAAGGGCAAGCGCGTCACCGGCGAACAGGTGCGCTGGGCGTTCGAGAATCTCGACCTCAGTGCCGAGGATATCGAGGGTCTCGGCCTGACAGGGCTGATGCCGCCGACCAAGGTGACTTGCCTGAATCATGAGGGCACGAGCCCGGCAATCCTGATCCAACAATGGAACGGCAAGACCTGGGAGATCATCACCGATTGGATTCCGGCGATGACCGATGTCGTGCGCCCGCTGATTGAGCAGGACGCGGCCCAATACGCCCAGGAAAACAACATCACCCCACGCACCTGCTCGTAGAGTGACGCGGGTCCGCCGGCGGGAGAGGCCCTGAAGCTAATGAACGAGGCCGTTCGCAACGAACTTGAAGTGAACAATGTCGAGGTCATCTACGACCACGTCATTCTCGTGCTGAAGGGTGTCTCCCTCCATGTGCCGAAGGGGGGCATCGTCGCCCTCCTCGGCGCGAACGGTGCGGGCAAGACGACGACCCTCAAAGCCGTCTCCAACCTGCTGCGCGCCGAGCGCGGCGAGGTTACCAAGGGCGCGATCCTCTATCGGGGCGAGCGGGTTGACGCATTGACGCCGACCGACCTCGTACGCAAGGGCGTCATCCAGGTGATGGAAGGCCGCCATTGTTTCGAGCATCTGACCGTCGAGGAAAACCTGCTGACGGGCGCCTACACGCGCACGGCGCGCCGCGCGGAGATCCATGACGACCTCGACGCAGTATACGGGTATTTCCCGGCTCTCAAGAGCCGCCGCAGAAGCCTCGCCGGCTATATTTCCGGCGGCGAGCAGCAGATGTGCGCCATCGGCCGTGCGCTCATGTCGAAGCCGCAGACGATCCTGCTGGACGAACCGTCAATGGGCCTCGCCCCGCAGCTGGTCGAGCAGATTTTTGAGATCGTCAAGCGCATCAACGAGGAAGAGAATGTCTCGATCCTCCTGGCCGAGCAGAACACCAATATGGCACTCAAATACGCCCATTACGGCTACATTCTTGAAAACGGACGCATCGTGATGGACGGCGACGCGGCGGTATTGAGGGAAAACGAGGACGTCAAGGAGTTCTATCTCGGCATCAGCTCGACCGGGCGCAAGAGCTACCGAGACATCAAATTCTATCGTCGGCGCAAACGGTGGGTGTGAGGAGCCATGATCGCCAAGGGAGCGTTCTACGATAAGCTGGAGACGCGGGCCCCGGAGCTGCGCGAGACAGAGCAATTCGCCGCGCTGCACGGCCTGATTGCGCTGGCCAAGGACAAGGCACCCTACTGGCAACGGATGCTGGCAGGCATTGAGCCCGGCGATATCGATTGTCGCGCGGCGCTGGCCTCTCTACCCGTTACCCGTAAGTCCGACCTGATGGAAATGCAGGCGGCGGACCCGCCGTTCGGCGGCATGACCACCGTGCCGGTAAGCGCATTCCGGCGCGTGTTCCGCTCACCGGGTCCGATCTGCGAACCGATGGGCGCGAAGCCGGACTGGTTTCGCGGCGCTCGCTCGCTCTACGCCGCCGGCTTCCGCAAGGGCGATGTGGTCCACAACACCTTCAGCTATCACTTCACGCCCGGCGCCTTCATGATGGAGAGTGCCGCGGAAGCGCTTGGCTGTACCGTGTTTCCGGGTGGTGTCGGCCAGACAGAGCAGCAGGTCGAAGCGATCCGGCATTTCGGCGCAGTCGGCTTCATGGGCACGCCCGACTTCCTGAAAATCGTTCTAGACAAGGCCGAGGAGATCGGCACTGCCCTGCCTTCGCTTGCGAAGGCGCTGGTCGGCGGGGGCGCGCTATTCCCCTCGCTTCGAGCTGAAATCCAGGGCAAGGGCGTCGAAGTGATGCAGAATTACGGCACCGCCGATGTCGGGCTGATCGCCTATGAGACCCCGGTGCTGGAAGGCATGGTGCTGGATGAGGGCGTCATCGTCGAGATCGTCCGTCCCGGCTCCGGCGATCCGGTTCCGGACGGCGAGGTGGGCGAAGTCGTGGTGACGACGCTCAATGACGACTATCCCCTCTTCCGCTTTGCCACCGGTGACATGTCCGCTGTCGATCCCGGCAAGAGTTCCTGTGGGCGCACCAACACTCGCATCAAGGGCTGGATGGGCCGGGCCGACCAGACGGCGAAGGTGCGCGGCATGTTCATCCGCCCCGAGCAGGTGGATCGCGTGCGGGCCTACCACCCCGAGATCATGCGGCTCCGGCTTGTGGTCGGCTCCGAGAACAATCTCGACACGGCGACGCTAATGGTCGAGGCATCCACCCGCGGCGACGCCTTCCGGGACGCTGTCGCCGAGAGCTTCCGTTCGGAATGCAAGATGCGTGGCCGCATCGAGTTCGCCGATTCGCTGCCGAACGACGGCAAGGTGATCGACGACCAGCGCCACTACGATTGAGAACAGTTATGACGGGAATACCGGCGACCGAGAAGTGCGGAAAGCGGCGGATTCGATCAGCTCGGACCGCTCCGTCTGTTATGCGCTTGTCTTCGGCGCCCTGAAAGGAGGCGTTACAAGAGCCGTCCGTGATGGGGGGCGGACAGCCGGAGGAGGTTCGATGACCTGGCTTACCAATGACCAGTGGATCAAGCAGCCGGCCGGGGAGCGGTTCGCGGCCCTTCTGGCGCGGCCGGGTATCCTGCGGGTACCGGGCGCGCACAATGCCATGGCTGGCCTGCTCGCCAAGCGCGCTGGTTTCGAATGCCTCTATATTTCCGGCGCGGCGGTCACGGCCTCGATGGGATTGCCCGACCTCGGCGTGATCAGCCTAGAAGAGCTCTGCCACCATGTCCGCAGCATCTATCGCGCAACGCAGCTGCCGCTCGTCGTGGACGCCGACACGGGCTATGGCGAAGTACTGAATGTCATGCGCACGGTTCGCGAACTGGAGGCTGCCGGCGCGGCAGCTGTGCAGATCGAGGACCAGTTGCTACCCAAGAAATGCGGCCATCTGAACGACAAGCAATTGGCAAGTGCGGCGGATATGGCGCGCAAGGTCGAAGCCGCCCACCGGGCCCGCACGCATCTGCGCCTGATTGCACGGACCGACGCCATCGCCCAGGAGGGCCTCGAAGCCGGCATTGAGCGCGCCCGGCTCTACATAGAGGCGGGGGCGGATATCGTGTTCGCCGATGCGTTGACCAGCGAGGCAATGTTCCGGCGCTTCTCGTCGACGGTGGATGCTCCGCTCATGGCGAATATGACGGAATTCGGCCGCACCCCCTATTTCACTGGTGCGCAATTCGAGGCAATGGGCTGCAAGCTGGTAATCTGGCCGGTTTCCTCCCTGCGCGTCGCCGCCAAGGCCATGGCCGACATGTATGCGCATCTGGCCGAAGCCGACAGCACGGAGGCTCTGCTCGACTCGATGCAGAGCCGGGCCGAGCTCTACGAGACCATCGGCTACAGCGCCTTCGAGGCACTCGACGCCTCGATCGCGGCCAGCACCACACCTCCGGACATACGCGACCTTCGCGGCCACAATATCGTCGGCGCGCCCTCCGGCGAGGAATGAAGCCGCGTCAATAGGCCGTTCCCTCGCGACGGTGCATATCGACGAGCGCGCGGTTGTAGGCCAGCATCACATCGCGCTCGTGGATGAAGCCGACCAGATGTCGGTCCACCCGGTTGTCCACCACGGCAATATGTTCCTCATGCCGCGTCTCCATCAGGTTGAAGGCGTTTTCGAGGTCGTCCTCCACGGTCAGCATAGGCGGGTTCAGCCTTGCGGCATCGCCGGCGCAGATCAGGTCCTGGATAACGGGGTCGAACGCCGCCTCGTCCAGGTCCGCCAGCGTGATCGTGCCAAACAACCGGTTCGACGGATCGACGACAAAGAGTTCGCCATAGGGCGCCGTCGTCAGCGCCACGCGCAATTCCCGCATCTTCATGGTGCGCGGCACCGAGGAGAATGACCGGCTCATCACGTCACGCACCCGCATTTGCCGCATGGCATCGGTTTCGAGCCTCTCGTCCAGGTCGATGCCCTTCTCGGCCAGCACGGTGCGGAAATAGGAGGCGCCGTTCAGCGCCCGGGTCAGCATGGCGGCCGTGACTGTAGCGATAGTGACGGCCATGGTGAGCTGGTAGTCGCCAGTGAGCTCCACCATGATGAGAATGGTCGAGATCGGCGCCCCGAGCACCGCGCCCGCCATCGCGCCCATGCCGACCATGGCGTAAGCCCCGACGCCAGCGAAAAGATGCGGCGCGACCGAACCTGCGATAGAGCCGAAGGCACCGCCCAGCATGGCGCCGAGAAACAGCGATGGGCTGAACACGCCACCGCCGAACCCGCCACCTATGGTCAGCGATGTCGCCGCGGTCTTGGCGAAGATAAGTCCGACCAGGAGCCAGAGGCCATATTCGGCCTTGAGGGCGTCGTCGGTCGCGCCATAGCCCACGCCCAGCACTTGCGGGAAGATCACGGCGATGAGCCCGACGGCGAGGCCTGCAAGCGCAGGCCGCAGCCAGGCCGGCACGGTCGAGGCTTCCGCCAGCTGTGCTGTGACCCGGATGGACCGGATGAAGACCACCGCTATCAGAGCCGTGAGGACGCCGAGCAAGACGAAGGCTGGGAATTCCAGCCAGGAGCCCAGGCTGTATTCCGGCACGATGAAGGCCGGATAGGCGCCATAGACAGCATGCGAAATCAGGGTGGCGACTACCGAAGACACCGCGACCGGCACGAGCGCCCCGAAAGCGTAGCGGCCGATCACCAATTCCTGCGCGAAGAAGATCCCGGCAAAAGGCGCGTTGAAGGACGCCGCGACCGCCCCGGCCACGCCACAGGCAAGCAGCGTGCGGGCCGCGCCCCGCCGGTCGTGGAGCCACCGCGCCAGCCACGAGGCCACGGCGGCGCCCAGATGCACTACCGGCCCTTCCCGGCCCGAGGACCCACCGCAGCCGAGCGTGAGCGCGTTGACCACAGCCCCGTGCAGGGCCGGAGGTAGGTCCATGCGGCCGCCAGCGGCACTCGCTTCCATGACCTGCGCCACACCTGTCGGGCGACCGTCCAAGAAGACCCTCAGATAGAGGCCGACCACCAGGCCGCCCGCCGTGGGCGCAAGCACGATCTGCCAGGCCGGTAGGCCGGCGATGAAGTCGACGAGGTTTTCCTCGCCGGTGCCGAAGAATAGGGACTGGAATAGCGCCAGCAACTCCCGGAACAGCACGGCACAGCACCCAACCGCCAGCCCGATGACAAGCGCCACCGCCGAGAGGGTTATCTGTTGATCGTCGAATACCTGCCGGACGCTGGCCATAGCGCGTTGCCGGATGTCCCAGACAGGATTCACCATGCGCAGCCTATCGGCACTGGCCGATCGAGCCCGGTGCACAGATATGTCTGCCGTCGGTCCACACCGCCCCAGAAAGATCGGCATCGAAAAAATCCGCCTGCCGCAACCGCGCGCCGGTGAAATCCGCACCCTGCAGCCTGGCCCGGAAAAATCGCGCCCGGCGCAGATCAGCATCCCTGAAAACGGCTCCCTTCAAGTCTGCCTTGGTGAAGTCGGCCTCGTTCAGCGTCGCGCCCTCGAATGTCGCATAGGCAAGTCGGGCCGAGATGAATTTGGCGCGCCCTCCGGCCGCGCCGCTGAAATCGGCCTTTTCGAGATTAGCGCGCTTGAATGACGAGGAGTGGATTTTCGCGCCGGCAAGGCTCGCTTCCGGCATGTCACGCTCGTCGAACAGGCAACGGGTCCACTCGACGCCGGGCGCGGCTGCATCAGTGCAAAACGCCACTGCCGGGCCGGTGAAACCGACAAGCAGGAAGATCAGGGTCCGCGCCAACATGGATTGGCCATCATTCTCCCTGCCGACATAGCAATCAAGAGACGGATTGTCTCCGGATGCCGATGATGCGCCCTGCCTTGTCGGGGCGCGGCAACGCGCTGTGCCGTTCCTTTATCGCAACCAGCGTTTCCAGAATTTCGGGAGGGAACGGTGCCGAGCGGCGCCGGTCCATATCGATATGCATGGCGATCAGCTCATTGGTCGCCGCAGCATAACCCTCCTCGGCGTGATACATCACGTGAAAGTAATGCAGGCGCTTCTCGTCGAAATCCAGCAATTGCGTGGTGAACCGCAGCGGGTCGCCCTGCATCACTTCCTGATCATAAGTGATATGGCCTTCCAGGGTGAAGGTCGAAAAATTCCCGTTCGCCTTGTAGCCCGCGCCGCACCCTATGGCATCGTAAAATGCGTCTGTCGCATGGTCGAAGGCGAGAAAATAGAAGGCAACATTCATGTGGCCGTTATAGTCGATCCACTCGGGCTGAACGACCTCGCGATGTTCGTCGAACAGGGCAGACATGGCTCGCTTCCGTCTTCGGGATTTCGGGCACACGCTTTATAGAGCCCGTCAGGCGCGCGCGTCGAGACCGACGATGCGGCGTATTAGCCGCATCCAAAGGGAAAAAACCGCAGCGTGAATCGCAGCGCGTCGTCATTATCCTCGAACCAGAAGACCGGCGTGAAGTCGGGCTCCAGCACGGCTTTCCAGCCATGCCGCGCCTGCCCTTCGCACCAGGCGATCATAGCCTGGGGATCGCGCGCGACCGGCATCCCGCGCTGCCGCGAGCTGCGTTGCGGGAGGAGGCGCACCGGGTGCCATGTCCCGGGCGGATGCTCTGCTGACCCCTGCGCCATGATCGGCTAGTCTTGACCGACCTGAAGCGGGGACGCAAGCCCATGACACGCGAACTGACCGACCAGCAGCGCGCCTTGCAAGTGGCGGCTCGGGATCTGGCGCAAGGGCCGGTCCGGGCCCGTGCCGCCGAGGTGGACCGCACCGAGGCCTATCCTTGGGACCACGTGGACCGGCTGGTGGAAGCCGGCTTCGTCGGCATGACGCTGCCCGAAGCCTATGGCGGCCAAGGGCGGTCCTGGCTCGATGCCGTGCTGGTCATCGAGGAAATGGCGCAAGCCTGCTCGGTTACCGCGCGCATCGTCGTCGAGACGAATATGGGCGCTGTCAGCGCGATCATGGCCTATGGTACAGAGGAGCAGAAGCGCATGGCCGCTGCCATGGTGCTGGCCGGCGACAAGCCGGCGATCTGCATCACCGAGCCAGCGGCCGGGTCCTCCGCCGGCGAGATGACCACGCGGGCCGACCGGCGCGGTAACCGCTATGTGTTGAACGGCGCCAAGCACTGGATCACCGGCGGCGGCGTCTCCCGCCTGCACCTGATCTTTGCGCGCGTCTTCGACGAGACCGGCACGGAAGAGGGGATCGGTGGCTTCCTCGCCATTCGCGACGAGACCGAGGGGCTGCGCGTCCTCGACCGCGAACCGACCATGGGCCTGCGTGGCATACCGGAGGCGGAGATCGCCTTCGAGGAGATGGAACTGCCGCCCTCAATGATGCTCATGCCGCCGCGCGGGCTCAAAAAGGGCTTTGCCGACCTGATGACCGCCTATAACAGCCAGCGCGTCGGCGCGGCCGCGGTCGCGCTCGGCATCGCCGAAGGCGCCTATCGCATGGCGCTCGACTGGTCGGGGGAACGCGAACAATTCGGCCGGCCAATCAACGAATTCCAGGGCCTGCAATGGAAGCTCGCCGACATGTCGATCAGGCTTGCCGCAAGCCGCGCGCTGGTCCACGGCGCGGCGCGAAGCGGCGTGGACGGCTTCCCCGACATGCTGCTGGCGGCGCAGGCGAAGGTGATGACATCGGAGAGTGCTATCCAGGTGGTCAATGACGCGCTCCAGGTCTTCGGCGCGCGGGGCTATTCGCGCAACCGCCCGCTAGAGCGCATGGCGCGGGATGTGCGCATGTTCACCATCGGCGGCGGCACGGCCGAAGTGCTGCGCAATGTCGTCGCCGGCGCCATACTCGGCAAGAAACTGCCGCAGACGCGCGGCGGCTATCTCGAAGCCTGATCCACTTCACCAGCGCGGGGCATTGCGGCGACGGGCTCGCGCGGCACAGGCCTGTCGATTATGGTCGGGGATATCGCAATATGGAGGAAGAGCCATGCGAAACAGGACATTCGACAAGACATTGAAACGGGCGGCCGTTTGGACCGTCGCCCTTGCTGCGGCATTTGCAGCCTTTGCGATGGTCGGGCCGGACGCCCTGGCCGACAAGCACAGCAAGGTAGCGGAGGAGCGGAGTCGGCTGATGAAGGGCATGGGCGGGGCGATGCGCACGCTCAAGGGCTTCGTCGAGGGTCGGAATTCGGCCGAGGAGGCGGCTGCGGCGGTCATGACCCTCTCTGCGACGGCCGCAAAGATCGCGGATGTCTTCCCCCCCGGCACCGGTATGGGTGCCGACCCGAAGTCCGAAGCGAAGGACGAGATCTGGGAACAGTGGGACGAATTCGAGGCAGCGGCGGCCCTGCTTGGCACCAAGGCGGCCGCGTTTGGGGACGCCCTCGCGTCTTCTGGGGATGTGGGTGCCGCCTTTGGTGAGCTCGGCAAGGATGGCTGCGGCGGCTGCCACCGCCAATTCCGCGAGAAACGCAACTAGCCCCGTCCGTGCAGCAGGGGGTATCGCGGGATTTGGTTGGCTGGCGGCTTTGAAGAGTGCGTCATGGGCAGAGAGGGCGGGGCGGGCTCTGGGGAGGAAGGCGGGCCCTCTGCGGTGAGCTGGCTGCGCCCGACTTGCCAGGAGTACAGCCAGAGGGCCTTGAGCAACGTCTGGCCGAGGGCGACGGCAGCAACATGATGGGCGAGGCTGTTACGTGAGAGCTGGGTTGCCAAATAATGCCAAGCCCCGAAACGCCGATGATAACGGCACAGCGGTGGGGCGGCCTATTGGGCCGGTCTATACCGCCGTTACCCGGACAGCAACCGGACAGGCCGGTTCGGGCAGACAAGTGAGACACGCATGAATACTGGGCGCCGGGGCGTGTGGGGCTGGATGGCCTTCGACTGGGCCAGCCAACCCTTCAACACCGTCATCACCACATTCGTCTTCGGCCCCTATTTCGCAGCGCGCGTCGCCGAGGACGCCGTCGCCGGCCAGGCGCTATGGGGCTATGCGGTGGCGGCGGGCTCGGTGCTGATGGCACTGGCAGCGCCGGTGCTGGGATCCATCGCCGATGCCCAGGGCCCGCGCAAGCCCTGGATTTTGGCGTTTTCGGCGCTCTATCTCA
>JAPORR010000086.1 GCA_026710105.1 Alphaproteobacteria bacterium
TGATTTGCACCGCGCTGGCGGGCCATCCATGCGATCCGCCCGCGGCGGACGGCTTTGGCGAAAGAGCGACTGGCCGCGCGGGCTGGCTCGGCGGAAGCTGGCGCGATTATGACCGCGACTATTGTGTCGATATTGCCCAACTCACCACCTTCCTGCGCGCCACCCAGCCGGAGATTGCGGAGAGCCTGGCGCTGGACGAGGACGGCCCGGTGCGGCGCAAATTCCTGGCGCGGCTGCAAGGGGAGATCGCGAAGCGGGGTACCGTCGAAGTCCTGCGCCATGGCATCCGACATAGCGCTCATAGTCTGGAACTTTTCTACGGAACGCCCTCGCCCGGCAATCGACAGGCCGCGGAGCGTTTCGCGCAGAACCGCTTCTCCGTCACCCGACAGCTTCGCTACAGCCGCGACGAGGCGCAGCGGGCGCTGGATATCGCGCTCTTCATCAACGGCCTGCCGGTCATCACCTTCGAGTTGAAGAACAACCTGACCAAGCAGACGGTCGACGATGCGGTGGAACAATACAGAAAGGATCGCAACTCACGCGAGACGCTGTTCGAACTCGGCCGCTGCGCCGCCCACTTCGCGGTGGATGAGGCGGAAGCGCGCTTCTGCACCCATCTGAGGGGCAAGGAGTCCTGGTTCCTGCCATTCGACCGCGGCTGGCAATGACGGCGCCGGCAATCCGCCCAATCCAGACGGGCTGAAGACCGACTATCTGTGGCGCGAGGTGCTCACCCGCGAGAGCCTGACCGACATACTCGAAAACTACGCCCAGATTGTGGAGATCCGGGACGAGAAAACCGGTCGCAAAAAACGGGAGCAGGTCTGGCCCCGCTATCACCAGCTGGACGCCGTGCGCCGCCTGCTGGCCGACGCTGCCGAACATGGCGCAGGCCGGCGCTATCTGGTCCAGCACTCCGCCGGCAGCGGTAAGAGCAACTCCATCGCCTGGCTGGCGCACCAGTTGATCGGGCTCGGGAGGGACGGTGCCGCAGTCTTCGATTCCGTCATCGTGGTCACCGACCGGCGCATCCTCGACCGGCAGATCAACGACACCATTCGCCAATACGCGCAGATCAGAGCCACGGTGGGTCATGCCGACCGCTCCGGCGACCTGCGCCGTTTCATCGAATCCGGCAGGAAGATCGTCATCTCGACGGTGCAGAAGTTCCCCTTCATCCTCGACGAGATCGGCAATGAGCAGCGCGGACGGCGTTTCGCAATCATCATCGACGAGGCCCATTCCAGTCAGGGCGGCCGCACCAGCGCCGCCATGGCGCAGGCGCTCTCCGAGGCCGGCGCGGAGGAACCGGACGAGACGTTCGAGGACCAGATCAATCGGCTGATGGAGTCGCGCAAGCTGCTCCCCAATGCCAGCTATTTCGCCTTTACCGCCACGCCGAAGAACAGGACGCTGGAGATATTCGGCGAGCCCGACCCGCAGCCGGACGGTACGATCAAGCACCGCGCCTTCCACGGCTACACGATGAAGCAGGCAATTCAGGAAGGCTTCATTCTGGACGTTCTGGCGCACTACACGCCGGTGACAAGCTATTACAGGCTTGCCAGCACCATTGAGGACGATCCGGAGTTCGATACGAAGAAAGCGCAGAGAAAGCTGCGCCGCTTCGTCGAGGGCCACGACCACGCGATCCGGCTCAAGGCGGAGATCATGGTGGACCATTTCCACGACCGCGTTCTCGCCCAGCGCAAGGTCGGCGGCGAAGCACGGGCAATGGTGGTTACCAACGGCATTGAGCGGGCCATACAGTATTTCCATGCCATCGACGGCTATCTGAAGGAACGCAAGAGCCGCTACCGGGCCGTTGTGGCCTTCTCCGGCGAGCATGAATTCGGCGGCGACAAGGTGAGCGAAGCCTCGCTCAACGGGTTCCCCTCACGCATGATCGCGGAGAGGTTCCGGGAAGACCCCTACCGCTTCCTGATTTGCGCCGACAAGTTCCAGACCGGCTATGACGAGCCGCTGCTGCATAGCATGTATGTGGACAAGACCCTGGCCGGCATCCAGGCGGTGCAGACCCTCTCGCGCCTCAATCGCGCGCATCCGAAAAAGCACGATGTGTTCGTGCTGGATTTCCTCAACGACGTGGAGACGATCCGCAGCGCCTTCGCGGATTTCTATCGCGCGACCGTCCTTGCCGACGAGACAGACCCCGACAGGCTGCACGACCTGCAAGCGGATCTGGACAGCGCGCAAGTGTATGCTCCCGACCGGGTCGAGGACTTTGCGCGGCTCTATCTCGACGGGGCCGGTCGCGAGCGGCTCGATCCGATCCTCGAC
>JAPORR010000185.1 GCA_026710105.1 Alphaproteobacteria bacterium
GCGGCCGGGGTCAGCATAGCCCGTGCGAAAGGCAATCTCAGACACGGACAGATTAGTGGTCGTGAGCAGAACCTTGGCTCGGTCGATTCTAGAATTGATGACATATTGCAGGGGCGACACGCCGGTCGCCACTTTGAACGCCCGTGCGAAATGGTAAGGGCTCATCGCCGCAAGCCCGGCCAGATCCTTCAGGGACATATCTTCAACGAGATTGTCGCCAATATGAGCCATTACCCGCTTCAGGCGCCGGTCTTCGATATCCGCAACCGCTGGCCGTTCCGGGTTGATCGATTGCGCCAAATGAACTGCCAGTGCCCGCGACATCGTCTCCCGATAGAGGGTTCCTGCTGTCAGAAAGGGCCTGGCACCCAAGACCAGTTGCAGAGTGAGTGGATCAAACGGTCCGGTTTTCGGTACGATGAGATCTGGTCTTTCCAGGCCAACCTCGATGAGCAGCTGATCCTCGAAGGCGAGAATCATCACATCAAGGTGCTCGTCATATTCACAGACGCCTTCGCTACCCGCAGGCAGCACCCAGCCCTGGTGCTTCATCAAGGGAAGGTGGGATTTCTGGTCAGAGCCGACGGCAAGGCGATGTGTCGGCTGATCGTTCAGGAACACACCTAGAGACAAGCGTGGAAGATGGAAGTTTCCTCCGCCCGCAGCCAGAGAAAACTCTTCCAGGATGATGTCTGTCATTGTGCGATCCCAGTTGCCGCGCGTGTCTCCAGACTAGGCGCGGGGCGGCGTGGCGGCTATTACCCGTGCCGCCGCAGCCATTTTAAAGAGAGGCGATGCGACAACCAAATTCCGCCTCGGCCCGAGAGAGCTCGCGCAACCTGCGCCCTCTGCGCGCGCTGGCGGGTTATCTCGCGCCTTATTGGCGGCAGGCCACGGGTGCTGCCGTCGCGCTGATCATTGCCGCGAGTACGGTGCTGGCCATCGGGCTCGGGTTGCGTCATCTCGTCGATAACGGCATTGCCGGCAGCGACCCTGCCGTGCTGGACGCTGCCCTGGTTATCCTGCTCGGCGTCATCGTGCTGCTGGCAGCGGCGACCTTCTTCCGGTCCTATCTGGTTGCCTGGGTAGGAGAGCGGGTGGTGGCGGACCTGCGCCGCGATGTGTTCGCCCATATTCTGAAGCTTAGCCCCAGCTTCTTCGAGGTCACCAAGACGGGCGAGATCCTATCCCGGCTGACCACGGACACCACACTGATCCAGACCGTTGTCGGCTCGACGGTTTCCATGGCGCTCAGAAACCTGCTGCTATTTGTTGGCGCTGCGGCCATGCTGCTGGTCACGAGCCCGCGGCTCACCGGGCTGGTCGTGCTCGTCATCCCGCTGGTGCTGCTGCCGATCCTGGTTCTGGGCCGGCGGGTGCGCCGCCTCTCTCGCATGGCCCAGGACCGCGTCGCGGATGTCGGCGCGCATGTCGAGGAGTCGATCTCGGCGGTGCGCACCGTGCAGGCCTTCGGCCATGAGAACTTGGATATTCTCGACTTCTCCATGCGGGTCGAGGAGGCGTTCCGCACCGCCATCCAGCGAACCCGCGTGCGCTCGGCGCTCGCTGTTATCGTGATTGTACTAGCGCTCGGGGCGGTCTGCACGATCCTCTGGCTCGGCGGGCGGGATGTGATGACCGGTGCCATGTCGGCGGGCGATCTTTCAGCCTTCGTCTTCTACGCCGTGGTAGCAGCAGCTGCGCTAGGCGTGCTTAGCGAAGTGATAGGAGACCTCCAGCGCGCAGCCGGGGCGACCGAACGGTTGATGGACCTGCTGGCTGCCCGATCAGACATTGCCGCACCCGGTAGGCCAGCGGTCTTGTCGGAGCCCTCGCGTGGTAAGGTGGCTTTCGAGGCCACGAGCTTCGCCTATCCTTCTGCGCCTAACAGGCTTGTGCTCAACGCTTTCGACCTCGACATTGCGCCGGGTGAAACTGTGGCCGTGGTCGGGCCGTCAGGAGCCGGCAAGTCTACGCTCTTCAACCTGCTGCTGCGATTCTACGACCCGACCGGCGGGCTGATTGCGTTCGATGGCGTCGATATCTGTCAGGCAGCACCTGCGTCGGTGCGGGCACGCTTCGGCCTCGTGCCCCAGGAACCTGTCGTATTCTCGACCACGGCGCGCGAGAACATCGCTTATGGCCGCCCCGACGCCAGCGATGCAGAGATTGTTGCCGCAGCGAAGGCGGCCGCAGCAGATGATTTCCTTCGTGCCCTGCCGGGGGGCTATGACAGCTATCTTGGCGAGCGTGGCGTGCGTTTGTCCGCCGGACAGCGCCAGCGCCTTGCCATCGCCCGCG
>JAPORR010000091.1:0-14721 GCA_026710105.1 Alphaproteobacteria bacterium
CCCCTCGACCCTCGACCTCATCTCTCTGCCGGCAAAGCATCTTTGGGCCGTGCCCCCAGGGGTGGTGTAGGAGCGAGCAGTCCACGATAATTGCTTATCGGGGATTCGTCATACGGGGACAACTTGACTTCTTCTGCCCTGATACTGGTAGGTAATCCTTCCCGATCATAACTCACCAAGCCGTGGGCGGCTACACGCTTTCTCCACATGCCGTGCATGGATTCTATTAGATCATCCGGCACAAAGCATTGCACGGCCATATTCCAGATCGGCTCGGAAATTGTGAAGTGAAAGCGGCCCCGAGCACTCAAGGTATCAAGAGTGCCTTCAACAGTACCGTATTCCGCTGTCTGGCTTGGATGTGGGGCCGTATCTTTCTGATTCTCGGCCAGAATATCTTGACGATCTGCACCTATTAAAAAGCGTGTTGCCGGAACTGCCCCTAGAAATTGATGAAGACTCCTGCGGATGCGTATCGGTGGTTTGCGCACAGTTTCCTGAATTCGACTGACCACTTGGGCGTCGGTCGCCGCTGGCAGACGGGCTACGATCAATACACTGCCTTCGGAGACTGAAATTTCCCAATGCACGGCTTGTGGGTCGCCGCAGGCTTCTTCTGAAATTGCATTCAGCAACCCGGTAAATGCCCCCACGATTTTCTGGAAATCGCGGTAAGGCACTCTGCCTGAACCGATTTCTAATGTCAGGGCGGGGGTATCTTCGGCAGCGGCCATGCCCATTGCCTCCCGAACATTAGCGAAGCCTACCCCATGGGCAAGTCCCGGTAAAGCAGCCGCTTGCCCTTGACGCCCTGTAGGGCGCTCGCGGTGCGCGTGGCGTCGGCCGTTGGCCGCCTGGTTTTGCTGTAGCGGAACTCGAATTCCGTTGCATAGCGGTGCTGGTGATCTTTGGAGCAATGCTGATAGACACCCTTCATGCCGCGCTTGAAGATGCTGCAGGCCTGTTGTCTCCACACCACCCGGGGGCAGTTGACTGTGCGGATGATGGGCAGGATTTACCACGCGGAAGGCGTGCACCGCGAACTGCGTAACCATGTGCTATTGAGTTGAAATTACGCAACAGCATGGCTCTGTAGGAATCCGTAGCGCTGCCGATATAAGGGGTCAGTCCTCGCCTTTGCCTGCCAGCGCGTCCAGCCGCTCCTGCATCCGGGTGATCTCGCGGCGCATGACCTGCAGTTCGCTGCCTGCATCGGACGTGCTGACCTCGGGCTCTGGCGTCGCGGTTTCGAAGGGACTCCAGAACCGCATGGCCTGCTCAAATAGTGCTAGATTGCGCTTGCCTAGGTCGTCCAGTGGGCCGAAGGGAAGGCTTGGTCCATAAGCGCGCTCAAACTCCCGCCGCATCGCGTCCTGATTGGCCACGAACCATTGCATCGACTGCTCAAGATAGCCAGGTAGCATCCAGCCTGCATTGTCCCGATACATCGAGATGATCCGGCGCAGCAGCGAAACCGGCAGGAGGTTTGCACCGTTCTGTTCCTCATCGACAATGATCTGGGTGAGTGTTGCCCGCGTTAGGTCCTCGCCGCTCTTAGCGTCTTCGACGCTGAACTCGATGTCATCGCGAACGAGCCGTGCAAGGTCAGCAAGGGTCACATAACTGCTGGTCGCAGTGTTGTAGAGGCGCCGATTCGCATATTTCCGGATGCGGATTGGAGCCTCTTTCTTCGTCGCAGCCATCTCACCGCCGCCTCATCGGATCCGGTTTACGACCCAACATAGCATAGGCAGCGGCCTCGCTGGGGGGCAGGCTATGCCCCCACCAACCACTCATCGACGAGCACAAGTTCCTCAGCACTCAACGGGCGCTGTGCCTGTTCGCACCGCACGACGATATAGTCCCGGAACGCTTTGGCCACGACATCGGGGTCGGAGGCGTCCGAAGCAACATCGAAACCCGACTGCCAAAGTCCAGTCGTGACGAATTCGGCCGCTTCGTGGGGCAGCGTCACTCCTTCCTCGCTGGCCCGTTCCTGGAGCAGGCGCGACATGGCAGCCCGATCGGTTACGCCTTCGTCGAACAGTTTGGCCATATGCTCGAAAAGCAGGTCAAAACCATCTGGGTCTAGCGTCGGAACTCCGACTAAGTGGTGGATCATCTCGATCAGTGCTAGCAGGCCTTCACCGTTCTCTACGGTCTCTTCCGACGTTTCGAACTCGAAGGATTCGGCGGGTTCGGATTCCAGCGGTGCCTCACGCAGCGCCATCTGCCACTCTTCGCCAGGCTCGCCGCAATCCAGCATGGCATCGACGGTCGTCAATGCTTCAGCGAGACGGCGCAGGGATCGGAACCCAAACCAGTCGCTGTTGCGGAAATTGGGAAACCGAAAGAAAAAATGGGGCAATTCGGCGGCCGGGATCGGCCCATCCTGCTCGATCGACTCACGCAAAACCGCTGCAACTTCCGGTAGCACAGCGTAATCGCCTGTCAAGGACGACCGGGGCGCAAAGGAACGCGCCCCCCCAAACGGACGCGCGCCATCCGTCACCGATGCGACGGGACCGCCCGCCTCTCCGAGCGCACCGTCGATAAACACAGACTGTTCGATAGTATAGCTGCAGGTAGCGGTCAGCACTGGCGCAATAGTAGCATTGGCGAGCATCGCCGTGCGCCGATCATGGGCGCGCAGACGCCGCAGCACCGGGGTGAAATCGGTATCGGCTGACAGAATGATGAACTCGTCGAACGGCGTGGCGTGGTTGAGGGCGTCGATCATGTCGATCGCCATATGGATGTCGGCGCCACTCTTGCTGCCGCCGGTCAGCGGTGGGCAGTCGATGACCGAGAAGGCGTTCTGTGTGAAGACGTCCCGAAATCGGGAGAAGATCGAGGGGTTGAGATAACAATTGCGTATAAGCAACGCGTGGCGGCTGCGGCTCTCGCGCCTACCGCTTGTGGTGTGGTATCCGCGCTCTAGCCATTCAATCCAACGGCCCGGATGCTCGGCGAACCGTCTGGCGGCGCGCGCATCGACGCCCTCCAGACTTAGGAATACATTGTCGAAATCGACAAAAAGGGCAGCCCGAACCCGGCCAGGGCGGGAAGGCATCATGACATCCTCGATCCAACTAAAATCCATTATCCGATCACGACGGGCCCAAGCCCTTCATTCCAGTGTAAAATATGGCTTCCATGAGTCAAGAGCCAGACAACGAACAGGCCGAAAACTTTCTCGACCTGTGGGAGAGGAATGTTCTCGCATGGTGGCGCGAAACCGCGAACCTGGCATTCCCGCCGCAGCCGGATGAACCACCCCGACGAAAGGACCGGCCCGAGGCCGCTGGCGCTGCACATGGCGACGGCAGCGGCGGTTTGGGGAGGGGCCGCCGCGGCGGCCGCGGCAGGGCCGGCTAGCGCGTTTCTCTGGCATCGTGACTTGGCTGGCGAATTCGGCCGGCTCACTGTCCCGCCGGAAGCCGCGGGACGCGCGGCACTGCGGCGCCTGCTCGATTTCGAGGCCGCCGTCGCCCGTTACCGCGCCCATCCGTTCCGGCGTGCGGCCGGGACGGAGTCGGTTCTCGCGCAGCGCGGCGCGGCGCGGCTCATCTCATACGGTGATGGGGAACGGGCTGCGCTTGTCGTGCCCTCACTGGTCAACCGCCACTATGTTTGCGACCTGCAGGATCGCCGCAGCTTTGCGCGGTGGCTCGCAGCGCGCGGCTGGCGCGTATTGCTCGTCGATTGGGGGCGCCCTGGAGAGTGCGAGCGCGGCTTTGATTGTACAGGCTATATCGCACATATCCTGGAGCCGTTCGCCTGCGAAGCGGCGCGCCTGTCTTCGCGTCCACCAGTCGTCATCGGATACTGCATGGGCGGCCTGCTGGCCCTGGCAATGGCTCTGCGGGCCTGCGTGCCATTTGCCGGCCTGGCGCTTCTGGCCGTGCCCTGGGACTTTCATGGCGGCGGCCCGGAAGCACGGCAGCTTGCGGTCGCCGGCTCTGCTTTCGCGGAGATGATCGCCGAGGGCGAAGACATGGCCGTCGATGCGCTTCAGACCTGCTTCTACGCCCTCGACCCCATGCTCACACTGCGCAAATTCCTAGCCTTCGGCACGCTTGAGCCCGGCTCGGAAGCGGAACGGATCTTTGTGGAGCTTGAGGACTGGGTAAATGACGGCGTGCCTCTGGCCGCACCGGTCGCGCGGGAATGTTTTGCCGGCTGGTACGGCCGCAACGAGCCGGCGCGGGGTGCATGGCGCATCGACGGCGAGCCGGTCCGGCCCGAAGCCGCGACCTTGCCGGCCTATGTCGTTGTGCCTGCCGGGGATCGCATCGTTTCGCCTGCTTCGGCGCTTGCCCTGGCGCGCGCTTTACCTAACGCTGTTCTGCGCCGCCCCCGCCTCGGGCATATCGGGCTGATGGCCTCAAAAGAAGCGGCTCGCCGCGTCTGGCGGCCCCTGATCGCATGGATGGACGCCTTGCCGTGACAGGATGCCATGGCAAACAGAACACATGTTGCAACGCATAAAGAGGAGCTGAAACAATGCCAAGAGTTGCCCTGGTCACTGGCGGAACGCGTGGAATCGGCGCGGAGATTTCGCGAGGCATGAAGATGGACGGCTACGATGTGGTGGCCGGCTTCCATCTCAATGTCGAGCGCGCCGAGCGGTTTCAGAAAGAGACCGGCATCGATATCGCGCAATTCGATGTCGCCGACTATGGTGCCTGCGAACAAGCGGTCCATAGTTTGGAGGAAAGTCACGGGCCCGTCGATATCCTCATCAACAATGCCGGCATCACCCATGATGTCTTCCTGCACCGCATGCCGCAGGAAGCCTGGCATGAGGTGATCGAGACCAACCTCACCTCCTGCTTCAACATGTGCCGCGTCGTTATTGGCAAGATGCGCGATCGGGAATTCGGGCGCATTGTCAATATCTCGTCCGTCAACGGTCAGACCGGACAGATCGGCCAGACCAACTATGCCGCCGCCAAGGCCGGCATTCTGGGCTTCACCAAGGCGCTCGCGCTCGAAAACGCCTCCAGGGGCATTACCGTGAATGCCATCTGCCCTGGCTATGTCGATACGGAGATGGTCCGCGCGGTACCAGAGCGTGTGCAGGAAGTCATCAAGAGTAAGATTCCAGTCGGGCGCTTCGGGGACCCGAAGGAGATCTGCCATGTCGTGCGGTTCCTGGTCGCTGACGACGCCTGTTTCGTCACCGGCTCGACAGTCTCGGTGAACGGCGGCCAGTATATGGCCTAACATTCGAGAGGCGCAGCGATGATTGGCGCGGAGAGGCCCGTTGTGGGTGTCGGAGTGATTGTCCTGCGCGGTAACGATGTGCTGTTGGTCCGGCGGGGCGCGCCACCGCTCAAGAACCAGTGGAGCATTCCTGGCGGTAAGCAGGAACGCGGTGAAACCGTCCGGGATGCCGCGCATCGGGAAATCCGCGAAGAAACCGGGGTCGAGATCGCACTAATCGGCTTGGTCGATGTCGTGGACGGCATCCGCCGCGACAACACCGGCGCGGCAGTCTCCCACTACACGCTGATCGACTTCGCCGCCGAGTGGGTTTCGGGCGAGGCAGTTGCGGGCGACGATGCCGCGGAGGCCCGCTGGATCCCGCTGAATAAACTCAGCGATTACCGGCTGTGGTCCGAGACACGGCGAGTCATCGCTGCCGCGGCCGCGATGCGTGATGATGCGCGGGATCGTAAAGCCGGCTCTCCCTGAATTCTCTAGCCTCAAGCGCCCTGCCGACCAGGATAAGCGCGCTGCGGGCGAAACCGGCCGCCTTAACCCGTTCGCGGATCGTCGCCAGGGTACCTGCCACGATCCGCTGATCCGGCTGGCTCGCGCGATAAACCAAGGCAACGGGGCAGTCTTCCCCCAGTACGGGTGCCAACGTGCGTACAACATTGGCTAGATTGGCGGTCGAAAGATGGATCGCAAGCGTACCGCCGCTGCGTGCCTGCGTGGCGAGATCTTCTCCGTCCGGCATGGCCGTCGCGCGCATGGCGGTCCGCGTCAGCGTCACCGTCTGGGCGATGCCCGGAACAGTGAGTTCGATGCCGAGCGCGGCGGCGGCGGCGGTGAAGGCCGGCACCCCGGGCGTGATCGTGTAGTCGATCCCCAGCCGGTCGAGGCGGCGCATCTGTTCGGCGAGGGCACCGTAGAGCGAGGGGTCACCTGAATGTACCCGCGCCACATCTTTGCCCGCCGCTGCCGCCGCGATGAACTCGGCCTCGATTTCATCGAGGGTCATGGCGGCCGTGTCACGGACCCTCGCATCGGCAGAGGCCTCCGCGATCACCTCCTCTGGCACCAGAGAGCCGGCATAGAGCACGACCGGAGACGCGCGGACTAGCGCCAACCCGCGCACCGTTATCAGGTCCGGTGCACCGGGGCCGGCACCAACAAAATGCACGGTCACGGCTGGTAGCCCCTGGGCGTTACAACCCGCCCAGCAACGAGTTTCGTCTGGCTGTTCCCCACGATCAGCACGGTCGCCATGTCCACGGCAGCCCGATCGAGGCCAGCCAAGGTTTCTATAGCCACAAGCTCGTCCGCGCGGCCGAGATTACGCGCCCTGACCACAGGCGTATCTGGATTCCGGTGGCACGCAAGCACAGCCAGTGCTCGCTCCAGCGGGCGGCGGCGGTCCTTCGAAGCCGGATTGTAGAAAGCGATGACGAAATCCGCTGACGCCGCCGCCTCGATACGGGCACAAATTGTCTCCAGCGGCGTCAACAGGTCAGAGAGCGAGATGACGGAAAAATCGTGACCCAGCGGTGCACCCGCCCGTGCGCTGGCGGCCTGCATGGCCGAAATGCCTGGCAATACCGTCACCGGCACGGCGTCGTGGCCGCGTTCCAGCACCAGCCCAGCAAGCGCGTAGATCCCGGCATCGCCCGAAGCGAGCAGCGCGACAGCATTGCCGTCGCGCGCCAATCGCAGCGCTAGGTCAGCTCGCGCCCCTTCCTCACCGATCGCCAGCCTGTGGCATCGCTTCGCGCCGGCAAGGTCAGCGACCAGGTCAAGATAGGGGCCGTAACCGACAATGTCGGTAGCACCCGCGATCGCGGCCTTGGCCTCGGCTGTTCGCATGGATGGCGCACCAGGCCCGATACCCACTACGGTCAGCCGGCCCTGCGGCCGGGCCATACGCGCGACGGCGCAGGTGACACGTCGGCCGACCCGTTTCGGCACAGCCAGAACCGCGCCTTCGCCGGCGGCGGCAAGTGCCGCCGCTTCAGCAACACTGGCTGTGCCGACGGCGGCAGCGACCGCCGAGGACGGATTAGGCACGTCGATCCGGTCGAGCGCTGCTGCATCGAACAGCCTTACAGGCAGGTCGAGCGCCGCGACGGCTGGTTCATCTCCCTTGAGATCGAGTGTCGCCACGGCGGCGAGCGAGGCCCGTGCTAGCCCCTCGCGTTCCAGGGTCCAAGCCACGTGGTCGAACAGCAGGTCGGCAGGCGCACCACGCTCGAGCCCGACGCCGAGCAAAAGGCTGGGTGGATGCAGCAGCAATTCACCCTCTTTCAGAACTGGGGACCGGTCGGAGACCCGCACTACAAGCCGCCCCTCCTGCGACCAGGGCAATGGCGCCAGCCATCCGGTGTCGCCCGCCTCCGCTTCCAGCCGCACCGGCTCTCCGGCGATCAGTGCCGCCATGACCGGTTTCGCCATCTCGGGATTGGCGAGCGTCCAGCCCGGCGGCGGGTCGTCGAGCGCGACACCGAACAACACATCGCTCGCCGTCGTCACGGCGGCTTGCACGCCAAGCGTCCGAGCGAACCGTCGGGCGAGCCGATTCGCGCCCCGATGACCGCCGAGCAGCGGGACCACGGCGCTCCCGTCCTCGGCCACAGCAATGACGGGCGGCTCATCCCGCTTGTCGGCCAACAGGGGCGCCAGACGCCGGATCACGATGCCGGCGGCCATCACAGCAATGACGGGCTCGCCCGCGCAAAACCGGCTTTCCAAGGCGTCCAGCGGCACGACGTTCAGCCCCAGCCGCTCCGCAAGCGCCGCGCCGCGCTCGGTCAGCGCCACGGCGACGGTCACAGCCAAGCCTCACCGCGCTTGTGGAGGAGGATCGTCGAGAAATAGGGCATATTGATCGGATCGACCGCATGGAGCGGCAGGATCCGTTCGTCCGGAAGGCCGGCATGAACGACCAGACGGGCGCAATCTCCCAGACCAAGGCGCATGAGCAGGCTTCGCACGCGCGGGAAATGCCGCCCGACCTTGACGAACACCGCCGCATCACAGGTCGAGAGGCGCGCCTCCAGCTCCGCGTCCCCCAGCGGGGCCGGCAACACCGACAACGCGTCGTTGCGCGCCGCAAGCGCCGCGCCCGCCGCCGCAGCGCAGGCCGTCAGCGAGGATATGCCAGGCACTACCTCGACTGGCCAGTCGGCCGACAGGCGAGCGAACAGATAAAGGAAGGAGCCGTAGAGAAACGGATCACCCTGGCAGAGCACAGCCACGCCCTGCGCGGCTTTCAGATGCGCGGCGATCTCTTGTGCGGCTTGGTCATAGACAGCTTTTGCCGGGAAACGCGACGCCTGCATCGGCATGCGGATGGGCAGTTCGATCTGGCTGCCGTCGAGATGCGATGCAACAATCGCACGCGCAAAGCTTTCCCCTTCGAGGGGGGCCGGGAAGGCAAGCACATCGGCTTGGCGGATGATGCGCAAGCCCTTGAGAGTCAGCAATTCGGGATCACCGGGGCCAACGCCGACACCGCAAACCCAGCCGCTCACGGATCGTGCCGCCACGGTTTGCGCGCCGCCCACTGCGTCACGGTCATGGCAGGCCGAAAGGCATGGAGGCGCCCGATCGGCGCGGCCGTTTCCACCGAAACCCGGTAGAGGTCGCCGCCCATGTCGGAGCAGGCCCGAGCCAGCCGCATCTCGCTTTCGAGCGTGACCGCATTGGCGACGATCCGCCCGCCCGGCTGGAGCGCCTCCCACGCGCTCTCGAGAACGCCTGGCACACTGAGCCCGCCGCCCAGAAACGCGGCGTCAGGCGCCGGCAGCCCTTCCAGCGCCGCCGGCGCATGTCCGGCATGGATTTCCAGCCCTGGTGCGCCCAAGGCCTCTGCATTCAGTGCAATCGTCGCGCGTCGTGCAGCCACCGGCTCCACCGCGTCCGCAGTGCCGCCGGCCCGTATCCATTCGATGGAGACTGCCCCCGACCCTGCGCCGATATCCCAGAGATGCGCCCCGGCTGTCGGGGCGAGCAAGGCAAGCGTCGCTGCGCGGATATGGGCCCTGGTCAGCATGCCGTCATGCTCGAAGAACTCATCTGGCAAGCCCGGCGCGCGGGAAAAGATACGGGCACCGGCACCGGCGATGCATTCTATAGCGAGCGTGTTAAGGTCAGGAATCTCCACAGTCCAATCATCGGCGCGCCCCTCGACGCATGCCTCCTGAGGACCACCCATATGCGCAAGTGTCACCATGCGGCTTGCGCCATAGCCGTGGCGGGTGAGCCAGTCCGCAACGCGAGTCGGTGTGCCGCCATCATGCGAGAGCACCAGCAGCCTTGCGCCGGGTGCCACATGCAAGGCAAGCAGACCGAGGGACCGGCCATGCAGCGACAGCGCAGCCACGCCTTGCAGCGGCCAGGCGAGCCGCGCCGCGGCCAGCGAGAACGCGCCAACGGTAGGCAGGATACGCATTTCCCCGGCCGGCACCCGGCGTGCCAGGGAAGCACCGATGCCGAACCACATCGGATCCCCGGTGGCCAGCACGACGGTCGGGCGCGGACGCCGTGCAATTATGGCGGCGATAGTGCGGGACAGTGGCCGTTCCCAGGCCATCCGCTCTGCCGGCCCCGCCCCTGCGAGCGCCAGATGCCGTTCGCCGCCGACCAGCAGTTCGGCGCTCTCGACGAGGGCACGGCCCGCCGGCTCGAGGCCATCCTCGCCAATACCGAGCACGGTCAGCCAAGGGGTCACGGGGCGCTTTCGGCCGGATTCAGCAACGCATTGACGGCCGCTGCCGCGAGCGCGCTGCCGCCGAATCGCCCCCGTAATGCGATGTGCGGCAGGCCGCTTTCAATGAGTGCCGCCTTCGATTCGGCAGCACCGACGAATCCCACGGGAAAACCGAGGACCACGAGCGGCACTGGCGCTCCCTTCTCTACCAGTTCAAGCAACCGGAACAGCGCCGTCGGCGCATTGCCCACCGCCACCACAGCGCCGTCGAAACAGCCCGCCAGCGCGTCCATTGCAGCCATGGCCCGCGTCCCACCGCCAGCGCACGCCGCTGCCGCAACCGAGGGGGCGTCTATGGCGCAGACCGCCTCCCGACCGATCACGCCCTCGGCCGTCATACGTGTGTCAGCGACGATGGGGGCGCCGGCCGCGAGGCCGGCTTCCGCCCGCTCGATGATGCCCGGGCTCAGGGCAAGATCCTGCACGATCTCGGGCCGGCCGCAGGCATGGACGAGCCGTAAGGCGAGTCCGGCGGCGCGCAGCGGCAGGCCCGAAAGGTCGGTTTCCTCGCGCGCCATGCGGAAGGACAGCCGGTAGATTGCCGCCGGATCACGAAGATATGCGCGCATCAGTGGTCGTGAGAATGGCCGTGCCCGTGGTCATGGCCGTGAGAATGGCCACCGCCGCGCACATGATGGTGGTGGCCGGCCTGCGGCGTACCTACTTCATCTTCCCGCCCGACGATCTGCTCCCGGTATTTGCAGAGCGCGCAGTTCATCAAATTGTCACCTGTCAGCACACCCCGAACGCGTTCGGCAAAGCTGTCCAGTACCAGCGGATGGTCGTTCAGGTAAGGGGCCTTGACGAAGGTTGTTCCGGGGTGGGCGGCCGCGACCTTATCCGTCAGGTCGTAGATGCGCCGTATCAGGACGCCGGTGAACAGGAAATAGGGGAACACGACGATTCGCCGAAAGCCGAGTCGTGCGGCACGCTCCAGCCCTGCATCGACGCGCGGATGAGCCACACCCGAATAGCAGGTCTCGGCCCAGCCGAAGCCCATGCCTTCCCACAACATCCGCGCAACCTTGCTGACATTCGAGTTGGCGTCTGGGTCGTTGGTGCCCCGCCCCACGACCATCAGCAGCGTCTCGGCGCGGGGCATATCGTCGTCCAGCGCACTCTCAATGCGGTCGCGGGCGGCCTGCAGCAATTTCGCGTCGATGGCGAGATCGCGTCCCAGCCTTATGTCAATTTCGGGATGCGTCTGGGCGAACTCGTTGATTTCGGAGGGCACGTCATTCTTCACATGCCCGGCGGCGAACAACATGCCGGGAACTGCGAGAATGCGCCGGTTGCCGCGGGCCGCTAGAGCCTCTAGCCCCTCGCGGATGACCGGGCGCGCGAATTCGAGGAAGCCGATTTCGAGGTCGTAGTCCGGTAGCCGAGGCCGAAGCCCTTCAGCCAAGGCCAAGAACTCGCGCACCGCATCCGTGTCGCGACTGCCGTGGCCGCATACCATGACTCCGGTCTTGGGCATTGCATCTCTCGTTTGGATTAGAATCGGCACCCATGATAGACGGAACAGAAAGCATCGTCCCGATCCTGCTCGGCGCCCTGCTGCTGGATGCCGCACTTGGCGACCTTCCGGCCCTCTTTCGCCGCGCACCACACCCGGTTGCGCTGGTGGGGCGCCTGATCGACCACTTGGACAACCGACTCAACCGGCCCGAACGTCCGGCGGCCGACCAGCGGATGCGTGGTGCCTTCACCCTGGCGGCAGTGACAGCAGCAGCCGCGGCGACTGGCTGGGTGGTCAGCCTGTTCGGGTGGCTGCCAACTATGCTGCTGGCGTTTCTGCTCATCGCGCAACGTGGGCTCTACGACCATGTGGCGGCGGTCGCCGGCGGTCTCGAGTCCGGTCTGGAGCAGGGGCGCGAGGCCGTCTCCCATATCGCCGGGCGCGACCCGGCCTCACTCGACGCGCATGGTGTTGCGCGGGCCGGCATCGAGTCGTTGGCGGAGAATTTCTCGGACGGCGTGGTCGCACCCATTTTCTGGTTCCTACTTCTCGGCCTGCCGGGACTGTGCGCTTTCAAGGCGATCAACACGCTCGACAGCATGATCGGCCACCGCACAGCGCGCCATGAGGCCTTCGGCGCCTGGTCGGCGCGGGCCGACGACATCGCCTGTTTCCTGCCGGCGCGGATTTCGGCCGTTTTGCTCATGGCCGCCGCGTTCTGTTTCCGCCGCACGAGCCCACTTGGCGCGTGGCGTGCGGTGCTCAACGACGCTCACCGCCACCGCTCGCCGAATGCCGGCTGGCCGGAAGCAGCGATGGCGGGCGCGCTCGACCTAGCGCTTGCCGGACCCCGTCGCTATGGCGACAGAGTGGTCGAGGACGCGTGGATGGGATCCGGCCGCCGCCTTGCAACGCCGGAGGACATGCGTTGCGCCTTGCGCCTTTTCGTTGCGGCATGCGCCTTGCACGCCTGTCTTCTCGCCGTATTATGGGCCGCAGGATAGCGGCCGCTGAAAACGGGCGAAAACGGGATTCAGCCGAGGAGTGGTGCCAGAATCTCGTCGAGTTCATCCGCGGTCAGGATACCCGGATATTTGCGTCCGTCGATAATGAAACTCGGCGTGGAATCGATCTGGTAAGTCTCCTGGCCAACAAGCCGTTCCTTGATGATTTTCTCCAATCCTGGCTCAGCCTGGAGACATTCCGCCGCGCGGTCCTGACCGAGGCCTGCAAGCTGGCCGAGCCGCACGAGTTCCACCAGCGGTTGATCGGTACGGGCCCAGCTGCTTTGCCCTTCGAACAACAATTGCAGGAAGGGGAAATAACGCCCCGGCGGCACGCATTCCGCGAGTGCCGCTGCACGCAGTGCCAATTCATCAAGAGGGAAATCGCGAAAAACGAGCCTGACTTTTCCGGTGTCGATATAGGTGCTTTTGAGATGCCTGTAACCTTCGGCATGGAATTGGGCGCAATGCGGGCAGGTAAGCGATGAATATTCAAGAATTGTAACCTTCGCGTTTTCGTCCCCCAGAATGCGATCTTCGCGATCGATTTCGGGGTTTGAAACAGTGTCTGCCGCGTGGGCGGCGACACTGGCACTAACGTTGAGTTGCGCGTCAGTTCGTTCGGCGAAGAAGGAGTTGTAGGCCGCACTAACGAGGACAGCGACCGCTGCGGCTAGAACAAGGGTCAATATAGTCCGCATCGCCCGAACTCCATAACAAGATATTGTATGCTAACCACGAATTGCAGCAGGAACAAGGTGCCCGGGATCAAAAATTCGTGTCCTCAAATCCTTGCGAGGCGGGCTTGCCGGAAGCGGCAATTCGTTTTTGGCGCGCCTGCACCGCGCCGCCCAGCCTTGCCAGCGTCATGCGGAGCTCGGGATCGGATATGCCGGAGACCGGGATCGGCTCGGGCAGCGGCGCGATGGCCGGGCCGGGCGGCGGCGTCGGGTCGATACGGCCCTGCTTCAGGACGATGCGCGTCACTGCCTTGCGCCCCAGAAACAGGTTCACACGGTCCCGGATTGCGGGCGCGAGGTGCTGGATATAGGGCGCCCAGGCAGATGCGACGCGCAGATGCAGCACACCACGGAACAGCCTGAGCGGCCGCGTCCACGCCGCGATTTCCGTCCCAACGACGCTCTCCCAGCGCAACAGCAGGCGAGTGTCTGAAAAGCCGTGCTTGCGGGCTGTTGGCGCAAGCCCGCGCTCCAGCGCGTCGCTGACAGCAACGAGCCGGCCCAGCCTGCGTTCGCTCCGCTTCCTCCTGACCATCCAACCCAGAATGCCTGAACTGCGAAAATCCTCAACGATAGAATGGCCATGTGAGGAGTATGATGGCCTGCATCGGTCCCTGAGGCAGGATGGAAGAACGATGACGGCGAAGCCGGAGGCGCTGCTTGCTTGGTATGATGCGCATCGCCGCGCGTTCCCCTGGCGCGCGCTACCGGGGGAGCGTGCCGAGCCTTACCGTGTCTGGTTGAGCGAGATCATGCTGCAGCAGACCGTGGCTGCCGCTGCCGCACCCTATTTCCTGCGCTTTACTGCGCGCTGGCCCAATGTCGAGGCACTGGCTGCCGCCTCGCTCGACGAGGTGCTACAGGCCTGGCAAGGGCTCGGCTATTATGCCCGCGCACGCAATCTGCACGCCACCGCCCGACTCATCGCCTCAGAGCATGGCGGGCACTTCCCAGAGAGCGAGGCCGGGCTTCGCGCCCTACCCGGCATCGGTGCCTATACGGCTGCCGCCATCGCCGCCATCGCCTTCAACCTTAAGGCAACGGTGGTGGACGGCAATGTCGAGCGGGTGATGGCGCGGCTGTTCCACATCGAAGCGCCGTTGCCCGCCGCCAGAAAGATGATTCGCGAGGCGGCGGCACGCCTGACCCCAGAGGAACGCCCCGGCGATTATGCGCAGGCGGTCATGGACCTTGGCGCAACCCTGTGCCTGCCGCGCCGCCCGCGCTGCGGCGCCTGCCCCTGGGCGGATTCCTGCCGTGCTCGGGCGGAAGGGATGGCGGAGACACTGCCGGTCAAGGCCCCAAAGCAGCAGCGCCCAGTACGGCGCGGCATCGCCTATTGGACCGAGGACGGCGCCGGTCACGTGCTGCTCCGCCGCCGCCCGGAAGCCGGCCTGCTAGGTGGCATGATGGAGGTGCCCTCCGGTCCCTGGGTCGAACGTGGCCCGCCACCCGAGGTTCCACCGGTTGAAGGAGCTTGGAGGCCCCTCGACGCTGTCGCCCGCCATGGCTTCACGCACTTCATCCTCGAACTGGAGATCA
>JAPORR010000091.1:14947-20952 GCA_026710105.1 Alphaproteobacteria bacterium
TCCAATATGTTCATAGACCTCCCTGGCTGGCCGACTATTGTGGCAGCCACAGTTCGGGAGACTATGGGGTTATGACCAATCTCGTACAATTGGAGATCTGCGATCGTCAGCCCTTCGCAGGCGGCGCGCGGTTCGGGGGAAGCGGGGCCTATGAACGTATCGCCGCGCGCGCTCACTACCGAGTCGATCCGCTGGCATCCCCACAGTTGGGGGTCACCGATATCGGGCTGGCACCGAGAGACGCGGACGGGCTGGTCGGCTTCAGCGCCGATGTGTTCATCCTGCAGCCGGCGGACCCGGCGCTCGGCAACCGGCGACTCTTGTTCGACTGGGGCAACCGGGGCAACAAGCGCGCACTCCAGTATTTCTGCGACGCCGAGCACAGCAACAACCCGGAAACCGCAGCCCATGCCGGCAACGGCTTCCTCTTTCGCCGCGGCTATACCATCGTATTCGGTGCCTGGCAGGGCGATCTGCTGCCGGGCGAGGGCCGCATGCTGCTGGACCTACCGGTCGCCCGCCATGACGACGGTCCAGTGACGGGGCTGGTGCGCACCGAGTTTATCGCTGATGAACCGGGTGTCACTTGCTTGCCACTCAGCGGCTGCGGCACGACGCGCTCACATCCAGCGATCTCCCTCGATACGGCCCGGGCGCGCCTTACCATGCGGCCCTACGCCGACGCCCCACGCCAGTCAGTACCAGTCGGGGCATGGTCCTTTGCACGCCTCGAGACCGGCGGCGGGCTCGACGGGCTCGGCCCCGATTGGGGCGTGGCACCGTCAGACAGCCATATCTTCCTGCCGGGCGGTTTTCGGCCAGGCTGGATCTACGAGATCGTCTATGAAGGCTGCGACCCGCTGGTAATGGGCCTCGGGCATGTCGCCGTGCGGGACCTGGTGAGCTGGCTCCGCTATGAAGAAGGCGCGGGCAACCCTCTCGGCGCAATCGACCGGGCCTACGGATATGGCCGCTCGCAGACAGGGCGCGCGATCCGCGATTTCGTCTGGCAGGGCTTCAACGCCGATGCTCGGGGCCGGCGGGTCTTCGACGGGCTGATGCCGCATGTCTCTGGCGCCGGCGGCAAATGGCTGAATCAGCGCTTCGCCAATGCCGTCGTCTCCGGCGGCCAGCAGCATGAGGATCACTACGCTCCGGCAGACCGTTTCCCCTTCGCTTACAGCTCCTGCGCCGACCCTTATGGCGGGGGCCATGACGCGATCCTGAAGCGGCCCGATACCGACCCACTCATCCTCCACACCCAGACCGCGACCGAATACTGGCAGCGGCGCGGCTCGTTGGTCCACACCGACTGCGAAGGCAATGACCTCGCGGAGCCAGAAGGGGTACGCATCTACCACTGGGCCGGGACCCAGCATACCGCCGACCCGAACCAGCGGGAGCCGCGCCGGGCGATCTGCGAGCACTGGCTGAATATCGCCCAGACGTCCATGCTGTTCCGGGCCATGCTCGATGCGCTCGACCGCTGGGCGGAGGACGGCACACCACCGCCGCCGAGCCGCTATCCCCGCATTGCGGACGGTACACTGGTTCCTTACGAAACCTGGCGGAGACAATTCCCGTCGATCCCCGGCGGGACAGTGCCGCAAGCGCCCAACAAGATGCCGGCACTCAATTTCGGTCCACGTTCCAGAGACGGCTTTCTTGAGACGGAGCCGCCGGAAGTGCTGGCCGAAGAAGGCTATCCCGTGCTTGTGCCGTCGGTCGATGCAGACGGCAATGAGATTGCCGGCGTGCGCGCGCCGATGATCGCAGCGCCCATCGGCACCTTCGCCGGCTGGAACATTCGCCGACGCGGCGTCGCAGGCGGTGCAATGCACGAGTTTTCAGGCAGCTACATCCCCTTTCCAGATACGCCCGAGGAACGCACGGCGACAGGCGATCCCCGCCCTTCCCTGCTAGAGCGCTACGGGGATGCGGCAGGCTATCTGCAGGCCGTCGAGGCGGCCGCGCAGGCACTCATCGAGGAGGGCTTCATGCTGGAGGAAGACCTGCCGCGCGTACGGGGCCGCGCGCAGGACTGGAGCCGGCCGCTGAGCGATGTGCGGCTCCCCTGAGCGCCCATGACCTTCCCTCTCGACCATACTGGCCATATGCGTGCCGACCTTGATGCCGGTGCGGCCGCATGGCAGCGGCTGGGGTTCCTGCTATCCCCAGAAACGCCGCAACAAGGCGCTGTGCCAGGCGAAAGCGGCATGCAGCCCTGGGCCACAGCCAATCGCTGCGCACTCTTCCATGAAGGCTATCTGGAACTGATCGGCATTCGCGCGCCGGGCCGCTTCAATCCCTGGGCGCATTTCATGACCCAGCATGAAGGCATCCATATTGCAGCCTTTCGCTGCGGGTCGGCGGACGAGGCCTGGCCCGGCCTGGCGGCGCAAGGTTTCGCGGCGCCGGTGCAGCGCGCACGCGCAACGCCCGCAGGCGAAATGCGCTTTCGTAACATCTTCTCCGAGGATGCAAGCTGGCCTGAAGGCCGCATCATCGTGATCGAACACCAGACGCCGGAGGTGTTGTGGCGGCCCGAATTTCTGGATCATCCGAACGGGGCTCGCGCACTGCGGCAATGCTTGTTCGTCGCGCGCCGGCCGGAAGAGCTGGCGGCCCGGCTCGCCACTTTAGGCGCCGCGCCAGCCAGCCATGCGGTGCTGTCGGGCGAAGACTTCACCACCTTGTTTCCCGGCGAGGCTGTGCCGCCGCTGCCTTGCATGGCCGGGCATGTCGTCGCCTTCACTGATCCCGACCGCGCGGCCCGCCTGATGGCCAGCAATGGCGTCCCGGTTGGGCGCGACAGCCTCGGGCGCGCCTTTATTGGGCGGCCCCATAACAACGGCGCGGTCATGGTGCTGATTGAGAATAGCCCGGCTTGACCCCATAATCGCACCGTTCAGCGAGGGTAAGACCATGACCGGGAACTGGAGCCGCATCCCGAAGGGCGAGTTCGGTAGCAGGCAAGCCCGGTCCGCCGGGCACGGCCTTCTGGTCGTGGCGAAGGGAGCCGGTGCACCCTGCATACCCGGATACCGTGCAGCATGAGCGGCCGGCGAGAGGCTGTGGACGCGCTCAGGGCGGAATTGCACCGGCGGGGTCTAGCCGGCTTCGTCGTGCCGCGCGCAGACGAGCACCAGGGGGAGTATGTGCCGCCAAGCGCCGCCCGGCTCACCTGGCTGACAGGCTTCGCCGGCTCGGCCGGGCTCGCCGTCCTGCTGCTCGAAAAGGCGGCAGTTTTCAGCGATGGCCGCTATATGCTTCAGATGCCGGATCAGGTTGATACGGATATCTTCGAATGTCGCCATATCAGCGACGACTCGCCGACGGCGTGGATTGCGGCACAACTGCCGCCCGGTGGCGCGCTCGGCTACGACCCCTGGTTACATGTGGAAACAGAGGTCCACAAATTCGAAGCGGCGGCCCACGAGGCCGGCGGCCACCTGGTCGCCTGCGAGGACAACCCGCTGGATACGGTCTGGAGCGACCGGCCGGCGCCGCCAGCCGCGCCGATCATCCCGCATGACATCACCTATACCGGACGCGAGTCCACCGACAAGCGCCGAGAGCTAGCCGCTACGCTTGTCGAAGCCGGGCACGCCACCGCCGTGTTGACCCTTCCGGATTCCATCGCCTGGCTGCTGAACATGCGTGGTGGCGATGTCGCCCACACGCCGCTGCCGCTCTGTTTCGCGCTGCTGGACTGCGAGGGCCGGGTAGAGCTGTTCGTCGATCCGGCGAAGCCTGCACCGGGCCTGAGCGCGCATCTCGGCAATGAGATATCGCTGGCGCCGCCGGAGGCGTTCGGGCCGGCGCTCGATGCGCTTGCAGGCAAGACAGTGCTTGTCGATGCCGCCTGCGCGCCAGCCTGGGTGCTCTCGCGGCTCGATGCGGCGGGCGCGGAGATCGTGCGCGCGCGCGACCCCTGCATCCTGCCCAAGGCCTGCAAGAACAAGGGCGAGATCGCGGGAATGCGCGCGGCGCACCGACGCGACGCTAGGGCGATGGCGAATTTCCTCGCCTGGCTCGACCGCGAAGGCCCGAGGGGGCAGCAGACAGAGCGTTCCGCTGCAGCCCAGCTACACCGCTACCGCGAGACGCTGCCGCTCTTCCGTGGCCTCAGCTTTCCCACGATTTCCGGCGCTGGGCCGAACGGCGCGGTCGTTCATTACAGCGTGACCGCCGCCACCGATAGGACGCTCGCGCCGGACATGCTCTATCTGGTCGATTCCGGCGCGCAGTTCCTCGACGGCACAACGGATGTCACCCGAACGATCGCCATCGGGACTCCGACCGGGCGGCAGCGCACCTGCTTCACCCGCGTGCTGAAGGGGCATATCGCGCTCGCCACGGCGCGGTTTCCGGAAGGTACCACGGGGGCCCAGCTAGACACACTGGCGCGTGCGCCGCTTTGGCAAGGGGGGCTTGATTTCGACCACGGCACCGGCCACGGCGTCGGTAGCTATCTCTCCGTGCATGAAGGGCCGCAGCGCATCGCTCGGCAGGGCCACGAACCCCTGCGCGCCGGCATGATCGTTTCCAACGAACCCGGCTATTATGAAGCGGGTGCCTTCGGCATTCGCATCGAGAACCTGCTGCTGGTGCGCGAGGATCCCGACTTCCCGGAGATGATGAGCTTCGAGACGCTCACATTTGCGCCGATCGACCGCCGCTTGGTCGACACGACACTGCTGACCGCCACCGAACGCGACTGGCTGAATGCCTATCACATGCAGGTGCGCGAGACCACCGCCTGCGAAGACCCTCTCTGGCTCGAAGCCGCTACAGCGCCAATCTGAGCCCCAAGAGGAATGCCGTGCTCGCTCCTGCCGCGCCCGCTGGCTTGAGCGGCAGCGGGGAATGGGGTTTGCTGCAGGGTATCGCAACAGAAGGATCCCACCTCATGGAGCTCAACAATTACAATCGCACCCCCGGCTTCCAGCAGGGTCTGGAAGCCCGCCGCCGGGTGCTCGGCGACGACTATGTTGGCCCCTCCATCGCCAAGGGGGCAGAGGACGACTTCGCCCGTCAGCTCCAGCAATTTGTCACCGAATATTGCTGGGGCACGGTGTGGTGTCGGGACGGTCTGCCGGACAAGACCCGCAGCATCATGAACCTCACCATGCTGGCCGCACTCGGGCGCACGCATGAGCTGCGCCTGCACACACGCGGCGCGCTCAACAATGGCGTCACCAAGGAAGAGATCGCCGAGGTCTTCCTGCAGGTCGGCATCTATGCCGGCGTACCGGCTGCGGTGGAAGCCTTCCGTGAGGCCGCCAAGGTATTCGAGGAGATGGGGGTGTGAGCGTCGAGGCCGCGGCGGCGTTTCTGCTCGCCGCGCATCGCGCGGGCCGGCACTTCGAGCGCCTGCCAGCCGACATCGCGCCTCGGTCCGAGAATGAGGCCTATCGGGTGCAGGAGGCGCTGATCGCCGGCCTCAGCCTACCGGTCGCAGGCTGGAAAGTGGCGTTGACCTCCGCCGCCATGCGCCGCGTCGTACCCGGCATCGACCAGCCCTGCGCCGGCGCGATCTTTGCTGAGCGCGTCCACCATGCGCCAGCCAGGCTGCCGCGCGCGGCATTGATGCGTATCGGGATCGAATGCGAGGCGATGGTGCGCCTGGCGGACGACCTGCCGGATACAGGTCGCCCCTGGACGCGGGAAAGCGTCGCCGGCCATGTAGGCGCGGTCGCGGCGGCCTTCGAGCTCATCGACGACCGCAATGCCGACTACAACAACATGGACGCCTTCGAACTCATCGCCGACAATGCCTGGAACGGTGGTGCGGTGGTTGGACCAGAAATCTCCGACTGGCGGGCACGCGACCTTGCAGGCGCGCGCGGCAGCCTAGAGATCGACGGCAGGTTTGTTGGCGAAGGCAGGGGCGGCGATGCCATGGGCCATCCCTTCGAGCCACTCGCCTGGCTCGCCAACAATGCCATCACCCGCGGCCGCCCGCTCCGCGCCGGCGAGATCGTGATGACTGGCTCGATTAT
>JAPORR010000058.1 GCA_026710105.1 Alphaproteobacteria bacterium
TCACAGGCAATTCGCAATCAACCCAGAGCCATTCGGTGAGGTCCTGCCAGGAAACCGGCGGCGTGCAGCGGATGGTTGGAGCAGGCGACGATGCTTGAAGTCATGGTGAGAAACCACGTTCATGGCGTCGCGCAGCGATGCGGCGGGTGTGGGGGTCGGACCCACCGCAAAGTCTCATCTATCTCCCTTCAAGCTCGGACGAAGCGGAAGATGCCATCCACGCCCCGCTCGCGCTCCACACGGCCTGCATGCCAGAGATTGTGAAGATGGGCGATCGCCTCGCCGATAGCGAAGGACTGCTGATGCAAATCGAGCGGCCGATGGAAGAACACAGGAAGCAGGTCTATGGCATGGCGCGGCTCCGACAGGGCCTCGCAGCCGTCGTCTAGACGAACCCGATGGTGGGCGCGAAGCTGCGCCAGCCGCTCATGCAGGCCATAGAATGGCCGATCATGACTACAGAGCGTGAAGGTGTCGTCCGGCAGATGTGCGAAGGCACGAGTGCTGTCCAGGAACTGCTGTAGCGGATCGCTGTCCGGTTCCGTGAATGGTACCGAAACATTGGTCGTGATGCGCGGAAGCACCTGGTCGCCGACGATCAGCAGCTTCGAGTCCGGACAGGCGAGGCAGACATGCTCGGGCGAATGGCCGGCGCCTGTGATCACCTGCCAGTCGCGCTCGCCGATGCGGATGGTGTCACCATGCTGGATGCGGCGATAGACAACGGGTGGTCGAACCACGTTTTGGGCGTAGAAATTACCACGCCCGCGCATGGCGTCCACAGTGGTCGTGGCCATGCCGTTGCGACGCCAGAAGCGCAGCATCTCCTCCATATTGCGTTCACGCGCATCGAAAGCGAAATGCGACCACAACCATTCCGACAGGCTCATCCAGAGCTCCGCGTCCGGAAAGCGTGCAAGCAGCCATTGGGCCAGTCCCATATGGTCCGGGTGGAAATGCGTGACCAGCACCCGGCGGATCGGACGCCCAGCAAGCAGCGTGTGGATAAGAGTCTCCCAGAGGTCGCGCACGCCGTCCTTGTTCAGCCCGCAATCGATGACAGTCCAGCCGTTCCCGTCTTCCAGAAGGTAGAGGTTGATATGGTCGAGAACGAAGGGCAGCGGCATACGCACCCACCAGAGTCCCTCGGCTACCCGGCGCGCCGTGCCCCCAGACGGCGGCTCGTCATAGGGGTACTCGACGACAATGTCATTCATTCGTCTTTGTCCGCCAGCCGGGCCTCCAGGGCAATCACACGCGCTTCGAGCCGCTCCTGCTCCATGCGGGCATTCTGGGCCATTTCCTGCACGGCCTCGAAATCCTCGCGCCGCACGAGGTCCATCGAATCGAGTAGGCTTTGCAGCCGGTCGCGAAGTATCGCTTCCATCTCATCGCGCAGAGCGCCCGCTGCGCCGGCGGCGCCCGTCGCCGCGCGGGCCAGATCATCCAGGACACGCTTTCCAGTTTGCATGAGCTTGGCTCCAGGCATAGCTTTCCGACCGTGCTGACAGGATGGGGCATGAAATGATGATTGTCACGGCAGAACATGCTGTCTGGCCAGGGTCGGCGGTGCCCCGGCCTTGATCTTGCCTGTCATCCCCTTCCCGGTCATCGACCCGGTCGCTATCGAACTCGGGCCGTTCGGCATTCGCTGGTATGCGCTCGCCTATCTAGTCGGCCTCATCGTCGGCTGGCGGCTGGCACGCCGCCTCGCCGTGTTGCCGCCTTATCTCATGCGCGCGGAGCGTGTGGATGATCTTCTCGCCTGGATGGTGCTGGGCGTCATCGCCGGTGGGCGGCTCGGCTATGTGCTGTTCTACAAGCCAAGCTACTACCTGGTGAACCCATTAGAAGCGCTTTTCCTCTGGCAAGGCGGCATGTCGTTCCACGGCGGGCTTGCCGGCGTTGCGCTGACGGCATTTCTATTTGCGCGCCGCCACGCGCTGCCGTTCCTGCGCGTGGGCGACATCGCGGCAGCAGTCGCGCCGGTCGGGCTATTCCTCGGGCGGCTCGCCAATTTCGTGAATGGCGAACTCTATGGCCGGGCGGCTGATGTCCCCTGGGCGATGGTTTTCCCTTCAGATCCAGAGGGCTTACCGCGCCACCCGAGCCAGCTTTATGAAGCGGCCCTGGAGGGCCTGGTGCTCGGCCTCATCATGCTAGTTCTGGCCTCGCGGGAGCAGGTGCGGGCCCGGCCAGGCCTGCTGGCAGGCGTGTTCTTCCTCGGCTACGGGCTGGCACGCTGCTTCGTCGAACTGTTCCGCGAACCCGACGCCCATCTTGGATTCATTCTGGGCCCGGTCACGATGGGGCAACTTCTCTCCCTCCCACTCATCGCGTTCGGCCTCTTGCTTGCGGTCCGCCGCCGGTGAGGCGGGGTCCGGCTGCCCGGATCGCCCGGCGTATCGAACGCGACGGGCCGATGCCGCTTGCTGAATTCATGGCTCTGAGCAACGCGGCCTACTATGCTGGCCGAGACCCTTTCGGACGCGGTGGAGATTTCACCACCGCGCCCGAGGTCAGCCAGATGTTTGGTGAGATTGTGGGACTCTGGTGCGTGGACGCCTGGCAACGGATGGGCCGCCCGGCGGATATCCGGCTGATCGAGCTTGGGCCGGGGCGCGGCGTGCTGATGGCAGATGCACTGCGCGCCGCCCGGCTGGAGCCGGCGTTCCGGCCCGAAGTACATCTTGTCGAGATCTCACCCGTGCTCCGCCACCTCCAGCTTGCGCAAGGCTTCAAAGCTGTTTGGCATAACCGCCCGGAAACAATACCGGACGGTCCTTCGATCTGGATCGCCAATGAGTTCTTCGATGCCTTGCCGACCCGCCAGTTCGTGCGACTTGGCGGGTACTGGCATGAGCGCCTTGTTGATAAAGGCACACATGGTTTCCGGTTCGTTGCGGGCCCAGCGCTGCGCCACGCCAGTGCGGGCACGGAGGGCGGTATTGCCGAAGTCTGCTCGGCCGCGGCAAGCGTGACGGCGGCACTGGCGGCGCGCCCTGGCTACGGCCTTGCCATTGATTACGGCTATGGCGAGCCGCCCGAAAGGACGACTTTACAAGCAGTGAGCAAGCATGAGCCGGTCGATCCGTTGTCCCAGCCCGGCGAAGCGGATATGAGTGCGCATGTGGATTTCGCGGCACTGGCACGCGCAGCGCGTGAGGCTGGCGCGGCGGCCTGGGGGCCTGTAGCGCAGGGTGACTGGCTCCGGAGGCTTGGCATCGAGGCCCGTGCCGCTCAGCTCGGCGGACAAGAGACAGCTCTGGCGCGGTTGACCGGCGCGGATGCAATGGGCCACCTGTTCAGGGTACTGGCCTTTGGGCCCGTCGGCGCATCCGCGCCCGCAGGCTTTACGGACAGTGAAAGACAGAGCGGATGATGAAGGGAGAAGCGCTAGCGGGCCTTGCAAGTGTCGCGCACGCCTTTCTGGAGCGTAAAGGCGGCGTCAGCACAGGCCTCTATGCCGGTCTGAACTGTGGTTTCGGCTCCAGCGACGACCGGGATGCGGTAAGCGAGAACCGCCGCCGCGCTCGTGCCGCTATCGGCGCCGACCGGCTGGCGGTGCTCCACCAGGTCCACAGCGCCAAGGCCGTGGCGCTGACGGAACCACCCAGGGGCCTCCACGCAGATGGTATGGCGACCGACCAACCGGGTCTTGCACTCGGTATATTGACGGCAGATTGCGCGCCAGTGCTGTTCGCGGACGAGAGCGCGGGCGTTGTCGGCGCGGCCCATGCTGGCTGGCGGGGTGCGCTTGCCGGCATCGTCGAAGCGGTATTGGAGCGGATGGAGCAACTGGGTGCGCGAACGGAGCGGATCGCCGCCGCCGTCGGCCCCTGCATCGCCCAGGCTTCCTATGAAGTCGGCTCTGGGTTTCGCATCGAATTCGAAGCTGCCGACCCCAACAACGCGCGGTGGTTTGTCCCGGCTGAACGACCCGGTCATTTCCGCTTCGACCTCGCGGGCTATGTCGGGGCGCGGCTTGAACGCGCAAGCCTCGCGGCGGTCTCGGTCGCCAGGGCGGATACCTGTGCGGAAGAAACCCGATTCTACAGCTACCGCCGCGCCTGTTTGAAAGGCGAGCCCGACTATGGGCGCCAATTGTCGCTTGTCGCCCTGTCCCCCCGGCCTTCCAGCCGAGTCTGAGAGGCTGAAGAACCTACTCCCGCGAAAGCAGAGGATGCCTTCCAGGGCAAACTAGCGGCCCATATAGTCGGCAAGGTCCCTTGATGTCATCGCATCTTCGACATAGACGAAGGTACCGTTGTCCCGCACCTCCCGGGCGGCGGCCTCAAGACTGCCCATCGCGGCGCGGTAAAGCGAGGTCGCCAGGGAAATACGGCGCACACCCGCAGCCGCCAGTGCCTCCACCGGGAAGGATCGGCCCGGTATCCCCGCCATGAAGCTGAACGGCTTGGTTAGCGACGCGCACACCTTCTTGACTGCGGCCAAGTCCGGCAATGCTGGCGCCATCAACACATCAGCGCCGGCCGCTTCATAAGCCTGCAGGCGCGCGATCGTCTCGTCGAGGTCTGGCACGCCGCGTATGAAGCCTTCAGTGCGCCCGGTGAGAACGAAGGGAATCTCCGTCGCATGCGCCGCAGCCGCAGCCGCAGCCATCCGCGCCGCTGCCTCGTCAATGTGGTAGAGTGGCCGCTCGCCCTCCTGAGTCGCATCTTCGATCGAACACCCTGCAAGCCCGGCCCCGATCGCCAGTGAAACCGTTTCCGCCGCTTCGGCGGGCGCATGGCCGAACCCGTTCTCGAAATCGGCAGAAACCGGCAGGTCTACCGCTTCGACGACTGCCTGCGCATGCGCCAGCGCCTCCCCGCGCGTGACCTGACCGTCCCGGCGGCCGAGGGTTCCGGCGAACCCGCCGCTGGAAGTTGCGAGCGCCGCAAAGCCCATCGCTGCGAGGATTTTCGCTGATCCGATATCGAACGGGTTGGCGATCACGAACGGGACGTCGCCTTCATGCAGCGCGCGGAAGTGCGTCGCCTTCTCGTGCTGCGTCGGGTGTCCCGGCATCACGAAAACGCCTGCAGGCCGGTCTGGGCGCGGCCGAGGATAAGTGCATGGATATCGTGCGTGCCTTCATAGGTGTTGACAGCCTCGAGGTTCATCGAGTGGCGGACGACATGATATTCGTCGCTCACGCCGTTGCCGCCATGCATGTCGCGGGCGACACGAGCGATGTCGAGCGCTTTGCCGCAATTGTTGCGCTTGACCAGCGAGATCATCTCGGGAGCGACCCGGCCCTCGTCCATCAGCCGCCCGACGCGGAGCGCGCCCTGGAGGCCGAACGCAATCTCTGTCTGCATGTCGGCGAGCTTCTTCTGGACAAGCTGCGCCTGCGCCAGCGGGCGGCCGAAGGCATGCCGGTCGAGCGTGTATTGCCGCGCGGCGTGCCAGCAGAACTCGGCCGCTCCCATCGTCCCCCAGGCGATGCCGTAGCGCGCCTTGTTGAGGCAACCGAAGGGACCGCCGAGGCCGCGCGCATGGGGGAGGCGATTCTCTTCCGGCACGAACACATTGTCCATTGCGATCTCGCCGGTGGGCCAAGCGCGTAGCGAGAACTTGCCCTCGATTTTGGCCACAGTCAGGCCGTCCATATCGCGCTCCAGCACAAAGCCGCGGATGACCTCCTCGTCATCCTTGGCCCAAATGACGAAGACATCGGCAATATTGGCCTGTGTGATCCACATTTTCGCTCCGGTAAGCCGATAACCACCAGGAACCTTGCGCGCCCGCGTCGTCAGCCCACCCGCGTCGGAGCCGTGGTCAGGCTCGGTAAGTCCGAACGCGCCGATCCATGCACCGGATGCCAGCTTCGGGAGGTATTTTTCCTTCTGTGCTTCGCTGCCATAGCTGTGGATCGGGAACATCACCAGCGAGGACTGCACGCTCATCGCCGAGCGATAGGCACTGTCACAGCGCTCTACCTCGCGCGCAACGAGGCCATACATGACTGAACTGCCGCCCGGGCAGCCATAGCCGTCTAGCCCCACACCCAGGAACCCGGCAGCGCCGAGGGCCGTCATCATCGATGGATCGAAGGTCTCGTTGCGATGCGCATCGCGCACACCAGGCGCCAACGCCTCGGCGACAAAGCGCCGCGCAGTCTCGCTCACCAGGCGTTCATCTTCGTCGAGCTGGTCGCCCAGCAGGAATGGGTCTTCCCAAATGAAAGCGGCGTGGTTCTGCTTCACGGAGTCAGGCATGGGCTGTGCTCTTGCGTTGAAAGGGCGGGCGGATCGGGGAGAACTGCGGCTAGGGCGCCGCCGCGCCACCGGCATAGCCGGCCTGCTTCAGCGCGGCCTCGATCTCCGCCATGATCTCCGGGTCATCGATGGTTGCCGGCATCTTCCAGGTTTCCCGGTCGGCGACCTTCTGCATCGTGCCGCGCAGGATCTTGCCGGAGCGCGTCTTCGGTAGGCGCTCGACTACCACCGCCGTCTTGAACGCTGCGACGGGACCGATCCGCTGGCGTACCAGAGCGACGACCTCGGACTCGATCTCCGGGTGCGGCCGGTTCACACCCGCCTTGAGCACCAGGAAGCCTACTGGAATCTGGCCTTTCAGCTGGTCGGCGACGCCGATGACGGCGCATTCAGCAACATCGACATGGGCGGCTAGCACTTCTTCCATGGCACCGGTCGAGAGCCGATGGCCGGCAACATTGATGATGTCGTCGGTACGCGCCATGATGTAGGCATAGCCGTCTTCATCGATATAGCCGGCATCCGCCGTCTTATAATAGCCGGGGAACTCGGTGAAATAGGTGTCCAGATAGCGCTCATGCGCGTTCCAGAGCGTCGGGAACGCACCCGGAGGCAGGGGCGTGCCGACCACCAGCGCCCCGATAGTGCCGGCCGGCACTTCGTTGTTGTTGTCATCCACCACTCGCAAGTCCCAGCCCGGTACCGGGCGCGTGGGCGAGCCGTGCTTCACCGGCAGAAGTTCGATGCCGACGCAATTGGCACACATCGGCCAACCCGTCTCCGTCTGCCACCAATGGTCGATCACCGGGCGCGACAACACATCTTCCGCCCATTTGAGCGTGTCGGGGTCGCTGCGCTCGCCAGCGAGGAAGAGCGTGCGGAAATGCGACAGGTCGCGCCCCTTTAGCAGGTTTGCGTCCGGATCGTCGCGACGGATGGCCCGAAAGGCGGTAGGCGCGGTGAACAGCGCAGCGACCTTGTGCTGCTCGATGATGCGCCAATAAACGCCGGCGTCAGGCGTGCCGACCGGCTTGCCCTCGAACAGGATGGCCGTGTTGCCAGCGAGTAGGGGCGCATAGACGATATAGGAGTGGCCGACGACCCAGCCGACATCGGAAGCGGCCCAGAACACCTCGCCGGGTTCCACGCCATAGACATTCTTCATGGTCCAGTGCAGCGCGACCATGTGCCCGCCATTATCCCGCACCACGCCTTTCGGCTGTCCGGTCGTGCCGGATGTGTAGAGGATGTAGAGCGGATCCAGAGCGCTCACTGGCGTGCAATCCACTGGCTCGGCACCAGCCATCGCCTCACGCCAGTCTATATCGCGCCCCTTGATCATAGTGGCCTCGCATTCGGGCCGCTGGAAGACGATGCAGACATCGGGCTTATGCCCGGCCAGCTCAATGGCACCGTCGAGCAGCGGCTTGTATGCCACCACCCGGCCTGGCTCGATGCCGCAAGACGCCGCGACCACGGCCTTGCAACCACTGTCGTCTATGCGGACCGCAAGCTCGTTGGAGGCGAAGCCGCCAAAGACCACGGAATGCACGGCGCCGATCCTGGCGCAGGCGAGCATGGCCACCGCTGTCTCAGGGATCATCGGCATATAGATGATGACGCGGTCGCCCTTGCCGATGCCCTGGCTTCTGAGCACGCCGGCGAACACGGCCACGGTATCGCGCAGTTCGCGATAGGTGAAGGAGCGGATCGTGTTCGTCACCGGACTGTCGTAGATCATCGCCGCCTGCTCGCCCCGGCCCGCCTCGACATGCCGGTCAAGGGCATTGAAGCAGGTGTTGGTCACGCCGTCCGCAAACCAGCGCCCGGCTGGGGTGGAATCCGTCTCCAGGATTTGCATCGGGGTCTTATACCAGTGCAGGGCGGCGGCGGCGTCCGCCCAGAACGCCTCGCGCTCGTCGAGCGAGCGGCGGAACGCGGTCTCGTATGCTCCGGCCATGACATCCTTTCCCTTCGGCGGAGGCCGGATGGATAGCACCTCACTGCCGCAGGCGAAAGCCGCCGCCGGAGGTCGTGATCGAAGGCTGGGCGGCCCTCGGCGAGGCATAATGATCGCGGGTGCGTGACAGGGTGGGCAATCTTGCCCGGCTGCCGCTATCATGCCTGCGGAGTGAAAACGGCAATGCGGCAAAGGCAGCATCACGCAAGGCAGCGTACCGAAGGACCGGTCTATGCGGCCCTTGATCTCGGCACCAACACCTGCCGGCTGCTAGT
Organism: Alphaproteobacteria bacterium; assembly: GCA_026710105.1. Classification (GTDB taxonomy): domain Bacteria; phylum Pseudomonadota; class Alphaproteobacteria; order Bin95; family Bin95; genus Bin95. The sequence goes on from JAPORR010000058.1 coordinate 8,460, forward strand.
CGTGCGGCCGTCGAAGCACGGCTTCGATGTGCTGGACAGCTTTTCGCGCATCGTTCGGCTGGGCGAAGGGCTGCAAAGCACCGGCATGCTCTCGGAGAAGGCGATCGAGCGGACCCTCCAAGCCCTACATGTCTGCGCCAGCAAGATTAGGCGGCAAAGGGTGACGCAGATGCGCTCCGTCGCAACCGACGCCTGCCGTCGGGCCGCCAATTGCGCCGCATTCGTAGCGCGGGTCGAGCGCGAGACGGGCATGCGGCTGGAGATCATCGGCACGCGGGAGGAGGCAGCGCTGGCGGCGGCGGGATGCGCACCACTGCTCGACCCCAGCCACGCGCGGGCACTGGTGTTCGATATCGGCGGTGGCAGCAGCGAGCTCATGTGGCTGGCAGTTACCGGCCGGGGGCGCGCCCGGCTGCTGGACACGATTTCGCTGCCCTGGGGCGTGGCCCGCATGGCCGAAGCCTTCGGCTCGGACCGGATTTCGGACCGTTCCTACCGGGCGATGACGCAGGCCGTGATGCCCTGGCTGCGCCGCTTCGACGATACGAACAGCATCTCTAACGCCGTGACAGCAGGCCATGTGCAGATGTTGGGCACATCCGGCCCGGTGACAATCGTCGCCGGGCTACATCTCGGTCTTCCGCGCTATCGCCGCGACCTCGTGGACGGATGCTCGCTCGGCTTCGACGATCTCGACTCCGTGTCTGCCACGCTACGCCGGCTGGACCGGGAGAGCCGGGCGCGGCTGCCCTGTATCGGCCGCGAACGGGCCGCGATGGCAGTTGGCGGCTGCGCCATTCTCGAGGCGATCTGCCGGATGTGGCCCGTCGGCTCGATCCGGGTCGCGGACCGGGGCGTGCGCGAGGGCATCCTATCCGGGCTGATTGCGAATGACGGCGGGGTCGCGTGAACCCGCCGCGTCTCTCGGGGCCAGGCCGCCAAGCCGGCCTGAAAGCCCGGTTGCGAACCGCCAAGGGACGCAAGACAGGGTCCGTCCGCTGGTTGCAGCGCCAGCTCAGCGACTCCTATGTTACGGAAGCGAAACGGCGGGGCCTGCGGTCCCGCGCTGCCTTCAAGCTGATGCAGCTGGACGACCGCTTCGGCTTGCTGAAGCCTGGCGGTGTGGTGCTCGACCTGGGCGCGGCCCCTGGCGGCTGGACCCAGGTGGCGGTAACGCGCGCAGGCGGGGTGGTGGTAGCGGTAGACCTCCAGCCGATGGACCCGATTCCGGGCGCGGTATGCTTGTTGCTCGACCTTGGGGACGCTAGCGCGCCGGCACGACTCGACGCCGCGCTGCCGAACGGCGTCGATGTTGTACTGAGCGACATGGCGCCGCGCACGACCGGCCATGCCGCAACCGACCGGCTGCGTATCGCCGCGCTTGCGGAACTGGCCTATGAGACGGCGCGCGGCCTGCTGCGTCCAGGCGGCACCTTCATCGTCAAGATTTTCCAGGGCGGCACCCATCATGACCTACTGAACCGGCTGAGGCAGGAATTCATCCTGGTGCGCCATGCGAAGCCAGAGGCGAGCCGCAAGGAGTCTTCTGAACTCTACCTGGTGGCAATGGGATTTCGCGCATTCAGCGGTGTGGCTTCACATTCCGGCTGAGACGGGTATAAGAGGGTGTCAACCCCAATGACATGGGCCCGATGACATGGAAAGGCCTGCCTTGCGCGACCTTGATGCTGTCCCGTTGGCCTTGACTTTCGACGATGTACTGCTGCAACCGGCGGACTCGGCGATCCTGCCCACGGCAGCCAACACCCGTACGCGTTTCACCGCCGGAATCGAACTGGCCTTGCCCGTAGTTTCGGCAGCGATGGACACAGTGACGGAAGCTGCTCTCGCCATCGCCATGGCGCAGGCAGGCGCGCTCGGCTGCATCCACAAGAACCTGGATATCGAGCGCCAGGCGGCGGAGGTGCGCCGGGTCAAGAAATTTGAGTCAGGTATGGTGGTAGATCCGCTGACGATTGGCCCGGAGCGGCCGCTGGCCGAGGCGCTGGCGACAATGTCCGAGAACCGGATTTCCGGCATTCCGGTGGTCGAGGATGGCGGCCGGCTGGTCGGCATGTTGACCCACCGTGATGTCCGGTTCGCCAGCGACATGAAGCAGCCAGTCTCAGATCTGATGACTCGCAATGTGGTCACGGTGCCGGAGGGAGTCGGGTCGGAAGAAGCGAAGCAGCTTCTGCATCGGCATCGAATCGAGAAACTTGTGGTCGTGGACGATAAGGGATTCTGCGTCGGTCTGATCACGGTCAAGGACATCGACAAGGCAGCACGCTTCCCGATGGCGACCAAGGATGAGCACGGCCGGCTGAGGGTCGCCGCCGCGACCGGAGTCGGACGAGATGGGCTGGCACGAGCCGAGGCGCTGTTCGACGCTGATGTCGATGCCATCATTGTGGACACCGCACATGGCCATTCCGAGGGCGTGGTCGGCGCGGTGAGCCATATCCGCCGCCTCTCCAACTGCACACAAGTGATCGCCGGCAATGTCGCCACCGCAGACGGGGCCAGGGCGCTGATCGACGCCGGGGCGGACGCCGTCAAGATCGGCATCGGGCCGGGGTCCATCTGCACCACGCGCATCGTCGCCGGGGTAGGTGTGCCGCAGCTTACGGCCATAGCCGAGGCGGCGTCGGCCTGCCGCGAGGCGGGCGTTCCGGCGATTGCCGATGGCGGCATCAAATCCTCCGGCGACCTCGCCAAGGCCATCGCCGCAGGCGCCGACTGCGCAATGATCGGCTCCCTGTTCGCGGGCACGGAGGAAAGTCCGGGAGAAGTCTTCCTCTATCAGGGCCGGTCCTACAAGTCCTATCGCGGCATGGGGTCCGTCGGCGCCATGGCCCGTGGATCGGCGGATCGCTATTTCCAGGAGGAAGTCAACGATACCCTGAAGCTGGTTCCCGAGGGTGTCGAAGGACGAGTACCCTACAAGGGGCCGATCGCCAATGTGCTGCAGCAACTGGTCGGCGGCTTACGCTCGGCTATGGGCTATACCGGCTCGGCTACGATCGCCGATTTGCAGGAGCGTGCCAGCTTCGTCCGGATCACCAATTCGGGCCTGCGCGAGAGCCATGTCCACGATGTCGCCATGACCCGCGAACCGCCGAATTATCATTCTGGCCGCGAATGGACGTGACCGTCCGCCCCGCATGCGGGCAAGATGCGGGGGCGATTGCCGGCGTTCATGTAGAAACCTGGCAGGCCGCTTATGCCGGGCTGCTGCCGCAAGGGGTGCTGGACGGCCTCTCCCAGAGGCGACAGACGCGCCGCTGGCGCCGCGCGATCCACAATCCCGAGGGGGAGCTCGGGCAGGTGTTCGTCGCCGACGCGGACGGCATAGCCGGCTTCGGCAGCGCCAACCGCGGCACAGGCGAGATCACCACGCTTTATGTGCGCCCGGAGGCGCAGCGCCGGGGCATCGGGCGCCTGCTGTTCGGCCGCATGGCGGAGTTTCTGGACGGGCCGGTGTCGCTCTGGGTGCTGGACGGCAATCTGGCAGCTGGCTTCTACGCGCAGCTCGGCGGGCGTCCCGGCATCCATGCGACGGTCGAACGCTGGGGCCTCAAGCTCGGCCGGACGCGGTATTGCTGGCCGAATGCCCACTCTCGCATGGACTTCTATCGCTGATCCGAGACTGATGCGGTCGTTTCGCCACCCTGTCAGGCGAGCGCCTGCTCCAGATCGGCGATGAGGTCATCGGCGCGTTCAATCCCGACGGAGAGACGGAGCAGGTTAGACGGCACGGCGCTGAGCGGTCCTTCAACCGAGGCCCGGTGCTCGATCAGGCTCTCGACGCCGCCGAGCGAGGTCGCTGGCAAGAACAGCCTTGTGCGTGTTGCAACCCTCTTGGCGGCTTTCGCGCCGCCTGCGATGAGCAGCGAGAGCATGGCACCGAAACTCCCCGTCATCTGCTGCCTCGCGATTTCATGCCCGGGATGAGACTCAAGCCCCGGATAGAGCACCGCCTCGATGCCGGTATGGCTCTCGAAATGTCGGGCAATGGCGAGTGCATTATCGGCCTGGCGCTCATAACGCAGATGCAGGGTGCGCATACCGCGCAGCAAGAGCCACGCCTCGAAGGCACCGAGCACGCCGCCCATGCGCGTGCGCGCCGCCTGTATCTCCTGCCAGCGCTCGTTCATGGCCCCGGTCGCCAGCACGCCTGCCAGCAGGTCGCTGTGTCCGGCAAGATATTTGGTCGCGGAATGGAAGACGATGTCAGCACCGCATTCGAGCGCCCGGAGCGTTACCGGCGGCGTCGCGGTGGCATCCACGCCGAGCACCGCGCCCGCATTGTGGGCAACCTTGGCAGCGGTGCGGATATCGATCACATCCCAGGTCGGGTTCACGCAGGTTTCGATCCAGACGACCGAGGTTTGGCCGGGGCGTATCGCCGCTTCGAGCGCGTCGGCCCCAGTGGCATCGAAGAAGCTGACCTCAACCCCGCGCCGGTCGGCGAGGCGGCGCAGCAGGTCCGCCACGCCGTGATACATCACCCGCGGCGCCACCACATGGTCGCCAGCACCGAGGCTGTCGAAAAAGGCGGCGACCGCTGCCATGCCGGAAGAGAAGGCCAAGGCGTCTTCAGCACCCTCGAGCTTCGCCAACACGGCTTCCACATGCGCACCAGTCGGGTTCGCATTGCGGCTGTAGATATAGTCCGTGACTTCGTAGCGGTCGTTTCGCGCAAAGGTCGTCGTGGGTTGGATCGGCGGCACGACGGCGCCGGTTTCGCGGTCCACGAAATGGCCGCCCTGGGCGAGCAGGGTGTCGAGCGAAAGGCCGTTGCGCGTCATGCGCTGCCAGGCCACCCGATCTGAGGGCCAGCGCCGAGAGAGGTCATGGACACGCTCTCCGCGGTCAGAATTGCCGGGGTCAAAATTGCTCGGCCGCCATGTCGAGCTCGGCCCCGCCGGCAGCCTCGACGGCAGCGAGGAACCCGGAATAGTGCGGAAGCAGCGTTTCGGCGTAGAACCGTGCGGTCAGGCGCTTCGCTTCCAAGAATTCCCGGTCTTCCGCGCCATCGGCCAGAAGACGTGTTGCCGCCGCCGCACCTTTGGCAAGCAGCCAGCCGCCTGTTGCGAGGCCAAGGAGATGGCAAAACGGGACAGCTGCCGCCGCGCCAAACCGCTTGCCGCAGCGGGTGAGAATTAGCCCCGCTGCATGCTCGACGGCATCGATGGCAGCGGCCAGGCTAGCATCCGGCAGGTCGGTGCGCATCAGGGCGAGCTGCGCCCGGAGCGCAGCACCCCCGTCGCGGGTGAGCTTGCGAGCGACAAGGTCCAACGCCTGGATGCCGTTGGTGCCCTCATAGATCGGTGCGATGCGGCTGTCGCGCAGATGCTGGGCGGCACCGGTTTCCTCAACGAAACCCATGCCGCCATGCACCTGGACCCCGAGCGAGGCGATCTCGACGCCGAGATCGCTACACCAGGCCTTGACCACCGGGATCATCAGGTCCACGCGCGCCTGGGCCTCCGCGTCGCCAGTGCGCTGCGCCTGGTCGAGAGCCCCAGCAACCCAATAGCAGAGCGCGCGCATGGCCTCGACCTTGGCCTTCATGGTCATCAGCATCCGCCGCACGTCCGGATGGTGCAGAATCGGCACCGGAGCTTTCCCACGCTGCGTCTCGTCCCGGCCCTGAACGCGCTCCATGGCGAACGCGCGCGCCTGCTGATAGGCCCGCTCGGCGACCGCAACGCCCTGTAGCCCAACGCCGAGGCGGGCGTTGTTCATCATGGTGAACATGTACTGGATGCCACAATGTTCCTCGCCGACCAGCGTGCCGAGTGCGCCATCCCCCTCGCCATAGGCCATCACACAGGTCGGACTGCCATGAATGCCGAGCTTGTGTTCGAGTCCGACCGGGCGGAGGTCGTTGCGCGGGCCGAGGCTCCCGTCGCCGTTTACCAGCATCTTTGGCACGATGAAGAGCGAGACACCGCGAATGCCGTCCGGCGCATCGGGCGTGCGCGCCAGCACCATGTGGACAATGTTGTCAGTCAGGTCGTGATCGCCGTAACTGATGAAGATCTTCTGTCCACTGATGCGATACATGCCGTCGCCCACCGGCACAGCGCGCGTCGCCAGCGCGCCGACATCGGAGCCGGCTTGGGGTTCGGTCAGATTCATGGTGCCGGTCCACGCACCGGAAACCATCTTGTCTAGATAGAGCGCCTTCTGCTCTTCAGAGCCGTGATGTGCAAGCAGGTCCACCGCGCCCTGGGTGAGTAGCGGCGCCAGCGAGAAGGAAAGGCAAGCGGACTGCCACATCTCGGTGAGTGCCGTGGACACGAGCCAGGGCAGGCCCTGGCCGCCATAGTCGGGGGCGAAGGGCGCGCCGTTCCAGCCGCCCTCGCAGAACTGCCGGTAGGCCTCCCGGAACCCGTCTGCCGTGCGCACAACGCCGTTTTCTAGCACGGCACCCTGAATGTCGCTGATTCGGTTCAGAGGCGCCACGGCCTCGCCTGCGAACCGCCCTGCCTCTGTCAGCACGGCATCGACGAGGTCGACTGACATCTCTTCCATGCCGGGAAGGGCGATCACCTGGTCGAGGGCGGCGATCTCGGTCATGGCGAAGCGAATGTCGCGAAGGGGCGCAGCGTAGTCAGACATCAGCGGCACACTGGGATGATTGTCGGGAGGAGGCATGATCAGGAGGCTGGGAACATGGCTGGGCGACCTGGATTCGAACCAGGGCTACTGGGGCCAGAACCCAGCGTTCTGCCGCTAAACTATCGCCCAATACATTGTCCGAGTTTATCCGCCATCTGGACAGTCTTTGCAAGACCTTCCGCAGACGCCGGCAGCTTCCTCTGCACCCTCCTACTCGGCTTTTCGGAGGCGTCGTCATGAGCCGGTCTCGCATGTGCTTGCCCGGGCGGCGGTGAGTGTGCACAGGCTTTCAGCGGGGGCCTTTCCTGGCCGCTGCCCTCTGGGCTCGACGATGAGGCGCTTCGGGAGCGGCGCTGCGCACCGGCGAGACGGATGTCGAGATCTTCGTTGCCGTGCTGGCGCACTCGAACCTGACCTATACCGAGGCGGAGCCTACGTCACTGGATCACGGCGCACCCTCGACCCGGATCGCCTCCGGGAGAAACTACGCCGGGTAACCCGTCGCAGGCACCGAGGCTCATGGGCCAAACCGGACCGTTCGGCTGTGCGCGATCCGTGCTTGACATCAAATGCCCCAAGTCAAGCACCGTCCAGGCTGTCGGCGCGCCGGCCGGCATGGGCAGGAAGCCAGTCTCAGACCTTGCCGTCAGCGGCGGGATAATCATTTATGCCGAGCGCGTCACGGAAATCTGCGGAGATACGATTCTTCTCGTCCTCGAGCGGAATACCGGTCGCATCGGCAATGCGGACGACGGCGTTGAAGATGGCGAGCACACCGGCAGCATCGACCAGCGCCGCCCCACCAACTTCCTCATGCAGCCGGTCCCGCGCGGCAGGAAAGACCGCGCGACCGTGCTCAAAGAAGGTATCGGCATAGCGGGCGAGCGCCGCTCCCGCCGCGACGCCGCCGTCTGCTCCGTCCTCAGCGACCATCGCCGCAAGGTCGTAGTCGTTGCCTGTGTGTCGGCCGCTCCCACGGAGCAGCACAGCATGGCTGGTGGTTCAATAGACGCAGCGGTTGATCGCCGACACCCGCCCTGCTAGAAACTCGATCTGCGCATGAGTAAGCGCACGGTATTCGGTGCCGAAATCCCTGAGCTGTGCATCCGGCAGGTAATGTGCGGCATCCATGTCGAAGAACCCGGTGACTTCCGCCGGCACCAGAGACAGCGCACGGTGGATGTTGGCGGCAGCAAGACCGTCATACAGGCCCGCCTCCGCGTCCGTCAGGTCCTCCGGTGCCACGGTCGGCACCCAAGCAAGTCCCTGCTTCGCGCCCGCCGGGCGGCGGCAGCGCGGCGCACCGGGACGCGGCGCGGGCAGGTCGTGGCGCGGTACTCCCAGAGCGTCGCAGAAGCTGTCCACAGCGATAACCGTCGCCATGACGCCCACGGTCTCGACATATTCCGCGTCGCTGAGGCCCCCGGCGCGCGCCTCCTCGTAGAAGCGGCGGGTGAGCCGCCCCGGATCAGTGCGGATGCGATGGATGACTTCCACCAGTGCATCAGGTAGGTCCGTCCCTCTGTCATGCACCCCGGCAACGGCATGGGGCGAGAGCGCTACCAGGCGCTCGCGGCAGAGGCGGCAAGATTCGGCTGCGCGGGTCTCCTCGGCGATGGCGATGCGCACCGCGCCCGGCCACCATTCGCCCGGCGCCGCCAGCCGGGCCCAGGCGCGTTGCTGAGCGGCAGCGAGGTCGGCGCGCACCGACAAAGGACTGTAGCGATAATCTAGGGTCTCAACCGCTGCCGATTCGACGGACATAGGCTCGCTCCCGCTTGCTGCCGTCACCATCGTATCATGCACCCACGATCCTCACACACACTGCCACTGCACCAGAGTATAGGGCGGGGCTGCGTCTTCATGGTGCTCGAAGACGGCCTCGACCTCTGCTCCGATACACACCTCCTGCATGGGGTCGCCGAGCAGGTTGCCGACCATGCGCACGCCGTCGGCTTCCGGCAGTTCCACCAGAACGACGATATAGGGCGCACGGCCCCGGAGCGCCGGATGCACAGGGTGGTGGTTGCGTTCCCAGGAATAGATGCGGCCTCGATATCGACCCTCCCGCCGCGGGACCTCCACCCAGCCGATGTCGAAGGACCGGCAGGCATGGCAGCACCATTCCGGACCCCATTGCCAGGCATTACAGGACTGGCAGCGCTGGATCATGAGCTGCTCCTCCCGTGCCGCCGTCCAGAAGGACTTGCTCAACTCGTCCGCGACCGGGCGCGGCATGCCCCCCGGCAAATAGCTCACAGCACCGCCTCCGCTCCGAACACGGAACTGCTGACGGGCGTGACCATCGGGCCGGAGCCAACGACGGAAATCTCCGCGCCCTCGACCTGATTGGGAGATTGGCTGCGGATCTGGCGCACGGCCTCGATATTCAACTCCAGCCCATGCATGTAGCACTCTGCCAAATTACCGCCGCTGGTGTTGAGCGGCAGACGGCCGCCATCCGCGCGCAGATTGTCCAGGGTGAGGAAGTCATTGGCCTCCTCGGCCGGGAAGAAGCCGTGCTCGACTAAGCTCATCAGAACTCCGCCCGTAAAGTTCTCGTAGGATTGCACGACATCAACATCCGCCGCCGTAATCTGCGCCATGGCGAAGGCGCGCGGTGCGACGGTGGTGAAGCTGGATGTGCCGTAAAGCGGCGCGTTGTGGACCGGCGCGCCGTTACGGTGTTCGGAACCAGCCGCTGCACCCAGCAGGTAACAAGGTCGGTGCGGCAGGTCGCGGGCGCGTTCTGCCGCCACCAGCAATATAGCCGCCGCGCCGTCATTCTCCTGGCAGCAGTCGAACAACCGGAACGGCTCGGTGATCCAGCGCGAGGCGTCGTAATCCTCTTCGGTAAGCGGGCGGCCGTACATCACCGCGCGCGGGTTCTGCTGTGCATGGTGGTAGGAGGCCATGGAGATCGCCCGGAGCGCCGAGCGCCTGACGCCATGCTCATGGGCGAAGCGCTGGTAGCGCATGGCGTATTTCTGCGCGGGCGACATGACACCGTAAGGCACGGTAAAAGCGTCGTGGCCGCCTGCCGAGCCGCCCGCCGCCGCCTGCCCAAACCGCTGGAATTGCCCCTGGGCGAGCGCCCGGAACACGACGACGCAGCGTGCATAGCCGCAGGCGATGGCCGCGGCCGCGTTCGCAATGGCGGCCGAGCCGCCGCCGCCACCGCCGCCCCATTGCATGTTGGAGAAGGCAAGATCCTGGCAGCCGAGCGCCGCTGCGATGCGCGAGGGGTCGTTGCGGTCGTTGGAATAAGAAGCAAAACCGTCGATTTCCGTCGGATCGATGCCGGCGTCTTCCGCCGCCGCCAGAATCGCCATCAAAGCCAGCCTGAACTCGGCATGAGGGCTCCGCCCATGTTTCCAGTAGGTCGTCTCGCCAATGCCGGCGACCGCCACCTTGCCTCTGATCGTGGATTCGCCCATGGATTGGTCTGCCTCGCTCTCTCGGGGCAGACCGTAGCCGCTCGATCCCGGGGCGACAAGGACAGGCAGTTGCTATCTGGATATACGGGAAGTCTCAAGAAGGAATACGATCTTTGGCGATCCAAGATACACTTTGCAGGAAAATCCTAAACCAACTCCGCAAGCCCGTTGAGAGGTTACTGTCTAACCCGAATTCGTTGGTGATCCTTCAGTACGCCTTCATTCCTCGAAACCGAAGGACTCGTCATCCAGCTTGAGGTCGCGATCGAGCATATCGAGGCGACGCTGCCTGCGGGCGTGCCGCTGATCTTCGCGCCCGTCGCGTCCGGCAAGACCCTGCTCGAACGGGTCGAGGAACGGGGCCTCTGGCCGTCGAGCACGGCCCGCTGGTGTACCTCGGATTTCAAGTCCGGGCCGATCCAGCGCGAGCTGCGCCGGTATCTGAAGACCCATCCCCGCTTCCGCGGGCGGCTCGTCAACGCCATGGGCATGCGCGCGGAGGAAAGCCCCGCACGCGCGAGGAAGCCGCCGTGGCGGCGCAACGACCGGATGAGCGTCGCGGGCCGGGAAGTCTTCGACTGGCTGCCGGTCTTCCATCTTTCGACCGCGGACGTGTTCCGCGTCATCCGCGGGTCCTGTGTGCCTTTTACTTTTAAAATTTTATTGCTGTTTCAACACTTTACTAGACACCCGATCAGGTGATTGTTCCTCGGAAATCAATTTCTCGACAAAGGCCAACCGTGCGACTGCTGATTTAGGAGGGAATAGTTTCTGGTTATTGGGATCCTCGTCAACCAATTCAGCCTCTCGGCCTTTGATGGGGCGATCCGAAGACCGCCCCGCGTGCCAATTCTTTATCTACTTTGTTCCGCGAAAATAGATAATGTCTGCACCATTCACGCGATGCGCGGATGTATCAAAGGGTGACCTGTGTAAGGTAAAGACTTGTCCGTTAATGGTGAGGCTTGGCATAGAGACTTCATTGATTCCAATGTTGGAGACACCGTCAAACTGACTCATAATATCGTCATTACGATGTGCCACGATAATATCGTGGTCTCCGTCACGGTTGCCTTTTAGGTCAAAGGTATCCTTGTAGTCTCTGCCGTTGCAGTCCGGGTAGTCTGGCGAGTTGCATCCTCCGATCATGACATCGGAACCTGGCCCGCCCTGGAGATAATCCGCTCCCATATGGCCAATCAGCCAATCGTCACCCGGCCCGCCATATAGGCGATCGTTGTCGAGTTCGCCGTACAAGTAGTCGTTTCCTTCGCCGCCATAAAGAAAATCGTCTCCTCTTTCGCCATAAAGAAAATCGTCTCCTCTTTCGCCTCGAATTCGATCCTGCCCCCAGCTGCCCCAAATCGTATCGTTGCCGGGACCGCCCCAGACCCGATCGTCACCCCAGCTGCCCCAAATCGTATCGTTGCCGGGACCGCCCCAGACCCGATCGTCACCCCAGCTGCCGTCTATCGTATCGTTGCCTTTTTCACCCCAGATTTTGTCATTGTCCTGGCCGCCGTCAATTATATCGTTGCCGGGACCGCCCCGGATTTCGTCATAGTCCCAGCTGCCGTTTATCGTATCGTCGCCGGGGCCGCCCCAGATTTTGTCATTGCCATTGCCACCGTCAAGTATATCGTTGCCGAGGCCGCCCCAGATCTCGTCATTGTCATGGCTGCCGTCTATCGTATCGTTGCCGGGGCCGCCCCAGATCTGATCGTTGTCCCAGCTGCCGTTTATCGTATCGTCGCCGGGTCCGCCCCGGATTTTGTCATTGTCCCAGCCGCCGTTTATCGTATCGTTGCCGGGGCCGCCCCAGATCTCGTCATTGCCCCTGCCGCCGTTTATCGTATCGTTGCCGGGACCGCCCCAGATTTTGTGATTGCCCCAGCCGCTGGCTTTGATTTTGTCATCCTCCTCCGTGCCTTCGATTGGCTCCGCAGATTTCCCACAAAGCTCTGCAAAGTAAGAGAGTCGGTCTGGTTCACTTTCATATGCGTTACATAGCTCCTGCGCCCCCGCTTGCGCCTCTGTCGAAAACGCGGTGGTTATCACTATTGCCGCCAGCGCGGCGGCGAGCGTCGTTAGAAGCCTTTTCGGGGGGGGGGGGGGGGGGGTTTTTTTGGGAATTAAATTTTCCTTCGTTTTGATCCCTCTTGGTTCTTTCGTTCCTTCTTGTGTGGTTTTTATGTAGTCTGCCCCCTGGGGTGGGTGTTTTGTTTTTTTTTTTTTTTGGGGGGGGGGGGGGGGGGGGCGATTTTGCGATCATGAAATTTTCCTCCTGCTTGATCCCTCTTGGATCCTTCGATCCTGCCTGTGTCGTTGTCATGTCACCTGCTCCCTATGTGGTGCATATACTTTACTAATGCGATTCGTAAAGTCAAGGTGATAGACCACCGGT
>JAPORR010000140.1 GCA_026710105.1 Alphaproteobacteria bacterium
TGAGGAGGCGCGGAAGGACCCCGCGATCGCCCTGCACCTCGCGCGCGCCGACACGCTCGGCGTGCTGGCCGAATCTGTCCTGCCCCTGTTGCAGGATCCGCGCTTCCGCGAACCTGCCATATCCGAAGCCGCGCTCGCCCGGCAACGCTCCGAACAGGCCGAAGAACAGTATTCCATAAGCGCCTGACGCGCCCTGGAGGAGAACGCTGAGCGCCAACCACCTCAATCCCCGCCAACTCTCGGACCTGCTCAAGCCCCATGCCGAGGCCGTCTGCCGGCAATATCTCCCGGCTGGCAGGAAAACCGGCAATTACTGGCAGGTGGGCGACGTCCACAACAATGCGGGCAAATCGCTCTTCGTCCATCTCAAGGGTGAGAATATCGGGCGCTGGGAGGACAAGGCGACGGGCGAACGCGGCGACCTTCTCGACCTCATCAGGCATGCCCGGGGTCTTCCCAGGCTCGGCCACGCCATGGCCGAAGCACGACGACTCCTCGGAATCGCGGACCCGCCCCGGAACGCTGCTCCCAAAGCCCCTGCGCCGGCTCCCACGACTGCCGCCACTCCGGTGCCGATCGCCGACGAGGACGTCTCCTCGAACACCGCCAGGGCGCGCAAGCTCTGGGAACGCTGCCGGCCGCTGCACGAGACCGAAGGGGCGACCTATCTTCACGCGCGCGGCATTTCAGACATCACCCATGAATCCCTGCGCTTTCACCCCGAGGTGCTCTACCGCGAGGACAACCTCACCGCCCATGCGCCCGCCATCGTCGCCGCCATCAGGGGTCCGGACAGCACGATCAACGCCGTTCACCGCACCTGGCTCGATGCGGGCGGGGCCGGCAAGGCGAACCTGCCCGAACCGCGCAAGATACTGGGCCCGCCGAGGGGCCAGGGCGTGCTGTTCCACCCCGAACGCGCGGCCCGCAACGATATCGTGGTCGGCGAAGGCATCGAGACCGTGCTCTCCGTAACCACCGTGCTGCCTGGCTCAGCCGGCATTGCGACCCTCTCCGCCTCGGTGATGGCCGGCATCGTCATACCCGACTCCCTCGGGCGGATCCTGATCGCCGTGGACCGCGACACGGCCGGCTACCCGGCCTCCCTGTCTCTGGAAGCACGCCTGCGCGAACAGGGCCGGCCGGTCCGCCTCATCCTTCCCCAGCATGGCGACTTCAACGACGATCTCATGGCGCTCGGCGCCGCAGGACTTCGCGAACATATCCAGGCGCAGCTTTCCGCCCCCGCGCTGCCGCTGCCGGAGCAACTCCCCGCGCACCCCTCGCCGCCTCCCGACAAGCCGGACGCACCCGAACGCCTGCTCTTCCTGTCCCGGCTCGAACTCTCGCCCGGCCCCTCGAAGTTCAGCCTGGTCGTGCTGGACGACATCGACCGCAAGGAGTTGGAAAAGGCAATCCATTTCGAGAAGACGCCGGACGCGCAACAGGTCCTCAGATGCGCCCGCGCCTGGGCCGATATCGCGCTGGTCGCTGCGCGCCGGACCCGTATCCGCAGGGTGCTCGTCCTGGTCGATGCCTGGCTGATCCCGCCCCTGCAGCGCGAGCTCCACGCCCGCAAGCTCATTCCCGTCTATCCGTACATCCTGACCCGCAAGATCGAAAGCGCTTCGGGATCCCGCTGGGAACGGAAACTCACCGGGATCGTACCGGCCCTGACCGACTGACCCTGCCCGGGACGCGACCGGAGTGAATATCCGCGGCCCTGTCATTCTGCCAGGGGAACCGGAGACGCGCCCTCCACCCGCCCGCTGCTTCGATAACCGGCCGGAAAGAAAGAGGAAAGCGTCTGTCGGGTGACCCGCAGTCCGGGCGCGTTGAAACCCGACCACAGGAGGGCTAGACACATGCTCGATATGCTCTTCACCGATGTCACCGACCTCGCCAGTCCTCAGGCGGCTGTCGCAATCGCGACCGGTGACCTGGTCGCTGTGACTTCCGCCCTTGCCCTCGTAACCTTCGCCCTGGGCGCTGTAGGCTGCGTTATCGGCATCCTGCAGATCCGCGTCGTTTCACGCGGAATCGACAAAATGACCGAGGCAAGTGAAAGGCGCGATCGGCGTTACGAGGACGCCATGAAGGCTGAAGCCAATCGCCACAAGGAATCCATGAAGGCCCTTGACGCCGTTATCCGCAACACCGCGCGTCGAAACCGGCCGGTCGGATAATTCCACCGGCGTCGCGGCGCCCCCAACACCAACCGCATCACAACAACGGGCCCTGCAGCAGCAGCGGCCCGCTTTTCGTGTTCGCACTCTCCCGGGAGATCCGCCATGCATGCCCAACCCTCCCCTGCATCCGAGATCGCCGCCGCGCTGGCTACCCAGGCCGAAGCCGTCTGCCGCCATTACCTCCCGGCCGGGCAGCGCCAGGGCCGCTACTGGATCGTCGGCGACATCCACGGTGCGCCCGGCCGGTCCTTGTTCGTCGGCATCCGGGGACCCCGCTCCGGAAAATGGACCGATGGCGCCACCGGCGATCATGGCGACCTGCTTGACCTGATAAAACACCGGACTCGCTCGGAGAGCCTTCGGGAGACCCTGGCCGAGGCCCGCTCCTTTCTCGCCCTGCCTGCGCCCCCCACCCCCGCGCCATCACCCAGAGATCCGTCGGCCACGATCGAGCGCCTTTGGCGCGCTTGTCGACCGATCGCAGGCACGCATGGCGAGGCCTATCTCCATGCGCGCGGGATCCGGCGCTGCCGATTTCCTTCGCTTCGGTTCCATCCGAATCTCTACTACCGCGACGACAATTTCACAGGTGCCTTCCCGGCTCTTGTCGCCGCCGTCACCGACGCGCGCGGCAAGCTCACCGGCCTGCACCGGACTTGGCTGGATCCGGAAGTCCCTGCCAAGGCACCTGTCCAGACCCCCCGCAAGGCTCTCGGAAACCTGTTCGGCTCCGCCGTGCGCTTTCCACCGCGAAGCTCGCGTTCCACGCTTGTCGTCGGCGAAGGCATCGAAAGTGTGCTCTCGATCATCACGGCCTATCCGGGGGCCGCCGGGGCCGCCGCGCTTTCCACCGCCGGCGTCGGCTCCTTCTCGCCCCCGGCCTCCAGGCGCATCGCCATCGCACGCGATAATGATCGCCACGGCATTGAGGCCGCCGATCGTCTTGCAGAACGCTGCGAGAAGTCCGGGATCGTCTGCCGCGTCCTCATTCCCCGCGGCAACGACTTCAACGACGATCTCTTTGCCTACGGGCCACGCTCGGTCCGCTACCGGCTCGGCTCTCCCTACACGGCCTGACCGGATTGTCCTCCCGGCACGCCGCCAGAAGCCGAGGAAAGCCGGAACCGGGCAACCGGCAGTCCACCGGGCCCTGCACTCATTCTTTCTCGACCCCCAACCACGAGGCCTTTCATGTCTGAAGCCATCAACGTCTCCGCCGACTACACGCTCAAGCCAAGCGAACTCGCCGACACTCTCTCACTCCTGGTCGAGGCCAGAGAGCCCTGCATGGTCTGGGGTCAGCCAGGGATAGGCAAGAGCGATATCGCCGACGCCGTCGCTACAGCCACCGGTCGCCAGTACATCGACGTGCGCGCGCTGCTCCTCGATCCCGTGGACCTGCGCGGCATTCCCTGGCGTGACCAGGACGACCGCACCCGCTGGGCCTCGCCCGAGTTTCTGCCGTCATCAGGCGACTCCGGCCGCTTCCTCATCAACCTCGAAGAGCTTCCCTCCGCCGTGCCGATGGTCCAGGCGGCGCTCTACCAGCTGGTTCTGAACCGCCGCATCGGCGAATACGAACTGCCTCCGGGCGCGTCCCTCATCGCCTGTGGAAACCGCGAAAACGACCGCGGCGTCGTCCACCGCATGGTGGCCCCGCTCGCCTCACGCTTCGTCCACCTGGAACTCAAGTCCGACCATCGGGACTGGTGCGCATGGGCTGCCGGTGCCGGCATCGCCCCGGAGGTCATCTTCTTCATCTCCTGTCGGCCCGAACTCCTCAACGACTTCGACCCCCAGTCGAAGGAAAAAGCGTTCGCCTGCCCCAGGACATGGCACAAGGTCTCCAATATCGTGAACCAGCGCGCGAACCTGGACCCCAACATCGAGCGCGCCCTCTTCCGCGGCGCCGTCGGCGAGGGCCCCGCCGTCGTCTTCTCGGCATTCCTGAAGATCTGGCGCGAGATCCCCCACCCTGCCGCCGTCATCGCCGATCCGGAAAACGTCGAAGTGCCCACCGAATCCGACGTCCTCGTCTCGCTTTGCGGTGCCCTCTACAACATCGCTGACGACACCAATTTCGACGCGATCGTCGCCTATGCCCGGCGCCTTCGCCGCGAGGTGGGCGAGTTCCTCGTCACCATGTCCCTCAAGCGCGATCCCAGGCTGCAGCAGACCGCCGGCTTCATCCGCTGGGCCGCGACCCGCACGCAGTAGGTCGCCAACCCGGATATCCGGCGTATTCCTTGAATCCGCATCCTGAAGGGAATAATTCGATGTCCGTCATGGAACAACACGACCTCGTCTCCTGGACAATGGCCCATCCGGCTGCGGCCACCGCGCTCGCCACCATGGCGCTCGTCGCCGTCGGCCTTCTTGTCGGCCTCGGCCAAATCGGTGCCATCATCTACGGCATCCGGAAGATGGGCGAAGGAAACAGGGCCCGGACCGAACAGCACCGCGAGGCCATGGATACCGAGGCCAACCGGCACAAGGAAGCCATGGAAGCTCACCGGGAAACCATGCAAGGGCTCGCCGTCGAACACGCCGACAGCCGACGGCGCCACGAGCAGTCCATGAAGGCTCTCAACGCCCTCATCCGGAACACCGGGCACCGCAACCGGCCGATCCCCGTCAGGTAGGTGCCGGGCGCCACGGCGCTCAACCCGCACTCTGCATCACTCTTCGAGCACGGGCCCTGCGCAGGGCCCGTATCCGTACTTCTCCATCCCCGACATCACCGGAGACTTCCCATGGATCTTACCCGAGACGCCATGCTCGTCAGCCTGCGTATCAACAACTGGTCCGGGCGCCGCTACGACCGCGAAGCCAGCCAGGACGTCACCCAGCGCAATGACGCCGACCCGAACGCCGAGCGCTTCAACAAGCGCCTGCTGCCGAAATCCGCCTTCGCCGACATGACCAGGACGATGAGCAAGGCGCGCGCACTGCACTACGACAACACCCTGCCCTGGGACGACAAGGGCTCACGTCTGCTCACGGTCGCCAACTACGACCACTACACCGCCACCATCGACGAACTCGCCGAGCAGCTGGTGACCGAACGCAACGCCTTCATCGCCGATTACGCGGACAATGTCGACCGGGCACGCATCGACCTGGGCGGTCTCTTCCGCATCGAGGACTATCCGGGCAGGAACTCGCTACGCCAGCGCTTCGCCATCCGCTACGGTATCGTGCCGGTCCCCGACGCGCAGCATTTCATCGCGGACCTCGCCGCCGGCGATGCAGATCGCGTCAAGCGCGACATCGAGCGCCACGTCCGGGAACGCCTTCAGGACGCCGTCACCGACCTCTACAAGCGCCTCGGCGAGGCCGTCGACCATGTCGCCCAGCGCCTTGATGTCGACACCGAAGGCAAGCCACTCGTCTTCAGGAACAGCCTGATCGGCAATATCCGTGACCTGGTCGATATCGTGCCGCGGCTGAACATCTTCGGCGACGATCGCCTTGCCCAGCTCTGCCAGCAGGTCAAGGACCGTATCGCCAGCGTCGATCCTGACGAGCTCCGCCCATCCAGTGCGTTCAACCCCGCTATCCGGGAGCGCGTGAAACAAGACGCCGAGGACCTTGCCGCAAAATTCGCCGGCTACTTCGCACCGCCAGCCACCAGATTCAAGGAAGCCGCCTGATGACCTCACACACCATCAAGGACACCGGGACGCGCCTCAGCCGGTGCGTCACGGCACTGCTCCAGGATCAACCCTTCTTCGGCAATCTCACCCTCAGACTGCCGCTTCGGCCCGACCCGACCCGCCAGACCATCGCCAGCGACGGCAAGGAGATCCGCTTCTCGCCGGAATGGGTCGCCGACACCGAGGCCGATCTCCTGAAGACGGCTCTCGCCCGCATCGTCATGGCCTGCGCGCTGAAGCACCATACGCGCCGGCGCGACCGCGACCCGCAGGTCTGGCAGCTCGCCTCGCAACTCGTCACCCATCCCCTTCTGCAGGACGCAGGCTTCACCCTGCCGGAGGGCGCGGAATGCTGGCTCGACTGCAGCGTCGAGGAAGCCTATGGCAGGCTGATCGACAACGGAAACCCCGACCAACCCTCGGCCGCGGGGAACTCCCCTGCCGGCCCCGACTCCGGCCACGACAATGACGATCCCCCGGATCCTGACACCCAGGGCGACGACGGCCAGCCAGCCTCTTCCTCTTCAGGGCCGAGCTTCGATCCGTCCGGCACCGGCGAGATCCTCGACGCCGAAGCGCGCGCCAGCGTAACCGAACCCCTCGATCATACCATCGAAGAGCAGGCCTGGGATGAAGCCATGCACCAGGCCGCCCAGATAGCCCGCGTCCAGGGCAATCTTCCCAGCACCATCCGGGAAACCGTCGACAACGCCCACCGCAGCACTCTCGACTGGCGCTCGCTCCTGCGCCGCCATCTCACCGACGCCGCCAGCGCCGACTACTCCTGGAGCAGCCCCAACCGCCGCTATATCGACAGCGGCCTCTACCTTCCGTCCATCCGTTCCGAGGGCCTCACCGAACTTGCCATCATCATCGACACCTCGGCCTCTCTGCCATCCCGTGTACTCAACGAATTCTGGGCAGAAATCCGCGAGATCGCGACCGAAATCCGCCCCGAGACCCTCATCCTCCTGCAGGTCGACACGATCCTGCAGGACACCTGCGAATACGCGGCCTCGGACCTCCCGGACAACATCACGCTGAAAGGGCGTGGCGGCACCGACTTCCGCCCGGGCTTCGAATGGCTCTACCAGCATGGCCGCCATCCCGGCTGTTGCCTCTACCTCACCGACATGGAGTGCGACAGCTATCCGGAACACGAGCCGCTCTTCCCCGTCGTCTGGTGCAATTACGGCCCTGTCCCGGACGAGCGCTGCACCGAACCCTGGGGAGAGCGCATCGACATGCGCACCACCTGACACCACCTCACCAACACATCCACCAACGCCCTGCCAGGAGCCGGCGGTTCCGGGCGCCGTTCTGGCCGCAACTCTCTACGAGGCCCTGCGCGAGCAGCAGCTGTCCAACAGCGCCTTCGCGGCTGCCATCAGCATCCAGGAGAGCGAGGGTCGCCGCATGCTCGATCCCCGCCACCAAGATCGGCAGGCTGGAGAAGGCCTGCTTCAATAAACGCCTGGTCGTCACCGTGGAAGAAGCCCTCTCGACCCGAAGCGGATTCATCAATATTCCCTCTTCCCCACAAGGAGCCACCAATGCCCTCCCACGGCCTTCCACCTGAAATCACATACGCCTTCGCGCCCCGCTCCACACAAGACCCCGGCCTCATCCAGGTCGTCATCACGATCGAAGGCGTCCCCGGCTGCATCCCGACCGAGATGCACGCCACCAGCATGAAAGACGCGCTCGAACTCTGTGATCGCTTCAACGCTCCTCTGGGCCAGACCCGTGCCGACGCGCAGCGCATCGCCGGCCAAGCCCGTGCCGCCGACATGCTCGAAGACCTCGATCCAACCCGCACTCACTAGGGCCGGCTCTGCACCAGCAAGGTGATCCCGCCATCAATTCGTCCCGTTCCGGGTGCTCCTTTTCCATTGATTGCCGACTCTCTCGAGGCCAGAATCTCCCTGCGGTCCGATAACCGGTGCATCAGGGAGTTCATTCATCCATGGCACAATCACTCAATCGCGCCGAGGTCATCGGTAACCTTGGACGCGATCCGGAAATTCGTACCTTCCAGGACGGAGGCCGCGTCGCAATCATTTCCATCGCAACCTCGGAGCGCTTCAAGGATCGCTCCACCGACAACTACACCGAACGAACCGAGTGGCACCGCGTCACCAGCTTCCACCCGTTCTTCGTCAACCTTCTTGACCAACACGGACGGAAGGGCCGACGCGTCTTCGTCTCCGGACGCCTCCAGACCCGGAAATGGACGGACCGCGACGGTCGAGACCACTATTCGACCGAAATCGTGATCCCCCCTTCCGGCCAGCTCCTCTTCCTGGATCGCCGGGACGATACAGCGCCGCAGGGCTCCGATCCCGCGGCCGCCCCGCCGCCGGACAGCGCGCCTTCCGAAGACCTCATCAACGACGAAAGCCTCGAAGGCTGACCTCATCTAACGACCGGCCGGCATTCTCCGGAGTGCCGGCCTCGTCTTTCCGGTCTCCCGCCTGAAAGACGCGAAAAGCCGCCACGGGGCACACAGCCGATTGGCCAAATTTGCCGATCGCATCCCTGCCCATATCGTGCTAGAATCAAACGCTGAAAGGAAACGGCATCATGACTGAAGCCGACCTCGCCCCTTGGGTTACCCCAGCGGTAGTCGTCGCCCTCATCGCCTGGCTCCGCCTCGACGTCGGACGGCTGATCAATCGCGTCGAAGCCAACCTCAGCCAGTGCATCGACGACATGGGTTCCCGCATGGACCGCATGGAACAGCGCATGGACCGCATGGAACAGCGCATGCAGGGCCTCGACGACCGGCTCCGGGCCGTCGAAGTTTCCGTCGGCACCGTCTACGGCAGGCTCGATATCATCGAACGCTATATCATGCACCGCGGCGAACCGACGATCGAGCCGCCGCGAGTGGCAGCCGAATAGGAAACAGAGGGCTCCCAGGCCGACGTGAAGGCCGGCCCCTCCTTACGCCTCTTCCATGAACAGGGGCTCGAATCCTGCACCTGAAGGGGGAACTGCCGTGTGATCCGGCCCTGTGCGGTTTCTCGGCACCCTGCCCGACGCTTATCCAGCGGGACAAGCCTGCACCTTCACGTTCATTCCCCTTCAGGAGTCGCATCATGATCCACTTCGTTCAGGGCAACATCTTCGACTCCGGTTGCGGGGCCCTCGTCAACCCCGTCAACTGCGTCGGCATCATGGGCAAGGGACTGGCGTTACAGTTCAAGCACCGGTTTCCCGCCAATTTCGTTGCTTATGCCGAGGCCTGCCGCCGTCGCGAACTCGTCCCGGGCCACCTCCATGTCTTTGAGGCTGGTGCCAGCGCGCCTCATCTCATCGTCAACTTCCCGACCAAACGCCACTGGCGCGACGCCAGCCGTCTCGACGACATCGCCCTCGGTCTCAACGCGCTCGCGGCAGCCATCGCCTCTCATGGCATCCGTTCCCTCGCGATCCCGCCGCTCGGATGCGGTCTCGGCGGGCTTCCCTGGCCGGAGGTTCGCTCTCTCATCCTTCGCCACCTCCACCCGTGCGACCATACCGAGATCGTCGTTTACGGATCCGCTCCTCTATAATTCTCCGTTATCACCACCTCGTTCTTTCCACTGCGCCACTTCGGACTTACATTCCCTCCCGGCAACCAAAGGAGCGTCAAATATGCGCGCCTATGCAGCTGTCATCCGGCGATGCCCCGATACCGGTCTCTATATAGGTCACATTCCAAACATCGTCGGTGCTCACTCGCAGGGCGACTCGCTCGACGAACTCAATCCCAACCTCGCAGAAGTCCTCGCCCTCATCCTCGAGGACGGCGAACCCACTCCACAAGCTGAATTCGTCGGCATTCAGACGTTTCATCTCCTCGAACACGACCACCCCGGAAGCTACACCACCGCTTACGGCGAGGTAACCAGACCATGAAACAGACCGCCGTGCGCCTGCCCGATGCAACCCACAGCCGCTTGCGAGCTCTCGCCGCCCGTTCCGGCCGCACCGCGGCGTCCCACATTCGCGAAGCCCTCGAACGTCATCTGGAAGACATCGAAGATCTACACACCGCCGAAAAGGCTGCTGCCGAACACCGCAAATCGGGCGAGCGCGCGCTCTCACTGGATGAATTGGACACCTATCTTGGCTTGGAAGATTGAAGTCGCTCCCCGTGCAGCAAATCAAGAAACTCAATCCACCGGACGCAGCGCGGATCCGCGCCTACCTGAGAAACCGGCTATCGGGCCTCGATCATCCGCGCCAGACCGGCACACCGCTGCGTGGCCCCAACCTCGGTCGCTACTGGCGCTATCGCATCGGCGACTATCGTATCCTTTGCGAACTCCGCGATAGCGAACTACTCGTTCTGGTCGTTGAGGTCGGCCATCGCCGTTCTATCTACCGTCGCCAATAGCCACGGTTACCTCACCCCACGGCCACACCCACATCGTCATTTGCGGTTTCGCCAGTAGATCTTGCACCTGAAGGTGGAACTGCACTGCCGTGCGATCAGGCACGAGACCTCCCTTCAACAGCGCTTCACCCTTGTCCATCCATATCTCTCCCGGTCCTGGTTCCCGCCTCCCCTTGCACGCCCAGTCTCCCGATCTCCAAGTTTGAGGAAAGCCCCGCCTTTGCAACCGCCCGAATGACCGGGCCAGCAGAAGAAAGGGCTGCCATGTATATCGATACTCTCGACTTCGACCACGCTCTGAGCTTCACGGACTTCGAGCCCGTCAACGACTCCGAACTCCTCGCGGAGGTCGGCCTGTCTTCCCGCGAAATCCGGGATGTGCTTCCCCCGCTCTGGATCGCCCCCGCCGACAATACCGCGGCCTGAGTTTGAGTGAAGCTTTTGCTTTTTCGAACCGAACGATGACCGGGCGGGAAGGTCCGGTCGGTCGGTTCGTTTTCAGCCATCGTGAAACAAAGGAGGCCATCATGGCTTTCGGATTGAACCGTGTCGAACTCATCGGGCGTCTCGGCGCTGATGCCGAAATCGTCTCCCTCAACAACGGCACCAAGGTCGCCAAGCTGCGCGTCTGCACCGACGAAAGCTACGTCTCGAAGCAGAACGGCCAGCGCGTCGACGCCCAGGAATGGCACCAGGTCGTGACCTTCCAGCCTGGCCTCGTCTCGATGTTCGAGAAGCACGCCCACAAGGGCCGCCTGGTCTTCGTCGAAGGCAAACTTCAGACCCGGAAGTGGAAAGATCAGGCCGGCAACGACCGCTACTCGACCGAAATCATGGTCATCCCCGGTAGCCAGGTCTCCTTCCTCGACAAGCCCACCGACGCCGCGCGCGCCGCGCCGGAACCCGCCGGCCTCAATGACGGCGGAACCGACGACCAGGTCCCCTTCTGACCATCATCTCTGCGTTCCTCCTCCCCAACTCGGGCCGTCGCTACACAGCGACGGCCCCCTTTTTGCCCCGCCTTCCGGGCGCGCACCAGGGCCAACGAGACCAGAAAAGCGCCTTGCCTGCGAACCGAACATCGGGAGATCACCGTCATGCTGCGCCACGCAACCTTGACTTGCGCCACCCGGCATCCCAAGCTCCTGTCATGAACTGGCGTGTCGAGTTGGCCGACGAATTCGTGCCAGAGTACCGCAATCTACCCACCCCGGTCCGGAGAGCCATTCTCGCCACAACCAACATTCTTCGCGAACACGGTCCACAACTCGGTCGTCCCCATGTTGATACCCTCAAAGGCTCGCGCCACGCCAACATGAAGGAAATGCGCTTCACCGCCGCCGAAGGCGAATGGCGCATTGCATTCGCTTTCGACCCGGACCGCAACGCCATTCTCCTCGTCGCCGGCGACAAGTCGGGCCACCCGAGCAGACGCTTCTACAAAGGTCTCATCCGGAAAGCCGATGATCGCTTCGACAGACACCTTAACCAGCTCATCGCGAAAGGATAATGCTGATGCCGCTCAACGTTCAGGATCTCCTCGACGAACTCGACCCGATCGAGCGCAAAAAAGTCGACGAACTCACCGCACAACTCCGCGCCGAGCACGACGCATACCATCGCCGTCCTGCGCCGTCTGCCGCCTCTGACTCCGTGTCCACCCCTCCCCTTGCTACGAGCCGCTCCGAACACCGATAGGCCGTCCAGTCCGACCGAAACCCTAATTCATATCCCGCCTTTTCAGCCGCGACCGCATTTTCAACCACGTCCCCGAACGGGCGAAATCCCATCTTCTCCTGGATAATCCAGCAGCCGGCGCCCGGTAGCGCCGGCTCTTTTGTTCGTCCCTCCGGCTACCGGTCAGGACCAGAAAAGCGTCTTGCCTGCGAACCAGAACCGGAGGCAGTCATGCGCGCTTACATGTCCTTCACCGACAACCATTCGTCCGTCCCCGCCATTCCACCATGCGATTTCGACGCTACGTTCGCCCGCGCCGTCGCATCCGCCGGGCCAGTTCCCGACTTCAGATACGGGGCGACCACCGGTGCCGGCTTTCGCCATCGGCGCTTCGCCGGTCTCGCCAATTTCCTGACGGGTCTGCGCTACCGGCTCCCCGATCTGCCGGCCTTCGCCTGGCGCGCATATGTCGTCTTCTGTGTCATCACCATCACCACCGTTCTCATCATCTGCCTCGGCATCGTCATCGTCACATCGACGCACTCCCAGCCGCCGCCGCATTTCTCGCCCGCCCGCCCGGTCACGCACTCCGTCCGCCACACCGCGCTGGGCGTTGACCGGCGGGTTCAAGTTTCAGGAAAGCCTTCGCTTTTTCGAACCGAACGATGACCGGGCGGGAAGGTCCGGTCGGTCGGTTCGTTTTCAGCCATCGTGAAACAAAGGAGGCCATCATGGCTTTCGGATTGAACCGTGTCGAACTCATCGGGCGTCTCGGCGCTGATGCCGAAATCGTCTCCCTCAACAACGGCACCAAGGTCGCCAAGCTGCGCGTCTGCACCGACGAAAGCTACGTCTCGAAGCAGAACGGCCAGCGCGTCGACGCCCAGGAATGGCACCAGGTCGTGACCTTCCAGCCTGGCCTCGTCTCGATGTTCGAGAAGCACGCCCACAAGGGCCGCCTGGTCTTCGTCGAAGGCAAACTTCAGACCCGGAAGTGGAAAGATCAGGCCGGCAACGACCGCTACTCGACCGAAATCATGGTCATCCCCGGTAGCCAGGTCTCCTTCCTCGACAAGCCCACCGACGCCGCGCGCGCCGCGCCGGAACCCGCCGGCCTCAATGACGGCGGAACCGACGACCAGGTCCCCTTCTGACCATCATCTCTGCGTTCCTCCTCCCCAACTCGGGCCGTCGCTACACAGCGACGGCCCCCTTTTTGCCCCGCCTTCCGGGCGCGCACCGCAATTATCTTCAATCAAAAACAGGATGACCAACACTTTGAAATGCCCTGCCATCGACATCAAACTGCGTAATATTCTCTCTATCCTGCCGTCATTCCCCGGTCACCTCTTCTCCCTTTCTATCGAGAACTTCACTGATCTCTTCCTCATCCACATCAAGCCCATGACGGCTGCATATGGTGGCTATCTGCTCGACCATGAGACCGCGTTCCTTACCTTTTGAAAGTTCCTCCACCAGACGCTCCAGAGCATCGCTCACCATGATCGTCTTGGGCTTTTCTTTCGCCAATTCCTCTGCGATCCCTCCGAAGTCTATGTCTGCTTCTCGAAGCGCTCTCCTGGGATTGCGACGACCTTTTTTGGTATTTTTCATCATTTGATTTCTCCCTCGATTCCTCTCATCGACTTCCTCACTTTCCTCCATCCTGTATCTCCCTCTCGAATCGATTTCGCAACCCCTTGCGTCCCTCTCCATTCCCCTTCATCATGCCTCCCCTGACCTCATCCGATAGCGATATCCATCATGACCCGTCTTGATAACAAACATCCTGCCTGTCACACTTGTGCACATGGATGTGGTTTGGAATATATCAACCGAATCAATTCCTTATTTCTCCAGTATTTATCCCCGCAAATTGTCCAAAACGAAATGGGCCCATTTCATATTCTTGACCATGGAATCGATCGATGATGCCCGCTCGCAAGACCCAGATCCGTCACTGCGACCCCACTCCCAGGAAAGTCCAGAAGGTCTATCTCACCAACGACGAATTGCGATCTCTCAGGATCACTGCCCGCGAGCTCGGCCTCTCCAGAAGCCACGCTATCCAGAGGGCTATCCGCGCCTTCTGCCTCGATCACCACGCTCGCAAGGTCGAGCGCTGAGGTCCTGTTGTCGTGGTCGGAACGCTCGCAAAAGTCTCCAGCGATAGGGCCGCCGCCGACTACTATATCCAATCGCAGGCTTCGCACCGACCAGCCGGCGAGTACTATCTGGCCGGCGAGGAACCCGATGGCCTATGGTGGAACCCGCACGGGCTGTTCGGCCTGGAGGACGGGCGGCGGGTCGACGCAAACACCTTCTATCGGCTCCACCAGGGCTACGCGCCCTTCAACCCCAATGATCCGAACGACCTCGGCGAACCGGTCAAGCTCACGAGAAACGCCGGCTCCGAGAATAGGGTCGCCGCATTCGATCTCACCTTCAGCCCCGACAAGTCTGTCTCCACCCTCTGGGCCATGACGCATGGTGAAGACGACCGCCTGCATCGCGAACTCGCCAGGGCGCATGACGACGCCGTGCGCACGGCCCTCGACCTCATCGTCGACAAACACTGCGCCTGGACCCGGCGCCGGGGCGAGGACGGTACACTTGAGGCAACGCGCGCCAGAATCATGGCCGCCACCTTCCAGCACCAGTCGTCACGCGAGAACGAGCCGCAGCTCCACACCCACTGCGTCATCTTCAACGCGGCACTCTCCGACGACGGCAGATGGCGCTCGCTCCACGCCAGGCCCCTCTACGAGTGGCGGAGAACTGCCGGGTCCATCTACCGCCTGGCGCTCGCCTGGAACATCACCCAACGCCTCGGCCTCGCCGTCGAACGCCACGGCCGCGACAACGCATTCTTCCGAATCCGCGGCGTGCCTCAGGACCTCCAGGACCACTGGTCCAGCCGGCGCAAACAAATAGTCGGAGCGGCCAAGGCCCAGGGATTTGCAACCGCCGACAACCGCATAGCTGCCCAGCGCATCAACAAGTTAACACGGCCCGGCAAAGACAAGAGTCTCGACCCCGTCGGCCGCCATCTCTTCTGGGCCTTCGACCGCACCCGCTTCGTCGAAGACGTCCAAGCGATCCTGAACGACATACCTCCTCACATAGTGACCGAAGAGGACAGGGCCGAAGTCCGCAAACTGCTGGACGAGATCCCCAGGAATCTCACGGAGAACGAAGCCGTCTGGCACATGACCGAACTCATGCAGCAGATTGCCCACATCATGCCCGGCATGCTGGCGCCCGAGCAGATCGAAGCCATGGCCTCGCAGACCCTGGAACGCACCGACGTGCTCGAACTCGACCGCTGGGGCGAGGGTCCCGATGTCAAGGCCGACATGGCCCGGACACGCGTCTTCACAACCAGAGCGCATCTCGAGCGCGAGCGCGACATCGGACGCCTCGGCCAGTCGCTTGCCGTCCGTCCGGCGGAAGCGATTCCCGGCGAGATCACCGACAAACACCTCGAGGACATGACCGAAAAGGGGACGCCGCTCAGTGCCGAACAGGAACATGCGGTCCGGATCGCGACCACAGGTCAACGCAATGTCATCATCGAAGGCGCGGCAGGTTCCGGAAAGACCACGACCCTGACGCCCATCGCCAATATTGCGCGGGACGCGGGCTGGACGGTCTACGGAACCGCCCAGGCCTGGCGGAACGCGAAGGAACTCGCAGCCGCCGCGCACATACCCGCCTGGTGTGTGATGACGCTCCTCAACAAATACAGGAGGCGCCAGCTCGAGCTCGACGACAAGTCGCTCATCATCGTCGACGAAGCCGGCCAACTGCAGGTCGAGCATGCCGCGCAACTCCTCGAAATCGCCGACAGGACCGGCGCCAGCATCGTCTGGTCCGGCGACACCCGGCAGCAACAACCCATCGGGGCCGGACCGGGACTGCGACTGTTGCGCAACGAGATCGGAAGCGTTCTCGTCACGCAGATCCGCCGCCAACGCGCAGACGCCGAGGACATCCTGGTGCATCTGGAAGGCATCACGCCCGCCGAAGCGCGCGAACGCCTGGCGGCGATGAGCCATACCGAGCGGGAGGACATCGTCCGGCAATACCACGCCAACGCCGATGCACTCCGCTTCGTTCCCTGGCAGATCTCAGCCTCCTCGAACCTCCGCGACGGGTTCGTCGACGACAAAGAGAAGGCGAAGAAGAGCGTCGGCGACGCGATCGCCGCCTACCGCGAACGGGACCGGCTCCATCTCGGCGCACATCTCGAAGAGACGCTGCAGAAGCTCGTCGAAGACTGGGACAGGCATCGCCGCGAAACGCCCGGGCGATCCACTCTCGTCATCGCGCGCACCCATGACGAGATCGGCGCGCTCTCACCGAGCCTCCGTCAGCTGGCCCTCACAGAAGAGCAACGCGCTGAGGAAGTCACGATCACTGTCGCCGGCGATAACTCCGAAACCCGGCACAGAAATCCCCGCAAGATTCTCGTCGCCCCGGGCGAACGCCTCGTCATCCGCACCCCCTGCCGCGACCTCGGTCTCGATACCGGCAATCTCGTCACCGTCGAGAAGATCGAGACGCTCAAGGACAGCAGCGAGCAGCCGATCAGGAACCGGCACGGCCAGATCCGCCACGTCATCACGGCCCGCCGGGACGACGGAAAGCAGTTCACTTTCGACCCCGACCAGATCCGCGACTGGAACCCCGAACAGGGTCTTCACGGGCTGCCGCGGCTCGACTACGGATACGCGCTCACCTTCTCGGCTGCCCAGGGTGCCACCGTCGACCACGCCTATGTGCTCGCCGACGACCGCCCGGCGCTAGAGACGATCTATCCGAGCCTCACCAGGCACCGCGACCGCCTCGACGTCTATGTGAACAGTGAGCCGATCCGGTTGACCGTCGCCG
This sequence comes from Alphaproteobacteria bacterium, assembly GCA_026710105.1. GTDB lineage: Bacteria > Pseudomonadota > Alphaproteobacteria > Bin95 > Bin95 > Bin95. Next base: position 16,800 of record JAPORR010000140.1, read on the forward strand.
AGAACCGGCCGGAATACGAACACCAGCGCGACGTCACCGACGAAGATGTGCTGGACCATCTCGCCACGCTCTGGTCACGCTCCGACCCGAAAAAAGCCGCGCGCGACTACATCCTGCCACCTGACGAACGCGCCGCGGCACTCGCACCGCTTCCTCCGTCCAAGCCCGGTACCACAGGGCGGCGCGAGCCGAAAGGCTACTACAAGCGCCTGGTCCGGCCCCGCCCACCCGGAGGCCTGTCAGCCGCAAACTGGCTCCGCGGCAACCGCTCGCCAGACCTCGAAACGCCTTTCCTCGACGAGCTCATCCGCGCGGTCGAACAGGACATCGTCGACCGCAACCATTCGGAGTCCTACGAGGAGCTCTCCGAAACCATCGAAGCTATCGGGAAGAACTATCGCGCCATTACGGAACGGGAAGACACCACCGAAAAGGTGCTCCGCAGCCCGACATATCTCGAGACGCTCCGCACCCACCGCTCACTCCTCGATCGCGCCCGCCAGGCGCTCCGGCGCATCGTCAAGCGCCACCAGCACCGCAAGACCGCAGACCGGGCCGGCATCACCCGCGAGAGCCTGGTCGACTGGATCCACGACTATGCAAAGCGGCAGCGGGAGTTCAATGTCGCGGCCGCCACGTCCTCGCAGAGCGAACAGCTCAAGGCTCTGGAAGCGGACTGGCGCGCCGTTACCGATACGGCTCGCGAACACGGCCTCCTTCCGCTTCACGCCCCGGGCTGGCGCGCCGCCGTCGACCGAATCTCCGAAGCGGTTCAGAAGCGCACCATCCCGGAAACCTCCCAGCGCACCCTCAACTCGATCCTCGAAGGCCAGCAAACCGCATACCGGTACGACCGCCAGGCGCGGGACTTCATCCAGCTCATCGGGAAGACCCACGAAGACGCCAAGGCGCTCTTCGCCGCCACTCAGGGCCCGCACGATCCCGCCATCGACTGGACAGGGATACGCGAGCGCAAGGACGCACTGCAAAAGGTCGTGGACCAACTCCCGCCCGCAGACGAATTCGCTCCCTATCTGACCCACTACGACGCCCGCGCGAACAGCGGACTCGGCGATACCATGCTCGCCCGCCTCGACCGCAATCTTCGCGCCGCGATCCACCATCAGATCGAGGTCCCGGCCGCCAGTCTCATCCGGATCGCCACCGACACCACCAGACTCCGGGAGCCGCTCCGACAGACAATGCGGGAAGGCAGGCTCCCGGCGCTCTACGACAATGAAGACCTTGACCGGCTCCGCGACGTCGCGGCGGCTCTCGGCCAGGCCGTCAGTGAAGGCTCCGCCGCCTTCGATTCCGAACTCGAACGGCATGGAACGAATTTCGTGACCATTGAGGCTCTCGCAGCCGATACCCTCGCCGCGATCAAGATGATCGACCAACGCCTCGACGAACACACCGCCGGCGCCGCCCGGGAACTCGCGCACCTGCTCAACGAAGCCCGACGCTTCCGCGATACCCCCACCCCGGACAATCCTGTCCGGGCCGCCCGCCTGACCGTCGATTTCGAAGAGAGCCTGTCGGCCCTCGAACGCCGGTTGCACACCCTCCCGCCTGAAGCCCGCATCGATGCCGCACTCAGCGACATCGATGCAGGTCTATCCCTCTCCTCGCTCCGGACCGAACTCCGTTCGCTCCAGGCACATCTTCGCGTCTCCGAACTCACCCTTCCCATCTTCGGCAAGGCATCCCCGTCCGAGCGCCTGGTCGACAGCCTGAGGCAGGCCCGGGAAAGCGCCGCTTCGCTGCGCCGGGACAGACAGGCTACCGAAAAAACCGCCGACACCGGCCACAATCCGGCAGTGGACCGCAAGGAGGCAGAGAAGAAGACGGAGGAAGAGGACCGCAGCGTCTCCCGCGAGGAAGACACCGGCATCTCGATCCTATAGCGGTCCTATAGCGGGCGAACTAAAAATACGCGCCCGACACTCCCAGCGCCCAGCCGAACAGCAAGCATATCGCCAGTCCGGCCGCCCAGATGCCACGCTCGCGCCATCTCATCGCGCCGCGAAGCCGTTCCATCTCCTTGCCGAAATCGGCCCGGAACGCCCTCACCTCATTCGACTCCGCACCTTCGACCGGCCCCGCACGCTCCTGGCGCAGCCGCTCCACGCGTTGCATGAATTCCGAATTCTCGTCTTCGGCCCCGAACACGCCTGCAAGTTCGACAACGCTGCCGGCAATGAGGACCGCAATCGTCTTTCGGCTCCGCTCTGCCGTGCCCCTCATCATCTGCTCGACGAGCACAATCGCCACGCCGACGCTCTTGGCAACTTCCTCGATCTTCGCCCCGAACGTTCCCGTTCCGCCAAGCGCCTCGTCGATCACCGGCAACCGGCCCTCCTCATGCTGGCAGGCCTGCAGAAGCAGATCTTCCACCGACTTCAGCACAGAAAACAGGTTCCCTAACTCACGGTTTCCGATGTCATTCTGGCCCGCGTTCTCCGAAAGCCCGGTCAGCACTCCGCCCAGAAGCCGCAACGCTTCGGCCGGGCTGCGCCAGGCTGCCGCCACCCGCTCCCGTCCGGCCGCCCCCATGGTAGTTGTGACAAACAGCTTCACATCCTGGAGTTGCACCTTGATGCTGTTGTCCAGCGTCTTCAGCAACTTTCCGAGAGTCTGTTCAGCCTTCTGCTCCGAATTCTCCCAGAGCGCCCCCAGAGCTTTTGAGACCCGATCAGCATGACGGTCGATCGGGCCCCACTCCTCACGGCTGAACAGGGCCGCCGGGTCCTCCACACGAATGTCCTGACCGTTCCCAAGTGCGGCCGCCTCATCGATCATCGTATGCTGTCCGTTCCCGAGAGCCGTGGTCTCAGCAACCGCTGAATCCTCAAGATCGGCCGGCATAACCATTCCATCCTTACCCGACCCCAGCGCGCTCTTTTCGGTCATTCCGCCAAACTCCGACTTCCACTGCCGTCGCGTTCTTCCGACCCTACTTGGCCCAATCGGAAGGTTTGTACGTAGGATTACTCTAAGGGGGAACGTTCGGGGACCATTTATTTCCGTCCTGACCCGCCCATCGCTTTGTAGGCGGTTGATCTGCCTATGCCGAGATGCCTGGCGGCTTGCGAGACGGATTTTCCGGCGCTGACGAGGTCCTGCAGGGCCGAGACCGTCTCTTCCCGCAGAGGCGGTCGTCCGGGGGTGCGCCCGTGTTTCCGCGCGGTCGCCAATCCGTCCTTGGTGCGCTCGGAGATCAGCCGGCGTTCGAAATGCGCGATGGCGCCGAAGACATGGAACACCAGTTCTCCCGCGGCTGACGTCGTATCTATGCGTTCCTCCAGACTGATCAGGTTGATCTCCCTGGCCTTGAGGGCATCGACGGTTTCCAGCAGTTCCCTGAGCGAGCGGCCCAGGCGATCGAGGCGAATGACGGCGAGCGTATCGCCTGGTCTGGCGTAATCGAGCAAAGCAGTGAGGCCGGGGCGTTCGAAGGTCCTGCCGGAGATGACATCCCCGAACACGCGTATGGCGCCCTCCCGCGTCAGGCGGTCTTCCTGGCTGGAGAGATCCTGTTCGGCGGTCGAGACCCTCGCGTATCCCAGGATGTCACCTTCCCGTGCCATGGCCGTCTCTTTATCGAGCGTTTCAGGGACATCCGTCGGGGCGGCGCGGCGCGTCCTCTAAGGATGTTGATATCTGTCTATTTATAGATCTTCATATTAAGGGGCATCCAGAAAACTTCAATACCGTTTTGAGGACACACATGCCATCCCGGTCACTGCTTTCCGCCAGCGCCCGCGCGACCTTCTTTGACATTCCCACGGAGTCCGACCGTCTTGCGCAGCACTATTTGCTTTAGGGTTGGCAAGCGGGGCGCGGGCGGGCAAACATGGACTTACGACTTAGGCGGGCATTGAGCTATACTCTAACGCCTTCCTGTTTCCGGTGCTAGGGCGATCCGAAGACCGCCCCGCGTGTGTTTTGACGTGGTTGGTTAGTTTCCGCATGTATTGGCGGACATTGACCAGCTTCCACCGCCGCCTTTGCACTGGAAGCACTGACGGACAAGGGCAAGTGTCGTTTCGGTTCCGCATCCCGT
>JAPORR010000045.1 GCA_026710105.1 Alphaproteobacteria bacterium
CGCCTTGAGGCAGGTGTCGATGCAGTCCTGCTTCATTTCGTCTGGCGCGTGCAACAGCAGGCCGCCCACGAAGCCGCCGCCGAGCGTGAGTTCGGAAATCCCGATATTCGTACGGCCGAACCGGCGTCGGTTCATGGGAGCGGGGCTCCGTCGATGCCGCAAGCGGGCGGGCAGGGGCGAAAGCCGGCCGGAATCGTTTTCACGGGTTTTCGCCCTTTCGTCATGTGCGGTTGGCCTTGCTTAGGCCGCGTCTGGTGAGGAATCAACCCGCCTGCCTCAACCCGCCCACCGCGGTCAACGGCGGCGGGCGAGCCAGAGTCCGGCAATCCAGACCGGCAGGCTGAACAGCGCGGCCCAGGCTGCGACGGCGAGCGGTCCGAGCAGGCCTGCGACCACGGCCGCCGGGATCGTCACGATACCCAGCCCGATGCCTGCGGCCCAGGCCGCGCGCCGGTGGCCGAGACGCCAGAGCCACCGGCAGCTCAGCGCCAGGGGCAAACCGCAGGGCGCGACCGTGGCGAGCGATCCGAGGGTGGCCCATAGCTCCTCCGGACTTGCGAACGGACTCGCGAACGCACCGGGCCCGAAGCGCAGCACTGCTTGCACCACCGCTCCGGCCGGCAGCCAAAGCAGCGCCAGTGGCCAGAAGCCACGCCGCACGAGCCAACCCTGCGCCCTCATAAAACCCTCAATGCCCCGGACAGCGCCACTGATGCAAGTCAGTCTCGATCCGGGGGGATCCGGCGACCCGGCTGCTTGTCATCCGGGCACCTGTGGGGCAGTTTGCGCCTACCGAATGGAGATGGTTCTTTGTAGCAGGAAGCACTACACCCAATCTGTCCCCCAAAAGGGGGAGCCGTTACGATTTATAATCATATCACACCCTACTGCACCGGATCCGTCAGCCGGCACCTGACGATGATCACGGTGACCAAGCATAATGGAATGGGCGCACTAGGCGCGCCGCGCCGGGCGGAGTAGACTGGGGCGGTCGGGAGGAAGGCGTTGCGGTGGCTCTCAAGGTAAGGAACGCCGTTAGTCGGGTGGTGCCGGGAAGGCGGGTGACACCGCCCGGCAAGCGCGGGCTTATCGTGCCGTTTTTCGGCCCGGCGGCCCGCCGCCGCCGCGCTGCGCCGACCGCTCAGCGCAGTCCTTTCATTGTTGAATCAGGTGATCTCGCCGTCCGCCTGGCCCAGACGGATGCCGACATAGACGCCGCTCAAACCTTGCGCTTCAAGGTCTTCTACGAAGAGATGACCGCCCGCCCGAGTCCGGCGATTGCCGCGGCTGAACGCGATTTCGATCGGTTCGACCCTTATTGCGACCATCTCATCGTTCTGGACCAACGTCTTGGCAGCGGCCCGTCTGCCATTGTTGGTACCTACCGGCTGATGCGGCGCGACGCGGCAGCGCGGATTGGGCGCTTCTACACCCAGGACGAATACAATATACGCAAGCTGCTACGCGGCGGGCGGCAGATCATGGAGCTTGGTCGCTCCTGCGTCCATCTGGACTATCGCCGCCACCATACCATGCAGATGCTCTGGCGCGGCATTGCGCGCTATGTGCTGCACTACAATGTCAAGCTGCTGTTCGGGTGCGGTAGTTTCCCCGGTGCCGACCCGGAGGCGCACGCTCTGCCGCTCTCCTACCTGCATTACGAGCATCTGGCACCCCTCGCGCTCCGGCCGAAGGCGCTGCGTTCGCGTTATGTGGAAATGCGCCGCATGGGCCGCGAGCATATCGACAGCAAGAAGGCAATCGCCGCCTTGCCGCCGCTCATCAAGGGCTATCTGCGCCTCGGAGGCAGTATTGGTGATGGTGCGGTGATCGACCCCGAATTCGACACGGTCGATGTCTGCATCGTCGTGCGCGCCGACGGCGTCACTGATCGCTACATGAAGCGCTACAGCCGCGACAGCGAGGCCCTGGCCTCGTGATCCGCCATGCGCCGTTGCGCGCCTTGGGGCGCCTTCTGGCTTATCTTCTCTACACATTGCCGCTGATTCCAGTGCAGGCCGCCGCCCTGCTCCTCAAACATCCCCTCGCCATCAGCCTGCCACTCGTCTATCATCGGCGCTGCGCTCGGCTCCTCGGCTTCGACCTGCGGATGCATGGTACCCTAAGCACGGCGCGCCCGACCCTGTTCGTCTGCAACCATGCGACCTATCTCGATATCGTCACGCTGGGGGCGACGCTGCCCGCTTCCTTCGTCGCCAAGGCGGAGGTCGCCGGCTGGCCGTTCTTCGGTCTGCTTGCCAAGTTACAACGGAGTGTCTTTGTGGACCGGCGGCCGCGCTCCGCCGGTGACCAGCGCGACGCCATGCAGACACGACTGGAGTGCGGCGACAACCTGATCCTCTTCCCAGAAGGCACATCCAGTGACGGTGTTCGGGTACTGCCGTTCAAGAGTGCTCTGTTCAGTGTGGCCGAACGCGAGGTCGGGGGACGACCACTGGTGGTGCAGCCGGTATCCGTCGCCTATTCCGCCATAGATGGCCTGCCCACAGGCCGGGCGCATATGCCGCGCCTTGCCTGGTATGGCGATATGGGCATGGCGGGACATATCTGGAATGCCGTGGGGCTGGGACGGATATCGGTGGACATCGTTCTGCACAACCCGACAAGCTATGTTGAGTTCGCAAATCGCCGGGACATGGCGCGTGCCTGCTGGGAAACGGTTGCGGACGGCGTTGAGCGTGCCCTTGCTGGCCGTTTTACAGGCGGTTGACGCGCGCTTGGCTAATGATAGCCTCACGCTCATTGATGCAAGAGACAGCGACAAGGCAGGCAGTGCGAAAGAAACTGTTTGTCAGGACATATGGCTGCCAGATGAATGTTTACGACTCCGAGCGGATGTCGGACATGCTGGCGGCCGTCGGCTACGAGGCTGCCCGGACCGCCGAGGAAGCGGATCTGGTCGTGCTCAATACCTGCCATATTAGGGAGAAGGCCGCAGAGAAAGTTTATTCCGAAGTCGGGCGGCTGCGCGCGCTCAAGGACCGGCGGCCAGACATGCTGATTGCCGTCGCCGGCTGCGTTGCGCAGGCTGAAGGCGAGGAAGTAATGCGCCGCGCGCCGGCGGTTGATATCGTTGTCGGGCCGCAAGCCTATCACCGCCTGCCGGAAATGCTGGCCTGGGCCGAGCGGGCCCGGGGTGGCGGCGTTGTCGATGTCGATTTTCGCCCGGAGGCGAAATTCGATGAGCTGCCGGCGCCCGAGCGGCCGGTGGGGTCGAGCGCCTTCCTGACGATCCAGGAAGGTTGCGACAAATTCTGTACCTTCTGTGTTGTGCCTTATACGCGCGGCGCCGAGTACTCGCGCCCGGCGGCAGCCGTAATCGCCGAGGCGCGAGAGCTGGTGCAACGCGGCGCGCGCGAAATCGTGCTGCTCGGCCAGAATGTCAACGCATGGTGCGGCGAGGCGCCTGGTGGCAGCACATGGACCCTCGCGCGCCTCATCCGCGCGCTTGCGGACATCGAGGGCGTGGAGCGGTTGCGTTACACCACCTCGCATCCGCGCGACATGTCGGACGACCTGATCGAAGCGCATGGTGCGATACCGGCCCTGATGCCTTTCCTCCATCTGCCAATCCAGGCCGGCTCCGACCGCGTGCTGGAACGCATGAACCGCAGGCACCGCGCCTCGGATTACCGACGTATCGTCGAACGGCTGCGCGCCGCCCGGCCCGATATCGCGCTCGCGTCAGACTTCATCGTCGGATTCCCAGGAGAGAGCGAACGCGACTTCGAACAGACTCTGGCGCTGGTCCGGGATATCGGATACGCCCAAGCCTATTCGTTCAAGTTCAGTGCCCGGCCCGGTACGCCGGCTGCTGCCGACCCCCTGCAAGTGCCGCCAGAAGTCGCAAGCGAGCGTCTGGCCCGGCTGCAGGAGCTGCTGAACAATCAGCAGCAGGTCTTCAACCGGGGCTGTGTTGGGATGCGCCTCACGGTTCTGTTCGAGCGGCCTGGTAGGCGCCCCGGCCAGCTCGTCGGGCGCTCTCCCTATATGCAGGCGGTCCATGCAGAGGCAGACACAGCGCGGATCGGCGAGCTTGCCGAGGTGGACATTCTGGCAGCCGGACCGAACAGCCTCTCCGGCAGGAGCCCCACAATTTGAGCGAAGCGCGTCTTCAATTCGACGACAACAATCTCCTGCCGGTCCTGTATGGCGCGCATGATCGCAACTTGGCACGCCTTGAGGAGAAATTTGGCGTTTCTATGCGCGCGCGCGGTAACGAACTTGCCATCGCCGGGCCGGAAAGCGCCGTTGCGGCAGCGCGCTCGGCCATGGACCTGCTCTACGACCGGGCACGGCGAGGGCTCGATATCGACCCCGGCGAAGTGGACGGCGCGGCGCGGCTCGCCGAGGTCGCCGGCATTGCGAGACTGCCCGGGGCCAATGGCGACCTGTTCGGCATTGACAGCGAAACCGTCGAGACTCGGCGACGCCGGATCGCACCACGTTCCCCCAATCAGGCACTCTATCTGAAAACCATCCGCGCGCGCGATGTTGTCTTCGGCGTGGGCCCTGCAGGTACCGGCAAGACCTATCTCGCGGTGGCGGCGGCGGTATCGATGCAGACGGCTGGCGAGATCGACCGCATTGTGCTGTCGCGCCCGGCAGTGGAGGCAGGCGAGCGTCTGGGTTTCCTTCCAGGCGACCTGCGCGAAAAGGTCGATCCTTATCTCCGGCCGTTATACGATGCGCTCCACGACATGGTCTCGGGTGACCGGGTGATGCGCCAGATCGGCAATGGCGAGATCGAGATTGCGCCGCTCGCGTTCATGCGGGGACGGACCTTGGCGCGGTCCTTCGTCATCCTCGACGAAGCGCAAAACACCACCCCGACCCAGATGAAGATGTTCCTGACCCGTCTCGGCGAGGGCTCGCGGATGGTCGTGACGGGTGACTTATCCCAGGTCGATCTACCCGGCGGCATGCGCTCCGGGCTGTCCGAGGCGCTTGATGTGCTGGAAAGCGTCGAGGGTGTGGGCGCGGTGCGCTTTACCTCGCGCGATGTGGTCCGGCACCCGGTGGTGGCACGCATCGTCGATGCCTATCAGGCAGCAGCAAAGGCGCGCGGTGATGGATAAATGGACGGTCGAAGTCGCGCTCGGCGAAGATGAGTGGCCCGACGGGGAGGAGGCCACCGACTGGTGCAGCCGTGCGGCATGTGCGGCGCTGGCGGGCTCGGGGCGCGCAGAGCCTGCCGGGATTTCCATCCTGCTTGGCAGCGACGATGAGATCCGTGCGTTGAACAGTCGCTTCCGTGGCCACGACAAGCCGACGAATGTTCTCTCCTTCCCTTCTGGGGGAACTCCTTGGCCTGGCGGGCCGCCGCCCCTCGGTGAAATCGCGCTGGCGGGTGCAACAATCAGACGTGAAGCGGCAAAACAACGGAAAACGTTGCATGACCATCTGTGCCACCTTGTGGTCCACGGAACGCTGCACTTGCTGGGGTTCGACCATCTCACGGAACGGGCCGCTGTCCGTATGGAGCGGCTGGAGACGCGCTGCCTCAAAACACTTTCGATAGCCGATCCTTACAGGGAACGGGACTGACCGACTGTGGACACGACGCCACATACGCCGAACGGCAATGGCGGACGCTTCAAGGGCTTCTGGCGGCGGCTTTCTGGGCGGCGAAACAATGAGGGCTCGATCAGCGAAACGCTGTCCGACCTGGCGGCTCGGCACACCGCAGACGCGACGCCGATAGACCCGCTCGAACGAGCCCTACTCGAGAACACGCTCAAGCTCCGCCGCATGACGATCGAGGACGTGATGGTGCCGCGCGCGGACATCGTCGCTGTTTCCGTCGCGGCACCGCTGGAGGAAGTGGTCGCCGCTGTGGAGCAATCGCGTCATTCGCGTCTGCCGGTGTTCGAGAAGGACCTCGACCAGATCGTCGGCATGATCCATGTGAAGGATGTGCTGGTCCATATCGGCCAGTCGGAAACACCTTCGCTGAAGGAGCTAGCGCGCGAGGTCCTGTTCGTCTCGCCGGCGATGCTGGTTCTGGACCTGCTGCTCGAAATGCGGCTCAAGCGTACGCATATGGCGCTCGTTGTTGACGAGTTCGGCGGGATTGATGGCCTCGCCACCATTGAGGACCTGGTTGAAGAAATCGTCGGGGACATTGAGGACGAGCACGATATCGCAGAGCCTCCGCAACTGGAGGCGCGACCTGACGGCACTCTGGTCGCGGACGCTAGGGCGACGCTGGAAGATTTCGAGGCGGCAGTTGGCGATGTTCTGGCCGATGAAGAACGCGAGGATATCGATACTCTGGGCGGCCTGGTCTTCAACCTGGTGGGGCGGGTTCCGAGCCGGGGCGAATTGGTATCGCATCCGTCCGGCCTGGAATTCGAAGTGCTGGACGGCGACCCGCGCCGGCTGAAGCGGCTGCGGGTGCGCAATCTGCCGGCGGGCGGATGAGAAAGCGGCTCGCCGGTCTGGCGGGCTGGAAACGGTTTGCGGCGGCTGCCGCAGCAGGTGCCAGCGCCACACTGGCCATGCCGCCTCTGGGTGCGGTGCCCGCCCTCGCCGCAGGTCTGGTGGTGCTCGCATGGCTGTTGGACGGCACGGCGCGGTTCAAGGTCGCGTTCGTGACGAGTTTCGCTTTCGCCTTCGGCTTCTTCGCTGCCGGCCTCTACTGGGTGGCCGGCTCTTTCTTCGTGGTCGGTGGCGTGACCGCTGCCGGCGGGCCCGCGGCGGTTCTAGGCCTGGCGGGGCTGCTCGCCCTTTTCCTGGCTTTCCCGACCGCACTGGCGCATCGCCTGACACGGCCAGGCGTCGGGCGGGCGCTAGCGCTGGCGGCCGCGCTCGGCCTCGGTGATTGGCTGCGCGGCCATCTGCTCACCGGCTTCCCCTGGAACCTGTTCGGTCACGCCTGGTTGCATGTGCCGGCGGTCGAACAGACGGCTGCGGCGCTCGGCGTTTACGGCGTTGGGCTAGCAACGCTCATCGCCTGCCTCCTGCTGTCGGTCCGGGACTGGCGCGCATGGACGGTGGCCGCCCTCGTGGTCGCGGTGATGTCCGCTTACGGCGAACTCCGCCTTGGCCGCGCACTCCGGGCGGATGTGGCAAGCGCCCCGCTGTTGCGACTCGTCCAGCCCAATATCCCGCAATCTGAAAAATGGGACCGGGAGAAGGTTGTAATTCATCTCCAGAACATGATGCACCTCGCATCCTCAGACCCCGAACCAGATGTTGTGATCTGGCCGGAAACAGCAGTCGCCCGGCTGCTGCATTCCGACTCGCCGCTTCTCCAAGCACTCGGCACCAGCGTTCAGAGCCGTTTGGGCCTGATTTCCGGCGCGCCCTGGCGGGAAAATGGGCGCTACTACAACAGCATTCTTGCGATAGATCGGGACGGCCGGTTGCAGGGGCGCCATGACAAGGCGCATCTTGTGCCCTTCGGCGAGTATGTGCCGTTGCGCGGCCTGCTCGGCGCGGTGAAGCTGACGGTTGGACGCAATGACTTCACGCCTGGCCCTGGCCCCTCCACGCTCACTCTGCCTGGTCTACCGCCGTTCGGGGCGCTGATCTGCTTCGAGGTGATTTTCCCCGGCGAGGTCGTAGCGTCCGCCCACCCGCCGGAATGGCTGCTGAACCTCACCAACGACGCCTGGTTTGGCGAAACGGCCGGACCGCACCAGCATTTCGAGATTGCGCGGATGCGTGCCATTGAGACCGGCTTGCCGGTGTTCCGAGTCGCCAATACCGGCATTACAGGCGCTGTGGACGGGTACGGACAGCGGCTGGGCCAGCTTGAGCTCGGCAGGACAGGCAGTCTTGACATCCGCCTTCCCCCTCCGGCGGCGGCAACGCTCTATGCCTGCCTTGGCGATTTGCCCTTTTTCGCCGGCCTCGGTGTCCTCGTGGTGTTCGCCCTCTGGCGCAATCGCGCCGTGCGACGCCAACACACTTGACCCGTTCGACCCCGGCTTGCGACAAGAAGCGATTAGCCCACGTTCTTGGCTGGGTCTTGCATCATGTCGTAATCGAGGGAGCGGCTGTCCCGTGCTCGAAGGCAATTATCAATTCACCAGCGAGTCGGTGTCCGAGGGTCATCCGGACAAGATCTGCGACCGGATTTCAGACTCCATCGTGGACGCCTTCATGGCGGAGAGCCAACCTGAGCTCAACCGCTGCGGCGTCGAAACGATGGTCACGACCAACCTTGTGGTCATTGGTGGTGAGGTTCGTGGTCCGTCCACCATTACCCGTGAACGAATGAGCGCGCTCGCCCGCGAGGCCGTGCGCGAGATCGGCTATGAACAACCCACCTTCCACTGGCGCGACAGCAACGTGCTTTGCGTGGTCCATCAGCAGTCCAGCGACATTGCCATGGGCGTGGACAGTAGCAGCGGGGACGGCGCGAACAAGGATGAAGGCGCAGGCGATCAGGGCCTTATGTTCGGCTATGCTTGCCGTGAAACCCCAGAGTTCATGCCGGCTGCCATCCAATACAGTCACGAAATCTTGCGCCGGATGGCGGAAGCCCGGCATCGAGGCGAGTTCGGCGATAGCCTCGGGCCGGACAGCAAGAGCCAAGTCACGCTACTCTATGAAGACGGGCGGCCGGTACGCGCAACCTCCGTGGTAGTATCTACCCAGCACAGCCCCGGCATCGACCAGCACCGGGTCAAAGCCCTCGTCCGGCCCTTCGTAGAGCAGGTGTTGCCCGAAGGCTGGATGTGCGCGGAAGAAGACTTCCATGTGAACCCCACCGGCCGTTTCGTGATCGGCGGGCCGGACGGCGATGCGGGCCTTACCGGACGCAAGATCATCGTCGATACTTATGGCGGCGCGGCACCGCATGGAGGTGGTGCTTTCTCCGGCAAGGATCCGAGCAAGGTGGACCGCTCTGCCGCCTATGCAGCGCGTTATGTTGCCAAGAACGTCGTTGCGGGCGAACTCGCCGACAAATGCATCGTGCAGGTGGCTTACGCCATCGGCGTCGCTGCTCCTGTCTCCGTGCTACTCAACACCCAAGGCACGGGCCGTTTCCCGGACGAGAAGCTGGCGGCTGCCGTCCGGGAAACGGTCGATCTCAGCCCGCGAGGTATCCGCATGCGGCTCGGGCTCAACCGCCCAATCTACAAGCGAACCAGTTCTTACGGCCATTTCGGCCGCGAGCCGGACGGCGAAGGCGGTTTCTCATGGGAACGGACTGATCTCGCAGCGGACCTGCAGGCCGCCCTTACTTGACCGCGCCGGGCGATTACCGGTTTTACGGCCGGCGGCGCGGCCGTCCTCTTAATCCGGGGCGCCGGCGAGCGCTAGAAATAGCCCTGCCTGTCATGCGCCTTCCAGACGGACCGCTCGACCCGGGGGCACTCTTCGACTTTGAGATTGAGGACCTCTGGCTCGAAATCGGGTTTGGGGCCGGTGAACATCTGCTGTGGCAGGCCGCACGGCGCCCGCATATAGGTTTCATCGGCGCCGAGCCTTATATCAACGGCGTCGCAAGCCTGGCGATGCACGCCGCAGCGGAGCGGCTCGCCAATCTCCGCATTCATTGCGACGATGCGGCTTCGCTGCTGGACCGCCTGCCCGCTGGCGCAGTCGGTAGGGTGTTCATTCTGTTTCCCGACCCCTGGCCCAAGGCACGGCACCACCATCGGCGGCTCGTTGCGCCCCCGGTTCTGGATCGTTTGGCGCGAACCATGCGGAAAGGTGCGGAACTCCGCCTGGCGACGGACCACAACGACTATCTCGACTGGATGCTGGAACAGTTGACCGCCCATCCCGCATTTACCTGGACGGCCACATGCGCTGACGATTGGCGCCGACGCTCGGCTGACTGGCCCGAAACGCGCTACGAGGCCAAGGCGCGCGCAGCGGGCGTCAAATCGACCTATCTGCACTTCGTCCGCTGCGACGGCGTTGCGTATCGCCTTGCCTGACGCTATATATAGTCCGCTTGCCTGCTTGTCGTGGATGCGGGCTGCTCATTCATGACAGTAGTGAGCGCATTGGGGCCTGCCTTTCTTAATTGGGAGATGATCGACGGCCATAATGATTGCCGACAGCGGCGCCGCACAGCGTGTAGCCGCCCTTGTGGCGCCTGCCCTGGAAGGGTTGGGTTACGAATTGGTGCGCGTCCGGTTTGGAGGCGGCGCGTCGGTGCTGCAAATCATGGTCGAGCGGCAGGATCGGAGCGGCATGACCGTGGATCATTGCGCAGAGGCGAGTCGAATACTGTCAGCACTTCTGGATGTTGAGGACTTGATCCCGCAGGCTTATTCGCTGGAAGTGAGTTCTCCCGGCATAGACAGGCCGCTCACAAGACTTGGCGACTTCGAGCGGTTCGCCGGGTTCGAGGCGCGAGTGGAGCTTGAGGACGGCACTAGTGGCCAGCGCCGGTTTCGCGGCCGGTTACAGGGTCTGGAAGGGGGAATGTTGCGGCTGGATACCGATCAGGGAGAGGCGGCATTGCCGTTGACCGCCGTGAAATCGGCGAAATTGCTGATGACCGATGCGTTGTTGGCGGCCGCGGCCGAAGACGCAATCTAGGAAAGCGAGAGCGACCCCATCATGGTGAACATTCTCGGGCCCGAATTGCTGCAAATTGCGGATAGCGCGGCGCGTGAAAAGGGAATCGACCGCGACGAGGTGATTGTTGCGGTGGAGCAGGCAATCCAGCGTGCGGGCCGGTCCAAATACGGCCTGGAACACGATATTCGTGCCTCGATCGACCGGGAGACCGGAGAAATCCGGCTGGCACGCTACCGCGAGGTGGTCGAGGAGGATGCCGAGATCGAGGACGAATTCGCGCAATTGAGGCTCAGCCACGCGCAACGCTACAACGTCGCCGCGAAGGTGGGAGACATGCTGATCGACGATCTGCCGCCCATCGACTTCGGCCGTGTGGCCGCCCAGTCAGCCAAGCAGGTCATCGTCCAGAAAGTACGCGAGGCCGAGCGCGCCCGCCAGTACCGCGAATTCGTTGGACGGGTAGGAGAGATTGTTAATGGCCTGGTCAAGCGCAATGAGTTCGGACATGTAGTCGTTGATCTGGGCCAGGCCGAGGCGGTGCTCCGCAGGGACGAAATCATCCCGCGCGAGCATCCCCGCCGCAATGAGCGCGTTCGCGCCCTGATTCACGATGTGCGAGAAGAGACTCGCGGCCCACAGATATTCCTCTCCCGCACGCGCAACGAATTCTTGGTGCGGCTGTTCGCCCAGGAGGTGCCTGAAATCTATGACGGCATCATCGAAATCCGCGCCGTGGCCCGCGATCCCGGCAGTCGTGCCAAGATCGCGGTGATCTCGAATGATCCGGGCATAGACCCCGTGGGTGCCTGTGTCGGCATGCGCGGCAGCCGCGTCCAGGCAGTCGTGAGCGAGCTTCACGGCGAAAAGATCGATATCATTCCCTGGTCCGAGGATCCGGCAACATTCATCGTCAACGCGCTCGCCCCGGCGGAGGTGGTGAAGGTCGTGCTGGACGAGGAGGACGGTCGCATCGAGGTCGTCGTACCAGACGAGCAATTGAGCCAGGCGATCGGCCGGCGCGGTCAGAATGTCCGCCTCGCAAGCCAGTTGACGGGTTGGTCCATCGACATTTTGACCGAGGCCGAGGAGTCGGAGCGCCGCCAGGAGGAAATGCGGCAGCGTTCGGCGCTGTTTATCGACGCGCTTGATGTCGATGAAGTCATCGCTCAATTGCTGGTCAATGAGGGGTTCACGACTCTCGAGGAAGTCGCCTATGTTGGCATTGAGGACCTCATGGAAATCGAGGGCTTCGACGAGGACATCTCGGAGGAATTGCAACGCCGAGCGCAGGACTTCCTCGAACAGCAGGCAGCGCGCCTCAATAACGAGCGCATCGAACTCGGCGTGGCCGACGAGCTAGCAGAACTCGATGGCCTGACCGGTCATATCGTCGTGGCTCTGGGTCATGCGGGCGTATTCACGTTGGATGACTTCGCTGATCTTTCCAGCGACGAGCTGCGTTTCATTGCCAGCCCGTTGCACGAACGCCGCAATCTCGATGCGGTGGCTGCGCTTGATGAGCAGACCCTCGAAGCTGGTCTGGCAGCGAGCGTTCTCGATCCAGACAGCGCGGACGCCATGATTATGGCAGCGCGCGCTCATTGGTTCGACGACGAGTCAGCTGACGAAGAGCCAGCTGAAGACCGGTCGTGAGGAGGCAGACGGGATCGTGGCCAGGACGGCAACGAAGAACCGGGACGGGATGCGCCGCTGTGTTGCAACGCAGCGGCGCCGGCCGCGTCAGGAGCTGATCCGGTTCGTTATCGGGCCGGATGGAGCGCTTGCGCCCGACTTCGGGGAAAGGCTGCCGGGGCGCGGCTATTGGGTCAGTGCCGATTCGGTGTGTCTCGAGGTGGCCCAACGCGGACGTGCGTTCCAAAGCGCAGCAAGGCAGCAACTATCTATCCCCTGCGACCTGGAAGCTCGTGTCGAGTCTGGGCTGGCGAAGCGGTGCGGTAGCCTCTTGGGGTTAGCCCGCCGCTCGGGGACGCTCGCCGCCGGCTATGAAAACGCTCGCGAATGGTTGCAGGAAGATCGCGGTGCGGTTCTGGTGCAGGCGCTTGACGGTGCCAGGAACAGCCGGCGAGCCTTGACCGGGCTAGCGCGGGGGCTGCCCATTCTGTCGGTTTTGACCGCCGCTGAAATGGGTGCAGCGATAGGGCGTGACTTTACGGTCCATGCGGTGCTAGGTCCGGGTCGGTTGGCGGAGCGGTTCGCTCTGGAAGCCGGACGGCTGGCCGGATTCCGCAGCAGGACGGCGGACGGGAGACAAGGATGACCGATAGCGGCGAACGCGACAGCGGCAAGCTCAGCCTGTCCCGTCCGGGGAAGCTGGAATTGAAGAAGCGGGTGGGTGCCGGAAAGGTGCGTCAGAGCTTTTCCCATGGCCGGTCGAAACAGGTGACGGTGGAGGTCAAGCGCAAGCGCACGATCATTACCGAAAAGCCCGGCAAGGACGCCTCGCAAAAGGCCGACGGGCTGAGTTCTGAAGAACGTGCGGCGCGGGCAAGGGCCCTGCAAGCACGGCCGAAGTCGCAGCCTGCGCCGGCGGCGGCGCCTGAACCAGTCCTCGAAACGTCGCCGCTGCCTCAGGAGTCGAAGAGTCCTGAGGCGGTCCGGGCCGAACAGCGCGCCCGTGAACTGGCCGAACTCAAGGCCGCCGATGTCGAAGAGCAACGCAAGCAGGAAGCGATCGACGCACGGCGCCAGGAAGAGGAAGAGAAAAAGCGCGCTGCCGAGGAGGCTCGTCGGGAGGCGTCACGCCGTGCCGAACCGTCGCGGGGCGAGCGGCAACCGGCCGGGCCCGCCGCCCGCCGCCCGCGTCCGGCAGGGCGGCCGCCGGCCCGGCCTCCCGAGGCCCCAGGCCCCGCGGTCGATATGCCAAGTGGACGGCGCGCTGGCGGCCGCGACGACGAGGACCGGGGCGGGCGACGGCGCAGCAGCGACAAGCGGCCTGCTGCACAGCCTCGTCGGACGGAGCCACGCCGCCGCGCCGGAAAGCTCACCATCGTTCAGGCGCTGGATGAGGAGGTCGAGCAAGAGCGGCAGCGCTCCCTGGCCTCGGTGCGCCGGGCCCGTGAGCGTGAGCGCCAGCGCCAAGCATCCGGCCAAGGGCAGCAATTCATCCAGCGCGAAGTCATCGTGCCCGAGACCATCCTTATCAGCGAACTCGCAAACCGGATGGCCACGCGCGCGGTCGATGTGATCCGCGTTCTGATGCAGAACGGTATCCGGGCTGTGCCATCCCAGGCGATCGACGCTGATACGGCGGAGCTTGTGGTGGAGGAGTTCGGGCACAAGGTCGTCCGTGTCGCGGAAAGCGATGTGGAGGAAGGGCTCTCCGGTTCGCCCGACGATGAAACCGATCTCAGGCCACGGGCGCCTGTGGTCACCGTGATGGGCCATGTGGACCACGGCAAGACATCGCTGCTCGACGCACTCCGACAAACGGATGTAGTCGCCAGCGAAGCCGGCGGCATCACGCAGCATATCGGCGCATACCGGGTGCGGACGCCCTCCGGTGCCGACATCACCTTCCTGGACACTCCCGGCCATGAAGCCTTCTCGGCGATGCGTGCACGCGGTTCCCGGGTGACCGATATCGTCATTCTGGTAGTCGCGGCCGACGACAGCGTCCAACCGCAGACGGTCGAGGCGATCTCGCATGCGAAGGCAGCGGAGGCCCCGATCATTGTCGCCATCAACAAGGTTGACCGATCGGAAGCCGACCCGCAGCGGGTCCGCAACGACTTGCTGCAACATGAGCTGGTCGCGGAAGAGTTTGGCGGTGACGTGCAGATGATTGAGGTATCGGCGACGGCGAAGACCGGCCTCAATACGCTTGAGGAAGCCATTCTGCTTCAGGCGGACCTGATGGAACTCAGGGCCAACCCGGTCCGCCGGGCGAGCGGCATCGTCGTCGAGGCACAGCTCGACCGCGGCCGGGGTGCTGTGGCAACTGTCCTTGTTCAGAACGGAACACTCAAAGTTGGTGACATTGTCGTTGCCGGAGCCGAGTGGGGCAAGATTCGCGCAATGATCGATGACCGGATGGGAAGGGTTAAGCACGCCGGTCCTTCAGTGCCGGTTGAGGTTTTGGGCTTGTCGGGCCCGCCTGTTGCAGGTGACGAGGTGGTCGTCGTGGACAATGAGGCACGTGCGCGTGAAGTCACCGAATACCGTGCCCGGCGCGATCGGGAATCGCAGACAGGCCCAGTCAGGCGCGGCTCGATAGACGACATTTTCAAGAGCCTCGCTGTCGGCAAGACCGAAAAGGTTCCGCTGGTCGTGAAGGCAGATGTGCAGGGGTCGGTCGAGGCGATTGTCGGCGCGCTCATGAAGCTCGGCAGCGACGAAGTGCAGGTGGATGTTCTGTACAGCGGCGTGGGTGGCATCTCCGAAAGCGACGTCACGCTTGCATATGCATCGGGCGGTTTCATCATCGGCTTCAATGTGCGCGCTGCGAACCCGGTTCGCCTGGCCGCGCAGCAACATGGCGTCGATATCCGCTACTACTCGATCATCTACGAGTTGATCGACGATATCCGCGAGGCGATGACCGGCAAACTGGCGCCCGAATTGCGCGAGCGTCAGATCGGGCAGGCGGATATCCGGGAAGTCTTCAACATCACGCGCGTCGGCAGGGTGGCCGGCTGTCGGGTGATAGAAGGCGTGGTCCGGCGCGGCGCCGGGGTGCGCCTGCTGCGCGACAATATCGTCATCCATGAAGGCAAGCTCGCAACTCTCAAACGGTTCAAGGAAGAGCAGCGGGAAGTCCGCGAAGGTTTCGAGTGCGGCATGTCGTTCGAGTCTTATCAGGACATTCAGGTCGGCGATGTCATCGAATGCTTCGAAACCGAGGAAGTGCAACGCACGTTGCCATGAAGCCGGACCGGAATGGGCCGCGAAGGCTGCGCATGGGCGAGACCGTCCGCCATGCGACAGCGAGCATCCTTGCCCGCACGAGTTTCCACGACCCAGATCTCCAGGCACTGGACATGGTGACCGTGTCGGAAGTCGTGATGTCGCCGGATCTGAAGCAGGCAACGGCATTCGTCTCGATGATGGGCCGGGATGATACCGACGATACGGTCGCGGCACTCAACCGCGCGGCAGGTCGTATCCGGGGCGAGCTCGGCCGCCTGCTCGATGCCAAGTTCACGCCCCGGCTCCGGTTCAGGCGCGACGGCAGCTTCGAAGAGGCAGACAGAGTGGAAGCGCTTATCCGGCGGAATCGTCATGCCTCGTAGGCGTCCGAAACGCGTCGACTTGAATGGCTGGATTGTCGTGGACAAGTCTGCCGGGATGACGTCCACTACGGTCTGTAACCGGATCAAGCGATTGACTGGCGGCGCCAAAATTGGTCATGGCGGGGCGCTCGACCCACTTGCGACTGGAGTGTTGCCAGTGGCTCTCGGCCAAGCGACCAAGACGGTCTCCTGGGTTATGGAGGGGAGCAAGGTCTATCGCTTCACGATGCGCTGGGGCGAGGCGCGCGACACAGACGACGCCGACGGTAGGGTCACAGCTACCAGCGCGGTCCGTCCTGACGACGACGCGATCCGCAATGTACTGCCCGCTTTCACCGGGCAGATCATGCAGGTGCCGCCCCGCTATTCCGCGGTCAAAATCGGGGGCAAGCGGGCCTATGATCTGGCTCGCGCCGACAAGGAGCCGGATCTGCAAGCGCGCCCCGCCGAGGTAATCGCCCTGCGTCTGGAACGCCGCATCGACGATGATCTGACGGAATTCACGGCGGAGACAGGCAAGGGTGTTTATGTCCGCGCTATAGCGCGTGATTTGGCGGCCGCGCTCGGCACAGTCGGGCATGTCTCTATGCTCCGGCGTTTGCGCGTCGGTCCGTTTCGCGTCGAGGATGCCATTGCCCTGGAAGAAATGGAGGCTCTGGCCCATATAGACTCAGAGAGTGTATTCTTGCTTCCGACGGACATGTCGCTGGCCGACATCCCGGCTTTGTCCGTTTCGGAGCAGGAGGCCGCGGCGCTTAGGAATGGACAAGCGCTGCGGTTGTTTAGCGCGGCCGATCTTTCGCGGATCGCCGGGCTTCGTGACGGCATGACGATCCGGGCCCGGATGGGCGAGGTTCTGATTGCTGTGGCCCGGTACGAGTCCGGAACGGTTCGGCCCGTGCGCGTTGTTAATCCCTAGCTGGAAGGAACGAGAGCAACAGATGTCGATTACCGCTGCGAGAAAATTCGAACTCATTCAGGAGTTCCGCACGAACGACGATGATACGGGATCGCCGGAGGTGCAGGTAGCGATCCTGACGGAACGCATCCGCAATCTGACCGAGCACCTCCAGACGCACAAGAAGGACCGTCACTCGCGCCGCGGCTTGCTGGTCATGGTCGGCCAGCGCCGCAGCTTGCTCGACTATCTTCGTAGGAAGGACAACGGGCGGTACCGGTCGTTGATCGAACGACTCGGCTTGCGCCGTTGACGACCAGGACACCGGACGGCCGGTGTCTGAGCAAAAACATGCAAAGGGCAGCGCCATTCGGGTCGCGGCCATCGAAAGGGTTTCATCCGATATGTTCAATATCGTCCGCAAGGACATCGACTGGGGCGGACGCCCGCTGGTCTTGGAGACTGGCCGCATCGCCCGCCAAGCCGACGCCGCCGTCATGGCAAGCCTCGGGGATACGGCAGTGCTTTGCACTGTCGTCGCCGAAAAGAGCCCAAGGCCAGGCCTCGATTTCTTTCCGCTTACCGTCAACTACCAGGAAAAGGCCTATGCCGCCGGTCGCATTCCGGGTGGCTTCTTCAAACGTGAGGCGCGCCCGAGCGAGAAGGAGACGCTGACATCTCGGCTGATTGACCGACCAATCCGCCCACTTTTCGCCAAAGGCTTCCGGAACGAAACCCAGATCGTCTGCACCGTGGTGAGCCATGATCTGGAGAACGATCCTGACATCTTGGCTATGGTCGGCACCTCGGCGGCGCTTACGCTCTCCGGCATCCCATTTCTCGGCCCGATCGCCGGGGCACGGGTCGGCTTGGTTGATGATGAGTTCGTCCTCAACCCCACGACCGAGCAAATGCAGTCGTCTGCTCTCGACCTCGTTGTCGCCGGCACCTCGCAAGGTGTGCTGATGGTGGAGTCGGAAGCACAGGAGCTTTCCGAAGAGATTATGCTCGAGGCCGTCATGTTCGGCCACCGGGGATTCATGCCGGTGATCGACGCTATTATCGACATGGCAGAGAAATGCGCGAAGGATCCGTGGGACCTTCCCGACCCGGAGCCGGGCGCAGAGGAGGCGAAGACCCGGGTCTATGAATTGGGCCGCGCCGCCATGGAAGAAGCTTATGCGCTGCGCGAGAAGCAGGCGCGCCAGACAGCCATCGCGGCCGCCAAGACGGAAGTGCTAGCTCGGCTGGAGGACGCGGAGACGGACCCGGAAACGGCAGCGCCTTTCTTCAAGGACCTCGAACGCGACATCGTGCGCGGCGCCGTGCTGGAAACCGGCAAGCGGATCGACGACCGCGACCTGGAAACGGTGCGCCCGATCGATTGCGAGGTCGGCATCCTGCCGCGCCAGCATGGTAGTGCGTTGTTCACCCGCGGTGAGACCCAGGCGCTGGTGGTCTCGACGCTTGGCACCTCGCAGGACGAGCAGATCGTCGATGCGCTGGATGGCGAATACCGCGAGCATTTTCTGCTCCACTACAATTTCCCGCCTTATTCCACCGGCGAGGCGCGGATGCTGCGCGCTCCGGGCCGGCGAGAAATCGGCCACGGTAAGCTCGCTTGGCGAGCTGTCCGGCCGCTGCTGCCGAAGAAGGAGGAATTCCCCTACACCGTCCGAGTGGTGTCGGAGATCACAGAGTCGAACGGCTCGTCCTCAATGGCGAGCGTCTGCGGTGCATCGCTGTCGCTGATGGATGCAGGCGTGCCTCTGAAGCGCCCGGTTGCCGGCATTGCAATGGGCCTCATCAAGGAAGGCGAGCGCTTCGCCGTGCTCTCGGACATTCTCGGCGACGAGGACCATCTGGGTGACATGGACTTCAAGGTCGCGGGAACGGAGACCGGGATCACCTCGCTCCAGATGGATATCAAGATCACCTCGATCACGGAGGATATCATGCGCACCGCGCTGGCACAGGCGCGGGGCGGCCGGATGCATATCCTGGCCGAGATGGCCAAGGCCCTCGACACGGCCCGCGACGATGTGAGCGATTTCGCGCCACGCATGACCACCATGTCGATCCCACGTGACAAGATCCGCGATGTGATCGGCTCGGGTGGCAAAATCATCCGCGAGATTGTGGATACCACGGGTGCCAAGGTCGACATAAATGATGACGGCACCATCAAGGTTTCCTCGGTGGACCCCAAGGCATCCGAGGCCGCCATAGAGTGGATCAAGGGCATCGTTGCTGAACCGGAAGTAGGCGCGATCTATACCGGCAAAGTCGTCAAGGTCGTCGATTTTGGCGCGTTCGTGAATTTCCTCGGCAGCCGCGACGGCCTGGTACATATCAGCGAGCTTGCGCCCCAGCGGGTCAAGACTGTCGGTGATGTCGTGGAGCAGGGTGACCAGGTGAAGGTCAAGGTGCTGCGCGTCGATGACCGCGGCAAGGTGAGCCTGTCGATGAAATCCGTCGATCAGGAAACCGGCATGGATCTGACCGCAGCAGCGGGCTAATGCCGATGGCGGTCGTGCATCCTGTCGTTTTCTCCGGCCGCGAGGTCTTTCCGCTTATCGAGGGCGGTAAGGGCATCGCGGTCTCGAATGGGGAAAGCTCGGGCGCCTGGGCCGCCTGCGGCGGGGTCGGAACATTCTCCGGCGTCAATGCAGACAGCTTCCGCGAAGACGGTTCCGCCATTGCTCAGAGTTATTTTGGCAAGACCCGGCGTGAGCGGCATGAGGAGCTGCTTGCGCATGCGATTCGGGGCGCGATTTACCAGGCTCGGATTGCCTATGAGACTGCTGGCGGCCAAGGCCGCATACATATGAATGTGCTTTGGGAGATGGCGGGAGCGGAGCGCGTGCTGAATGCCGTGATGGAGGGTGCTAAAGGCTTGATCCACGGCATTACTTGCGGAGCCGGAATGCCTTACCGTCTGGCAGAGCTTGCCGCCCGGTTCGGCGTCCATTACTACCCGATCGTGTCCTCCGCCCGAGCTTTTCGTGCCCTTTGGAAGCGTGCATATCGTAAGTTTCCGAACCTCCTCGGCGGCGTGGTCTATGAGGACCCCTGGCGGGCCGGGGGACATAATGGCCTCTCCAATGTCGAAGATCCGGACAGACCGGAAGACCCGCGCCCGAGAGTCGTCCAGCTACGCCAACAGATGACGGAAGTTGGGCTTGCACATGTTCCGATCATCATGGCAGGCGGCGTCTGGTGGCTGGACGAATGGTCCCATTGGATCGATGATCCCGAGATTGCGCCGATTGCGTTCCAGTTCGGCACCCGACCGCTGCTGACCCGGGAAAGCCCGATCTCCGATGAATGGAAACAGAAGCTGCTGATGCTTAGGGAAGGCGATGTTTTCCTCAACCGCTTCAGTCCGACAGGCTTTTATTCCTCTGCTGTGCGCAATACCTTTCTGGACGAATTGCGCGAGCGCACAGATCGTCAGATCGCGTTCTCGACGGCGCCTGTTGGCGGCCATGATGTGGCCTTTCCGGTCGGCCCGAGAGGTCGGCCCGTTTATGTCTCTAATGACGACAGGCAGCGCGCCGAAGGCTGGATCAGTGCCGGCTATTCGGAAGCGATGCGCACACCCGACTCGACCCTAGTGTTCGTGACGCCCGAGCGGCGGCGGCAAATCCTGACAGACCAGATCGAATGTATGGGCTGCCTGTCGGCCTGCCAGTTCAGCAACTGGTCCCAGAATGAGGCTGGCACCACCGGCCGCAAGGCGGACCCGCGTTCCTTTTGCATCCAGAAGACGTTGCAACAGATCAGCCACGGCGGATCGGTCGAGGAGCAATTGATGTTCTCCGGCCACAACGCCTATCGCTTCCGGTCGGATCCCTTCTACGCCAACGGGTTCGTTCCAACCGTAAAGCAGCTTTTCGAGCGTATCCTAACCGGCAGATAGCGACTAGCACTCAACTCGATCGCATACAACGGTCGTTGCCGCTGAACTACGGCACGCCGGAAACGCGCACCCATGACTAAAGGCGCACGACGACATTGTTCGCCGCACTGGATGTCGCGACCGGCAGGGTCATCGGCAAGATCAAGCACCGTAGCGTCGATTTCCTCTCCACGCTGGGCGGCAACCCCGACCTAGGCGCGGCGGCATGGGGCGAGCCAGCGCGAGGCGGGCTTTCTCGGCAGGCCTCGCGATCCGCACGGTTTCTCCAGCTTATA
>JAPORR010000063.1 GCA_026710105.1 Alphaproteobacteria bacterium
GAGGGGCTGAACGTTGCCGTCATCACCCATCCATCATCGAACATCAGCGACTTCTACCGCGAGCTGGCGGATCTCTTCGGCATCACGCTCGTCTACAACAATCTCTGGGCCGGCTTCAAAGGACTGCGCGAGCGCTGGCCATCTCGACGATGCCCGTATGCGCCCACTCCTGCTCGTCGACGAGGCCCAGGAACTACCCAACCCGGTCTTGACCGAGATGCGTCTGTTGACTTCCACCGACTTCGACTCGCGCGCCATCCTCAGTGTCGTCCTGGCCGGCGACAGCCGCCTGCTCGCAAAACTGCGCACGCCAGACTTGCAGCCTATCGCATCGCGCGTCCGCCAGCGCCTCCACATCGTGCGCACCGAGCCTGACGAACTGGGCCGGCTGCCATCTGCTCGACAAGGCCGGCAATCCGGGCCTCATGACGCCCGGCCTCAAGGACACCCTTGTCACCCACGCAAGCGGTAACCCCAGGGCACTCGCCATCATGGCCGACAGCCTGCTCGCCGCCGCCGCAGGATCGCGAAATCCTCGACGAAAAGCTCTTCCTGGAGATCTGGGGCGAACCCGTCCCGCCCAGGGGCGCACGCCGGTGAAGGGCTTCCCGACACGGTCCCCAGCCGACCTCGAAGACCGCGCGCGCGAGCAGCACTGGCTGGTCGACGGGCTCTGGGCCAGGCAGGCGGTCGGCATCGTCGGCGGCGAACCCAAATGCGGCAAGTCCTTCCTGGCGCTCGACCTCGCCGTTGCCGTCGCCGCCGGCGTCCCCTGCTTGCGCCGCTTCGAGGCCGATGAACCCGGACCGGTCCTGCTGTTCGCTGCCGAGGACGCCGGCCATATCGTGCGCACCCGCCTCGCTGGCATCGCCCGCGCCGCGGGCGCCGACTTCGAGACCCTCGACATCGCCGTCATCGACGTGCCCACCCTCCGCCTCGACCATCGCGCCGACCGGCTGCTGGAGACCGTCGAGCGCATCGAACCGCGCCTGCTGGTCCTCGATCCCCTGGTCCGCCTGCATGGCGTCGACGAGAATGCCGCCGGCGAGGTCGCCCCCATCCTCGGCTTCCTGCGCGACCTCCAGCGCCGCTTTGAGGCCGCCGTCCTGCTCGTCCACCACGCCCGCAAGAGCGGCGCCACAAGACCCGGCCAGGCACTCCGGGGAAGCAGCGAGCTGCATGCCTGGGGAGACAGCAATCTCTACCTGCGCCGGCGCGACGGACAGATCGTCATGACCGTCGAGCATCGCGCCGCCCCCGGCCTCAACGATATCGAGATCGAACTCGCCGATAACGGCGAGGGACCGGCCCTGCGGCTCCGACGGACGGTGCCCGACCAAGCCCCGCCGCGACCGGAAAGTGCCGAACAGCGGATCGTGCAGGTGCTCGCGAAGGCCGAATTCCCACTCTTGCAGTCCGAGATCCGGAAACGCGCCGGGGCGCGCAACGCTACCGTCACCGCGGCCCTGCACGAGCTTGTGCGCGAGGGACGTGTCGAGCGCGGGACTGGGGGGCGCTACCGCTTCCTCGGCGCCGTGGCGAACAACGAGCCCGACGGCCAGCCCCAACCCATAGGCGAAGCAGCACGTCTTCCCGTTCCGGCGAACCCTTAGGCGTTGCAGGGAACGGGAACGGGAACACCAACGGCCAATCCACTATCGTAACTCTGCGTCAAGCAGTCGGTCCATGGCCGAAAGCTCTGCTTACGGCCATGGCAGCACTTCGTTGCGTGGACAGCAGCGGGTCACCCGAA
This sequence comes from Alphaproteobacteria bacterium, assembly GCA_026710105.1. Lineage (GTDB taxonomy): Bacteria > Pseudomonadota > Alphaproteobacteria > Bin95 > Bin95 > Bin95. The sequence continues at coordinate 1,754 of JAPORR010000063.1, forward strand.
GGGCGGAGCGAAGGAGCCGCGAAGCGGCTTGACGCGCTGATGGCCATGCGACACCCCACCCGGACTGCCTGAGAACGACAGCTGATCCCCATCGAATAACGCGAAAACCGCACCATCAAACAACCCGCGCGCGTTCACCCGGGGGACCTTGAAGCCGTGATGGGCGGCGAGGGCGCAGAGCGCGGTGATGTCCTCCCGGGTCACATGCCGTTCGGCCGGATCGTTTGGCCTTTCCCGGGCCAGAAGGGAGAGATCCCAGACCCGGAATGCGGTGATCATGTCGAAGGCGAGACACTTCTTCAGGTCGTTGGCCTCATCGAGGCGACGATCCTCGATGCGAGTTCCGACCTTCAGCGCGTGAAAGAAGCGCTCGATCCGCAGCTCATACCAGCGCAGAACCGTGCGGGCGGTCTCGATGCCGGCCTCGCCCTCGGTGGTCAGCAGCATCCAGTGCAGCGGCTTGCCGTCCTTCTTCCTCGTCTTCAGGCGCGGGGTCTCCTCAAGGGCAGAGACGGCGATCATGCGGA
>JAPORR010000113.1 GCA_026710105.1 Alphaproteobacteria bacterium
ACCGTCGGGGCCGGCGTCGTCGCCGCCATCGATGACTAAAACAAAATATCAAGGCCCACGCCTCCGGCGAAGACCGGATCCCCGATAGCCGTCGGAAAGCTGGAACGAGAGACCGAGTGCCATGGACCATCAGAACATACGCATACGCCTAAAGGCGTTCGACCATCGGGTTCTCGACCAGTCCACCGGCGAGATCGTGAGCACGGCGAAGCGCACCGGCGCTCAGGTGCGCGGACCGATTCCCCTACCTGTCCGCACCCAGCGCTATACTGTGCTTCGCGGCCCTCATATCGACAAGAAGAGCCGCGAGCAGTTCGAGATGCGCACCCATCGCCGGGTGCTCGATATTGTCGATCCGACACCACAGACCGTGGATGCGTTGATGAAGCTTGATCTCGCGGCCGGCGTCGATGTCGAGATCAAGGTCTGAGGGAGGCTCGGGGTCGATGCGAACCGGCGTGATTGCCCGCAAGCTCGGCATGATGCGCATGTTTGCGGAAACGGGCGCGCATGTGCCGGTCACGGTGCTGTCGCTCGACCGCTGCTGCGTGGTCGCGCAGCGCCGCATGGAACCGGACGGCTACACGGCGCTACAGCTCAGCGCCGGCAGGGCGCGCACCAAGCGGGTCACACGCCCGATGCGCGGCCATTTCGCCAAGGCAAAGGTGGAGCCAGCGCAGCGGCTCGCCGAGTTCCGTGTTTCAGAAGAAGCGTTGGTCGAGGTAGGCGCGGAGCTTTCTGCCGATCATTTCGTCAAGGGCCAGCATGTTGATGTCTCGGGCAGGAGTGTCGGCAAGGGGTTCGCCGGTGCGATGAAGCGGCATAATTTTGGCGGCCTCCGGGCGTCGCACGGCGTTTCTATCTCACACCGTTCGCACGGTTCCACCGGCAATAGCCAGAACCCAGGCAAGGTCTGGAAAGGCAAGAAGATGGCCGGCCATATGGGCGATGCGCGAGCCACGGCGCAGAACTTGGAGGTTGTCGACACCGATGCTGAGCGCGGCCTCATCATGGTGAAGGGGGCTGTGCCTGGTGCGAAGGGCGGCTGGGTGCTGGTGTCAGACGCCCGAAAGCGCAAATTGCCTGAGGGTGTCCCATTCCCGGCCGGCCTCAAGGCGCCGGAAACCGCCGCCATGGCGGCCAACGAAACCAGCGGGGAGTAGAGATATGCAACTCCCCGTCAGGAATTGGGACAATCATGAGACCGGCAGCATTGAGCTCGCCGACGGCGTGTTCGGCGGTACGGTGCGCCGCGACCTACTGGCCCGCGTGGTGAACTGGCAACGCGCAAGGAAGCGCGGCGGCACCCGCAAGACCAAAGAACGCAGCGAGATCGCGCGCTCGAAATCCAAGATCTATCGCCAGAAGGGCACGGGGCGGGCTCGTCACGGGGCGGCGACCGCGAATGTCTTCCGAGGCGGTGGTGTCGTGCATGGGCCCCGAGTCCGTGATCATGCCCATAAGCTCCCGAAGAAGGTCCGGGCGGCGGGGCTGCGCGCGGCGTTGGCATCTAAGACCGAGTCCGGCAAGCTGATCGTGGTCGAGGATCTTGCGCTGGAAAGTGGACGCACACGCGATCTTGCACAACGTCTCCGGGGTATGTCACTTGATTCGGCGCTGATCCTGGGTGGCGAGACGGTGGACGAGAATTTCCGCCAGGCGGCGGCCAACATCATCGGGATCGATGTGCTGCCGCGCATGGGCGCCAATGTCTATGACATCCTGCGGCGCGATGTGCTGGTATTGACCCGCGATGCAGCTGCCCATCTTGAGGAGCGTCTATCATGAGCCGGGCCCGCGCTATCGGGCGGCCTGCGCCCCAGATCAGGCGCGAGCGGATGCTTGCCGTCATCAGGGCTCCGGTCGTGACCGAGAAATCGACCCTGATCGGCGAACACAACCAGATCACTTTCCGGGTGGCAATGGATGCTACCAAGCCGGAAATCCTCCAGGCTGTAGAGAGTCTGTTCTCGGTGAAGGTGAAGAAGGTCAACACGATGAGGGTCAAAGGCAAGACCAAACGGTTCCGGGGCGTTCTAGGCAAACGGGCGGACTGGAAGAAGGCGGTGGTGACGCTCGAAGATGGTCACTCGGTTGATGTGACCACGGGGATCTGAGGCGATGGCGCTCAAGCAATACAAACCGACTTCGCCGGGCCGCCGCGGGCTGGTGCTGGTGGACCGCAGCGGTCTGCACAAGGGCAAGCCGGTCAAGGGGTTGACCGAGGGGCTGACAGGCACGGGTGGGCGCAATAACCAGGGGCGCACGACCGTTTTCTGGCGCGGCGGTGGCCACAAGCGCAAATATCGCCGGGTCGACTTCAAGCGGCGCAAATGGGATCAGTCGGCGGTGGTGGAGCGCCTGGAATACGACCCGAACCGCACAGCCTTCATCGCGCTTATCCGTTATGAGGATGGTGAACTTTCCTACATTTTGGCGCCGCAGCGCCTTCAGCCGGGCGACACGGTAGTCGCCGGCCGGGAGGTCGATGTCAAACCTGGCAATGCCATGCCGTTGCGCCGGATTCCCATTGGCACCATCGTTCACAATGTCGAGCTGAAACCCGGCAAAGGCGGGCAGGTCGCGCGTGCCGCGGGGACCTATGTGCAGCTTGTTGGGCGTGATGCCGGCATGGCGCGGCTGCGCTTCAACTCCGGCGAGACGCGCATGGTGCCGCATGAGTGCATGGCTACCATCGGCGCGGTCTCGAATTCCGATCATGGCAACCAGACGCTTGCCAAGGCCGGACGCAACCGTTGGCTCGGCCGGCGTCCGCATGTGCGCGGCGTGGTGATGAATCCTGTGGACCATCCCCATGGCGGCGGCGAGGGCAGGACTTCGGGCGGGCGCCATCCGGTGACCCCCTGGGGCAAGCCGACCAAGGGCCGGCGGACCAGGAAGAAGAAAGCGTCAGACAAGATGATTCTGCGCAGTCGCCACCGCGCCAAGACGAGAGGCTAGAGCCATGTCGCGTTCGGTCTGGAAAGGCCCCTTCGTGGACGGCTATCTGCTCAAGAAGGCAGAGGCTGTACGCGACTCGGGCCGCAAGGAGGTGATCCGCACCTGGTCGAGGCGGTCCATCATCTTGCCGCAATTCGTCGGGCTCACCTTCGGCGTCCACAATGGGCAAAAATTCCTGCCAGTGCTGGTGACTGAGGACATGGTCGGGCACAAATTCGGCGAGTTCGCGCCAACCCGGACCTTCTATGGGCATGCAGCGGACAAGAAGGCGAAGCGGGGCTGAGGCGATGGGCAAACTGAAAGCGCCGCCGCGCATAGCGGAAAACGAGGCGCTGGCTTACGTGAAATATATCCGCACAAGCCCGCGCAAGCTGAATCTTGTCGCCGAGAGCATTCGCGGGCTGAGTGTCGAGGCGGCGCTCAATGCGCTCACCTTCTCGAAGAAACGCGTGGCCGAGGATGTTCGCAAGGCAGTGCAGTCAGCTGTCGCCAATGCGGAAAACAATCACGAGCTCGACATCGACCGGCTGGTGGTGGCCGAGGCGACAGTCGGGCGGACGATCGTGATGAAGCGAATGCGGCCCCGTGCTAGAGGACGGGTTGGGCGGCTGGAGAAGCCATTCAGCAATCTCCGCGTCGTGGTACGGGAACGTCCCGATGAGGACGTCCTGATCGACTCAGATGATGACGGAGATACGGTTGAGGAGCGTGTTTGATGGGCCATAAAGTCAACCCGATCGGGCTCCGGCTCGGCATCAACCGGACCTGGAATTCGCGCTGGTACGCGGACCGCGATTATGGTGATCTGTTGCATGAGGATCTCAGGATTCGTGACTTCCTGGAGAGGCGCCTTCAGAATGCGGGTCTCTCCAAGATCCTCATCGAGCGCCCGGCGAAGAAGGCGCGGGTCACGATCCATACCGCTCGTCCGGGCGTGGTGATCGGCAAGAAGGGCGCTGATATCGAGCGGCTGCGCGCGGCGCTTGGGCGCATGACCAACAGCGATGTCAACCTGAATATCGTCGAGATTCGCAAGCCCGAGATCGACGCGCGGCTAGTGGCCGACAATATCGCCCAGCAGCTTGAGCGCCGGGTTGCATTTCGGCGGGCGATGAAGCGGGCAGTGCAGTCGGCGATGCGCCTCGGCGCGCTCGGGATCCGCATAAATGTCGGCGGGCGACTCGGCGGGGCGGAGATCGCTCGCACCGAATGGTATCGCGAAGGCCGGGTGCCGCTGCACACGCTGCGCGCTGATATCGACTATGGCGAGGCGACTGCTAACACGACCTATGGTTCCTGCGGGGTGAAGGCCTGGGTTTTCAAGGGCGAGATCATGGCACATGACCCGATGGCGCAGGACAAGCGGCTGGCCGAAGAGCGCGCCGCCATGGGCCGCTAAGGAGGCAGAGCTATGCTGCAACCAAAGCGCACAAAATACCGCAAGCGACAGAAGGGGCGCATCCACGGCATGGCCAAGGGCGGCACGGCGCTGACCTTTGGCAGCTATGGCCTCAAGGCTGCGGCGCCAGCGAGGATCACCGCCCGGCAGATCGAGGCCGCCCGGCGGACGATCACCCGCCGGATGCGCCGCGCGGGCAAGGTGTGGATCCGCATCTTCCCGGATGTGCCGGTCTCGACCAAGCCGGCCGAAGTGCGCATGGGCAAGGGCAAGGGCTCGCCAGAATATTGGGTGGCGAAGGTCAAGCCCGGGCGCATCATGTTCGAGCTTGACGGTGTGCCCGAGACCGTGGCCCGCGATGCCTTCGCGCTCGCTGCCGCGAAACTGCCGATTGCGACCCGCGTGGTCGTCCGCGACGGGGCCTGACGCCATGAAAGCGATTGATGCGCGCGCGCGCACCGCAGACGAGCTGTCGGAGCTTCTGGAGGATCTCCAGAAGGCGGCCTTCAACTTGCGCTTCCAGAGAGCGTCGGGCCAGCTCGAAAACACCGCCGAGATACGCAAGGTGCGCCGGGACATTGCCAGGATTAAGACGGTCCTCGGCGAGAAGAGCCGCACAGCGGCCAAGGCCTGAGGACGATACCGCCATGCCAAAACGAATCCTCCAGGGCGTCGTGATCAGCGACAAAATGGACAAGACGATCATTGTCCGCGTCGACCGCCGCGTCCGCCACCCGCTCTACAAGAAGTTCATCACGCGCTCGAAGAAATTCGCGGCGCATGACGAGGACAACCGTTATTGCGAAGGCGATATGGTGCGGATCGAGGAGCATCGTCCGATCTCACGGCGCAAGCGCTGGATGGCGCTCAGTCGCGTGGGCGGGGAGCCGGCGTCCGGGGAGACCGGGACATGATCCAAGTCGAGACTAATCTCGATGTAGCGGACAATTCTGGCGCGCGTCGGGTGCAATGCATTCGGGTGCTCGGAGGCACCGGCCGCCGCACGGCGTCGGTGGGCGACATCATTGTCGTCTCGGTGAAGGAAGCGATTCCGCGCGGGCGCGTGCGCAAGGGGGAAATCCGTCGCGCTGTGGTGGTGCGGACCAAGAAAGAAGTGACGCGGCCTGATGGTACGGCGATCCGGTTTGACCGCAATGCCGCCGTTATCCTGAGTCCGCAGAACGAGCCGGTCGGCACGCGCATTTTCGGTCCGGTAACGCGTGAGCTGCGTGCCAAGCGGTTCATGAAGATCATTTCGCTTGCCCCGGAGGTGCTGTGATGGCGGCGCGTATTCGCAAGGGTGACCGGGTGGTGATGCTGACCGGGCGCGACCGAGGCAAGCGCGGCGAAGTGCTCCGTGTGCTGCCGGACAAGGGGCGCGCGGTGGTGCAGGGCGTCAACATGGTGGTCAAGCATCGCCGCGGCACTGCGCAAGGCCCGGGCGGCGTCGAGGAGATCGAGGCGGCGGTGCATCTGTCCAATCTCGCCCATATCGACCCCGAGACAGACAAGCCGACCCGTGTGGGATTCCGTGTCCTTGAAGACGGCCGCAAGGTCCGTTTCGCGCGCGGCTCCGGCGTGACGATAGACCGTTAGGAGGCCTGCATCATGCCTCGTCTCCAGGACATTTACCGCGAGACCGTGCGCCCGGTACTGGTCGAGCAATTCAGCTATGCCAACCCGATGCAGGTGCCGGTGCTCGAGAAGATCGTGCTCAATATGGGCGTCGGGGAAGCCGTGGGCGACAGCAAGAAAATCGAGGCTGCGGTCGCTGACCTCACGGCGATTTCCGGCCAGAAGCCGGTCGTGACCCGGGCGCGCAAATCTATCGCCGGTTTCAAGCTACGCGAGGGGATGACGATCGGATGCAAGGTCACGCTGCGCCGGACGCGGATGTGGGAGTTTTTCGACCGCCTGACGACCATCGCGCTGCCTCGGGTGCGTGATTTTCGCGGTGTGTCGCCGAAGGCCTTCGACGGACGTGGCAATTATTCGCTTGGGATCCGGGAACAAATCATCTTCCCCGAGATCTCCTATGACAGGGTCGATACAATTCGCGGCCTGAATATCGTTATCTGCACCACAGCCCGCACGAACGAGGAAGCGCGAGCTCTACTCAGCGGCCTCAACATGCCGTTCGAGCGGTAAGCGCGAGGAAGGACAGGGACGCCTATGGCCAAGATCAGCATGGTCGAGCGGGACAAGAAGCGCCGTCGGCTGGTAGCGCAATATGCGAAGCGGCGCGCGGCTTTACGCGCTCAGATGCGTGATGCCTCGCTTGCGCCGGACGAACGCTTCGCCGCCTCGCTCAAGCTTGCGGCCATGCCGCGCAACGCCGCCAAGGTGCGGTTGCGCAACCGTTGCGAGGTATCGGGGCGCCCGCGCGGCTATTACCGCAAATTCCGCCTGTCGCGAATCGCGCTTCGGGAACTGGCGTCGCGGGGGCAAGTGCCCGGCGTCGTCAAGGCAAGCTGGTAGAAAAGGAGGCGGCCATCTGATGACGATGAGCGATCCTCTCGGCGATATGCTAACCCGCATCCGGAACGGGCAGCGGGCCGGCAAGCCGCATATCGTGTCACCGAAGTCCAAGCTGCGCATGAATGTGCTGCAGGTGCTGGCGCGCGAGGGTTATATCCGCAGCTATGAAGAAAGCCATGAGGGGCCGGTGGGCGAACTGCGCATCGAACTCAAATATTATGAAGGCCAGCCAGTGATTCGCTCGATTCAGCGGGTTTCCAAGCCGGGTCGGCGAGTCTATTCGCGGATTAAGGACCTGAAGCCCTACAATAACGGGCTTGGCATCCAGATCCTGTCCACGCCGCGCGGTGTGATGTCGGACCATGAGGCGCGGTCCTTCAATGTCGGCGGCGAAGTGCTCTGTCAGGTGTTCTGATGTCACGCATAGGCAAAAATCCCGTCGTGATCCCGGACGGTGCCGAGGTTCGCTACGAAGATGCCGTGTTGAGCGCCAAGGGTAGCCTTGGTGAACTTAGCTTCCCGGTTTCCGAAGATCTGGTTGAAATCGAACTCGCCGACGCCCGGATTACAGTGCGCCCGCGCGGCGAGTCCAAGCGCGCGCGGGCCATGTGGGGCACGACACGGGCGTTGGCCCAGAATATCGTCACGGGTGTCAGCCAGGGCTTCACCCGTAAGCTGGAGATCAACGGCGTCGGCTACCGTGCCGAGGTAAAGAACCGGGTTCTGGTGCTGTCGCTTGGCTACAGCCATCCGGTGGAATATCCGATCCCCGAGGGCATTGAGATCACCTGCGAGCGTCCGACGATGATTGCCGTCAGCGGGGCTGACCGACAACGTGTCGGCCAGGTTGCGTCCGAAATCCGCGCCTGGCGCAAGCCCGAGCCCTACAAGGGCAAGGGCGTGCGGTATGAAGGCGAATATGTCTTCCGCAAGGAAGGCAAGAAGAAGTAGAGGCCGGCGATGCTGACAACACGGGAATTGTTTGAGCGACGCCGGCAGCGCGTGCGCTACAGCCTGAGAAAGGCTGCCGGCGGGCGTCCTCGCCTGTCAGTGTTTCGGTCCAATCGCTATATCTATGCGCAGATCGTAGACGACCGGCAGGGCAGGACCCTGGTCGCCGCCTCGTCTCTGGAGAAAGACCTGCGCGAGGGGCGGAGCACGGGCAATCGGCAGGCGGCACAGGCCGTAGGCGCTAGGCTGGCTGAGCGCGCGCTGGCGGCGGGCGTGAAAGATGTCGTTTTCGACCGTAGCGGTTACAAATATCATGGACGGGTCAAGGCGCTCGCCGACGCGGCCCGCGAGGGCGGCCTCTCGTTCTGACGGGGGCGGAGCGCAGAAGGAAAGCGGAGCAGCATGGCACGGGGACCGAGGTCTGATCGCGGGCGGGACCGCGAGGAGAGCGAGTTTATCGAGAAGCTCGTTTCGATCAATCGCGTCGCCAAGGTGGTGAAGGGAGGTCGGCGCTTCGGCTTCTCTGCGCTCGTCGTGGCCGGCGACGGCCAGGGACGGGCGGGCGTCGGTGCGGGCAAGGCGCGAGAAGTACCCGAAGCCATCCGCAAGGCAACCGAGCGTGCAAAGCGCACGATGCGCCGGGTGCCGCTGAAGGATGGGCGTACGCTTCACCATGATGTGCATGGCCGTTTCGGCGCCGGTCGGGTGGTCCTGCGCGCCGCGCCGCAGGGCACCGGCGTCATTGCCGGCGGGCCGATGCGTGCGGTGTTCGAGGCGCTGGGCATCCAGGATGTGGTCGCCAAGTCGCTCGGCTCCTCCAATCCGCATAATATGGTGAAAGCGACTTTCGAAGCGCTTGCCCGCACGGCGAGCCCGCGCATGGTGGCCCAGCGGCGGGGCAAGCGTCCATCAGACCTGTTCGGGCGGCGCCCGTCTGCCGGGGGATCCGCAGAGGCGAGTGTGCCTGCCGAGGCCGCGACTGATGAGTGACAGGGCGGGAAGGCGCGTGAAGGTCACGCAGACAGGATCGCCGATCCGGCGCCCGAAAGTACAGCGGGAGACTCTGGTCGGCCTTGGGCTCAACAAGATCAACCGGTCGCGTATCCTCGAAGATACCCCGGCCATCCGGGGCATGATCGCTAAGGTGCGGCACATGGTGCACGTGGAAGAGGTTAAATGAGAGCGACTCCAGGCCGATTTCAGGGGCAGGCGAGGATGAAAGTGCAATGAAGCTGAACGAAATCTCGGATAATCCGGGCGCGCGCAAGACGGCCAAACGAGTCGGGCGCGGAATCGGCTCTGGCAAAGGCAAGACCTCCGGGCGCGGCGTCAAGGGCCAGAAATCCCGCAGCGGCGTGGCCATTAACGGGTTCGAGGGCGGGCAGATGCCGCTCTTCCGCAGGCTACCCAAACGCGGCTTCAACAATTTTCGTTTTCGCGCTCGCTATCAGACAGTTAATCTCGGCAGGCTGCAGCTTGCGGTTGACTCAGGCCGGCTGAATCCGTCCGAGCCGGTTGACGCAGCAGCGCTCGTCAACTCGGGCGTAGTGCGCCGGGCGCGAGACGGCGTCCGACTGCTTGCGGGAGGAGAGTTGAAGACAGGGCTTGAGATCAAAGTCGCTGGTGCCTCGAAGGCCGCAGTCGCCGCGGTTGTGGCCGCGGGCGGCAGTGTGACTCTGCTGAACGCAGCACCGGCGGAAGGTTAGCCGTCTGTCATGGCTTCCGCCGCCGAGCGCCTCGCAGCCAATGTGAACTTCGGCGCCTTCTCCAAGGCGACGGAACTGAAGAAGCGCATCTGGTTCACACTCGGCGCGCTAATCGTCTACCGCTTCGGCACCTATATCCCGATTCCGGGCGTCGATGCCTCAATTCTGGCGGAGTTGTTCGCCCAGCAGCAGGGTGGCGTTCTAGGCTTGTTCGATATGTTCGCGGGCGGCGCACTCAGCCGGATGAGCGTCTTTGCCCTCAATATCATGCCCTACATTTCGGCGGCGATCATCATGCAGCTGATGACCGCCGTCAGCCCCAAACTCGAGGCGCTGAAGAAGGAAGGCGAATCCGGTCGGAAGAAAATTAACCAGTACACCCGCTACGGCACGGTGCTGCTGGCGGCTGTGCAGGGCTATGGGCTGGCGAGCGGCCTGGAGGCGATGGCTGGGCCGTCCGGCTCGGCAGTGTTGATTCCCGGCTTGTTCTTCAAGTTCACTACGGTCGTGACCATTGTCGGCGGCACGGTCTTTCTGATGTGGCTCGGTGAACAGATCACCCAGCGTGGCGTTGGCAACGGTATTTCGCTCATCATCTTCTCCGGCATCGTGGCGAACCTGCCGCTTGCGCTCGGGCAGATGTTTGAGCTTGGACGGACCGGCCAGATGTCTACGGCGTTCATTCTCGGCCTGATCGTCATGGCGGTGGCGGTGGTCGCCTTCATCGTTTTCATAGAACGTGCGCAGCGCAGGCTGATCGTTCAGTATCCCAAGCGCCAGGTTGGCAACCGCATGTATGGCGGCGACAGCTCGCACTTGCCGCTGAAGCTGAATACTGCTGGTGTGATCCCGCCAATCTTCGCGAGTTCGCTGCTGCTGATGCCGCTTACCATCGCGCAATTCAGTGCGGCAAGCGCCACGCCAGGCAGCGAGCAAGGCGTGCTCGGCACGATCGCCGCCTATCTCGGACACGGCCAACCGCTCTATCTCGCGCTCTATGTGGCGATGATCGTGTTCTTCTGTTTCTTCTACACCGCGATTGTCTTCAATCCGGAAGAAACGGCGGAGAACCTGAAGCGCTATAACGGGTTCATTCCCGGTATCCGGCCCGGCAAGAACACGGCTGTCTATCTCGACTACGTGCTCACGCGGCTGACGGCGGTGGGCGCGGTCTATCTGGCGGTGGTATGCCTCCTGCCGGAAATTCTGATCTCCCAATACGCCGTGCCCTTTTATTTCGGCGGCACCAGCCTGCTGATCGTCGTCAATGTGACGATGGATACTGTGGCCCAGGTGCAGAGCCACCTGATCGCCCATCAGTATGAAGGTTTGATAAAGAAGTCACGCCTACGGGGACGGCGGCGATGATCCTGGTCCTGCTTGGCCCGCCTGGTGCCGGCAAGGGCACGCAGGCCAGGCGGTTGACCGAAAGGCGAGGGCTTCCTCAGCTTTCCACAGGCGACATGCTGCGCGCGGAAATCGCAGGCGGTGGGGCATTCGGCAAGCAGGCGGCGGCGGTGATGGACTCAGGCCGGCTGATGCCGGACGAGATCATGACTGGCATTATCTCCAACCGGATTGATGTGGCAGATTGTGCGGACGGCTTCATCCTCGACGGCTTCCCGCGCACAAGCGCCCAAGCTGGGACACTCGACGATCTGCTCGCCGGCAAGGGCCTGGTGCTCGACGCTGTGCTACTGCTGGATGTGGACGAGGAGGCACTGGTCGAGCGCATCTCCGGCCGTTTTACCTGTAGGAATTGCGGGGAAGGCTACCACGACCGGTTCAAGCCTACGGCCGAGGAGGGACGGTGCGACAAATGCGGCTCTTTGGATCTGGAACGCCGGCCGGACGACAGTGCCGAGACGGTGCGGGAACGGCTCAGGGTCTATCGCAGCCAAACGGCACCGATCTTGCCCTATTACGAAGCGAAGGGCCTGTTGCGCCGGGTTGACGGCATGGCTGAAATCGGCGAAGTTGCTCGCCAGATTGATGTTGCGCTCGGCGGAGAATCCGGCAGCTTGTTTCCGAACGGTTGACGATTTCCACCGGAGCGCTTAGTTTACCCTGTTGCAGAGATCCAGCCTTTAAGGAGTCCCAGGAGTGGCGCGAATTGCTGGCGTCAATATTCCGACGCAAAAGCGCGTCGAGGTCTCCCTGACCTATATCCACGGCATCGGGCGCGCCAAATCGCGGGAGATCTGCGAGAAGGCTGGGGTGCCCGTGGAATACAGGGTCAACCAGTTGACCGAGGATCAGGTTATCCGCATCCGTGAGACCATTGATCGCGATTATATGGTCGAGGGCGATTTGCGGCGCGAGGTCGCAATCAATGTCAAGCGGCTGATGGACCTCGGCTGCTATCGTGGCCAGCGTCACCGCAAGGGACTTCCCGTGCGTGGCCAGCGCACCCACACCAATGCGCGCACCCGCAAGGGTAAGGCGCGGCCGATCGCCGGCAAGAAGAAATAGACAAAGAAGGAGCCGGCAAGGGATGGCGAGGCCAGCAGCCGCCCGCGTGCGCAGGCGTGAGCGGAAGAACATTTCATCCGGCGTCGCGCATGTGAATGCGACGTTCAACAACACGATGATTACTATCACCGATGTCCAGGGCAATGCGATCGCTTGGTCGTCGGCAGGTGGGCAGGGCTTCAAAGGGTCGCGCAAGTCCACCCCGTTCGCGGCCCAGATCGCTGCCGAGGATTGTGCTCGCAAGGCGCAGGAACACGGTGTGAAGACACTCGACGTCAATGTGCGCGGACCTGGCTCAGGCCGTGAATCTGCTCTGCGCGCGCTTCAGGCGGCCGGCTTCACGATCATGTCGATTCGTGATGTGACGCCGATACCGCATAACGGCTGCCGTCCGCCGAAACGTCGGCGCGTTTGACAGCAGCATCTGATCGAAACTAGCGGGCCGGCTTTCCCGGCGGGGCCAGCGGGGATTGAAACGAAACGATGTCCACATCGTTCACGCATAAGAATTGGCAAGATCTCATCAAGCCCGGCAAACTCGGCCTCCAGGCCGGGGGTGATCCCGGGCGGTCAGCTGTCATCTCGGCAGAGCCGCTTGAGCGCGGCTTCGGTATCACGCTCGGCAATGCGCTCAGGCGGATTATGCTGTCCTCACTGCAGGGCGCTGCCGTCACACGGGTGCAGATTGACAGTGTGCTGCACGAATTCTCATCGTTGCCTGGTGTTCGCGAAGATGTTACTGACATCATCCTCAACATCAAGGGGCTTGCGCTGCGCAAGCATTCCGAAGGCCCGAGGCGCATGGTTCTGGATGCGACCGGGCCAGGGGTGGTGACTGCCGGGCGTATCCAGGCAGGCTCCGACATCGAGATCATGGACCCCGATCATGTCATCTGCACGCTCGACCGCGATGCCAGCCTGCGTATGGAGATGACAGTCGAGAACGGCAAAGGCTATGTCCAAGCAGCGGACAACCGGCCGGAGGACGCTCCGATCGGCCTAATCCCAGTGGATGCCATCTACAGCCCGGTGCGGCAGGTATCCTACCGCGTGGAGCAGACCCGTGTCGGCCAGGCCACGGACTACGACAAACTGCTGATCGATGTCCAGACGGACGGTTCCGTCTCGCCGGAGGATGCCGTTGCCGTTGCCGCCCGCATCCTGCAGGACCAGTTGCAACTATTCGTCAATTTCGAGGATCTCCAGCAGTCCCAGCCAGAAGGCCGGGCTATTGATCTGCCGTTCAACGCCCATCTGCTGCGCAAGGTCGAAGAACTGGAACTCTCTGTCCGTTCGGCGAATTGCCTCAAGAACGACAACATCATTTATATCGGCGACCTGGTACAGAAGACCGAGAATGAAATGCTCCGCACGCCGAATTTCGGCAGGAAGTCGCTGAACGAGATCAAAGCGCTGCTGAAGGCGATGGATCTGGATCTCGGCATGGAAGTGACGAACTGGCCGCCGGACAATATCGAAGAGCTGACTAAGCGGCTCGACGAGCCGTTCTGAGCGGGAGGGGCAAGCGATGCGCCATCGCAAACAAGGTCGGCGGCTCAACCGGAGTTGGGCTCACCGCAAGGCAATGTTTTCCAATATGGCGAACGCGCTCATAAAACATGAGCAGATCCGCACCACCCTGCCGAAAGCCAAGGAATTGCGCCCTGTAGTGGAGCGGCTGGTCACGCTCGCCAAGCGAGGCGACCTCCATGCACGCCGGCAGGCATTCGCCCGGCTGCGGGATGATGCCATGGTCGCAAAGCTGTTCTCGACCCTGAGAGAGCGTTACGCCGAGCGGCCCGGCGGCTATACGCGCGTCCTCAAGGCCGGTTTCCGCAAGGGTGACATGGCGCCGATGGGCCTCATCGAATTCGTGGACCGAGATGTTGCTGCCAAGGGCCAGGATAGCGGCCCGACCCAGGAACGCGAAAGCGAAGCCCTAGACGACGCTGCGTAGCGTGCCGGGCGCGGCGTTGCCGCTATCCCGTCGCCTATGCGCTCGCATTACGCACGCGGCCTCACGCTGACATGTATCGGCGTCCTTGCCATCACGCCTGATACATTGCTGGTGCGCCTCGTCGATGCTGATCCCTGGACCCTCGTGTTCTGGCGGGGGCTGGGTATAGCGACCAGCCTTGCCGTCATCCTATGGGCGGTCGAGGGGCGGGCTGGTATGCGTAACATTGTCCGCTTCGGCTGGCGCCAGGTGCTTGGGGCCGCGCTTATGGTTATAGTCAGCCATTGCTTCATCTGGGCGCTGGCACTCACCGCGGCGGCGAATGTGCTTGTCGTGCTCGCTGGCTCACCCCTCGCTGCTGCGCTCATCGGGCGTATCTTCCTCGGCGAGCCGGTACCATACCGGACCTGGGTGGCGGCAGTCGTTGTGGCCGGCGGGGTCGCGGCGATATTCGCGGATGATCTGGAAAGGGGACGGCTCGCCGGCAATCTCTGCGCTGCTGGGGCAGTGCTAGGGCTTGCGGCCTATTTCGTCGTGTTGCGCTCAATCCGGGCCGTCAACACCCTCCCGGTGCCGATCTGGGGCAATCTGGCGGCAGCGTTTGCCGCGCTGCCGTTCGCCTCGCCCTTTGCGGTGTCACAGACAGCAACGCTCTGGCTGGTGCTCATGGCTTGTGTGTTGATGCCAGTCGGGATCGGCCTCATTAGCACAGGCCCACGCTATATTCCGGCAGCAGAGGTAGGACTACTGCTGTTGCTCGAAACCCTGCTCGGACCCCTCTGGGTATGGCTCGGCACAGGCGAGGCTCCGACAGCGGCCGTGTTAGCAGCAGGCACGGTCATCGTTGCGGCTCTCGCCATGAACTCCCTTCTCGGGTTACGCTCCGCCGCCCGCAGAGAGATGCCGCCATGACTCGCCCCGCTATGATTGTTGCCGCTCAGCCCGAGGCTGCGGAGGCTGGTGCCCGCGTGCTGCAGCGAGGCGGCAACGCCGTTGATGCAGCCATCGCCGCTGCACTGGTGCAGGGCGTGGTCGATCCACAGATGTGCGGCATAGCTGGCTTCGGATCCTGCCACCTTTACCTGCCGTCTAGCGGCGTCCATTGCTGCATCGACTTTCACGGCAAGACACCGCTCGCCGCGCATCCGGCAATGTGGGAAGACCTATTGGAAGGCGAGACGCGAGACGGTTTCGGCTTCATCCTGAAGGGCCGTGTCAATGATATCGGCTACCAGTCGATTACCACGCCGGGCGCGCTCAAAGCCTATTTTGAGGCGGTGGCGGAATTCGGGAGCTGGGATTGGGCGGATATATGTGCCCCGGCGGTCACGCAGGCTCGCGAAGGGTTTGTGGTGCGCCCTCATGTCGATTTCTGGTGGCGGCAGACGGAACAGTTCGGCCGCACTGCCAACCGGGAGCGTAACGCTTTCTCGGCCACAGGTCAGGCCGTTTACTTCCATGCGGACGGACGCTTGAAGGGCGTTGGCGATCGGGTCGTCAATCTGGACCTTGCCCGCACGCTGGAGCGTATCGCCCAGAGCGGTGCGGACATCTTCTATACCGGCGAGATCGCCGAGGAGATCGACGCCGACATGCGCGTCAATGGCGGTCTGCTGACAGCCGTCGATCTCGCCGCCTACCGCACGACCCGCACCGAACCGATCTGGACCGGCTACCGGGGCCGGTGCGTCGCTTCCAACCGCCCCCCGGGCGGCGGCGTCCAGGTGCTGCAGATGCTGAACCAGCTCAAGCATTTCGACCTTGCCGCCATCGGGCACAACAGCACGGAATATCTGCGCGTCGTTAGCGAAGCGATGAAACGTGCAACGCGGGACAAAGACGCCCATGTCGGTGACCCGGCCTTCTATGATGTGCCGCTCGATTGGTTGCTGTCCAGCGAATACGGTGCGGTGCTCGCCGGCGAAATCGAGCGTGACGAACGGACGTCAGTGACGCGGGTCGCATTGGAACCGCCAGACACCACGCATGTGGTGGCCGTGGACCGCGAGGGCGGGATCGTCACCATGACCCACTCGCTCGGCATGCCATCTGGCGTCATCACGTCGGGGCTCGGCTTCATGTATAATGGCTGCATGGCCGTCTTCGACCCCCGCCCCGGCCGGGCGGGATCGATCGCGCCCGGCAAGAGCCGGTTTTCCTCGCTTTGCCCGACCATCGTCTTCGAGGGTGAGAGGCCTTGCCTCGCACTCGGTGCGCCGGGCGGCACGCAGATTGCGATGGGGGTGACACAGGCGATCCTGAACGTCCTGGACCACGGCATGACCATGACCGAGGCGGTTTCGGCGCCACGCTTCTCCTCGACCTCGAATGCTATCGATGTCTCCAACCGCATCCCCGGCTATGTTACCGAGCCTCTGGAGCATATGGGCTATGAAGTGGTTCGCAGCCCGCTTACTTTCGGCTTCGCGGCGGTGCATGGTGTCAGGCTGCTCGCCGACGGCAGACTCGACGGTGGGGCCGATCCTGGCCATGACGGCGTAGCGCTGCAGGTTTGACCCGGA
Source organism: Alphaproteobacteria bacterium (assembly GCA_026710105.1). Taxonomy (GTDB): domain Bacteria; phylum Pseudomonadota; class Alphaproteobacteria; order Bin95; family Bin95; genus Bin95. The sequence continues at coordinate 16,447 of JAPORR010000113.1, forward strand.
GGGCTCGATACTGGGGCCGAATCGGGATTCACAAGAGAAGAGGGCGTCATGTGCGGCATCGTTGGGCTCTATTTGAAAAATCCCGAACTGCGCCCGCATTTGGGCCGCCTGTTTGCACCGATGATGGGCGAGATGACCGAGCGGGGGCCGGACAGTGCCGGCTTCGCAGTTTATCGCGAGGATAGCAGGAAGGAACGGGCGAAGGTCACGGTTTGCTGCGTTGCCTGGGATTATGACTGGCCCGCTCTTGCCGCACAGGCCGGTTTGGAACTCGGCGTTGAGGCGGCGGTAGAACCGGCCTCGAACCATGCGGTGCTGAGTGCCGCCACTGACTCCGCGACCCTTAGGGAATGGATCGAGGCCGGCCATCCGGAGCTCCGGGTCACAAGCTCCGGTGCGGCGCTCGAAATCTACAAAGATGTCGGCTTGCCGGCAGATGTGCTGGCCCGGTTCGGGGTGAGCCAAATGGCGGGCTCGCACATGATCGGTCATACGCGCATGGCGACGGAGAGCGCTGTGACGACCGAGGGGGCGCATCCCTTCAACACGGGCGAGGACCTTTGCCTGGTCCATAACGGCTCGCTCTCCAACCATCATTGCCTGCGCGACTGGCTTCGGGACCGGCAAGGTGTCCGTTTCCAGACAGACAATGACAGCGAGGTTGCGGCCGGTTATCTGACTTGGCGGCTACAGGAGGGCGCTAGTATCGCCGAGGCGCTGGAGGCCAGCATCGGGGACCTCGATGGCTTCTATACTTTTGCGGTCGGTACGAGGAACGGCTTTTCAGTGCTGCGCGACCCGATCGCCTGCAAGCCGGCGGTGATGGCGGAGACCGATGACTGGGTGGCTATGGCGTCCGAGTTCCGGGCGCTGGCCCGGCTGCCTGATGTCGAGGCCGCAGCGGTTTGGGAACCAGAGCCGGGCCGGGTCTATTCGTGGAGCGGCGACACATGACGGCCGAGACCATCGATCTCGACGCGGTGAGTGTTCGGGCACTCAACCGGTGTCTCCAGGGACGCGAGGGGCCGGTCGCCGGCCTGCGCTTTGTGGTGACCAATGCCAAGGGTGGCCATGCGCTGGCCGTCGGGCTGACGGAGCGGGTGCAGGTCCGGATACGGGGGCATGTCGGCTATTACTGCGCAGGCATGAACCAGCTTGCGGCTGTGACCGTGGAGGGTAATGCCGGCACTGGCGTCGCTGAGAACATGATGTCGGGCGCGGTCCGGGTGACAGGGGATGCCAGCCAGTCGGCCGGGGCGAGCGGGTGCGGCGGCCTCCTTGTCATCGAAGGCAGTGCAAGCGCACGCTGTGGCATTGCGATGAAAGGTATCGACATTGTCGTGGGTGGGTCCATCGGTCATATGTCCGCTTTCATGGCGCAGGCGGGACGGCTCGTGGTCTGCGGGGATGCTGGCGCCTATCTGGGCGATTCGATCTACGAAGCGGAACTCTTTGTGCGCGGCCGGGTGGAGAGCCTCGGTGCGGACTGCGTCGAGAAGGAGCTGGGTGCGGGAGACGCCTGCCGGCTTGAGGCGCTGCTAGCGCAGGCTGGCATGGACGGAGATGCGACGAAATTCCGCCGCTACGGCTCGGCGCGCCAGCTCTACAACTTCCGCATCGACAATGCGGCGGCCTATTAGGGGCAGCATCATGGCAGGTGATTGGCCAGAGCGGCGCTGGGACACTTTTCCGCCGCATGTCATCTCCGAGATTCACCGCGCGGCGGATCAGGGTCTCTACTATATCAGGGGCACTGGTGCCCAGCGTGCACTCCCGTCTTTCGACGACTTGGTGTTTCTCGGCGCCTCCGTATCGCGCTACCCGCTGGAGGGCTACCGGGAGCGTTGCGACACGACTGTGACTATCGGCGCCCGCCATGCGTCCCGGCCGGTGGAGCTCAAGATCCCGATTACCATCGCCGGCATGAGCTTCGGCGCGCTCAGCGCCAATGCCAAGCGTGCCCTTGGTCTAGGCGCCAGTGCGATGGGCACCAGTACCACCACCGGCGATGGCGGCATGACGATGGAAGAGCGCGAGGCGTCTGAGACCCTCGTCTATCAAGTGCTACCTTCCCGCTACGGCATGAACCCGGACCATCTCCGCACAGCCGATGCGATAGAAGTCGTAGTCGGGCAAGGCGCCAAGCCTGGTGGCGGCGGAATGCTGCTCGGTCAAAAGGTGACCGAGCGAGTGGCGGGCATGCGCACCCTGCCGGCCGGCATCGACCAGCGGAGTGCCTGCCGACATCCGGACTGGACAGGCCCGGACGATCTCGCGATCAAGATCCTGGAGTTGCGTGAGATCACGAATTGGGAGAAGCCGGTCTATGTGAAGGTCGGAGCGACCCGGACCCAATATGATGTCGCGCTTGCGGTCAAAGCCGGCGCGGACGCCGTGGTGGTGGACGGCATGCAGGGTGGTACGGCCGCCACCCAGGATGTTTTCATTGAGAATGTCGGCATCCCGACACTGCCGGCGGTCCGTTTGGCCGTGGAAGCGCTCAAGGAGCTGGGTGTCCACCGGAAGGTGCAGTTGATCGTGTCAGGCGGCATTCGCACGGGCGCTGATGTCGCCAAGGCGCTTGCGCTCGGGGCCGACGCCGTCTCCATTGGCATGGCCGCGCTGATGGCGCTCAATTGCAATGCGCCGCTCTATCTCGAAGACTACGAGGCGCTCGGCGCGCGTCCGGGGACCTGCACCATGTGCCAGACCGGCCGCTGCCCTGTCGGGGTGACGACGCAGGACCCGGCACTAGAGGCGCGACTTGATCCGGAAGAGGGCGGGCGGCGCGTCCGGAACTACTTGTCTACCCTCACCATGGAATGCCAGACGCTTGCGCGGGCCTGTGGCAAGAGCCATGTCCACAATCTGGAACCGGAAGACTTGGTGGCCCTTACCGTCGAGGCGGCAGCGATGGCGCAGGTGCCGCTGGCCGGCACTGGTTGGATACCGGGGCGGTCTTGACGCGGCGGGCATTTCTAGACCTGAAAGGATGACCATGACCGGCAAGCTGGAAGCCTTCGCGAAGGCGAATGACGTCAGGTATTTCCTCTTCAATTTCACTGATATACGCGGCATGCAGCGTTCCAAGCTGGTGCCTGCCGCCGCCGCCCCGGCGATGGAAGAAGCGGGTGCTGGATTTGCGGGCTTCGCTACCTATCTGGACATGACGCCTGCCTATCCCGACATACTGGCTATTCCCGACACGGCGAGCGTCATCCGGTTGCCCTGGCAACCCGATGTGGCATGGGTTGCGGGCGACCTCGTCATGGACGGCCAGCCGGTTGAACAGGCGCCGCGTGTGGTGTTGAAGACTCTCGTCGCCAAGGCCGCGGCGCAGGGGCTACGCATGAAGTCGGGAGTCGAGGCGGAGTACCATCTGATCGACGCCGACGGCACTGGGATTTCCGACCCGCGCGATATCGAGGCGAAACCCTGCTACGACCAGCAGGCGCTGATGCGCCGCTATGATGTCGTGTCCGAGATCTGTGATGCGATGCTGGAGCTTGGCTGGGGGCCGTATCAGAATGACCATGAGGACGCCAACGGCCAGTTCGAGATGAACTGGGATTATGACGACACGTTGGTAACGGCCGACCGGCACGCCTTCTTCAAATTCATGGTGAAATCCATTGCCGAAAAACACGGGCTGCGTGCCACCTTTATGCCGAAACCCTTCCTGAATCTGACGGGTAATGGCTGCCACGCGCATGTGTCGGTGTGGGACAGAGACGGCAAGACCAATCTGTTCCGAGATCCGGACGGAGAGTTCGGTCTCTCGGAGCTCGCCCTGCAGTTCCTCGGCGGCGTTCTGCATCATGCCGAGGGGCTTTGCGCCATTACCAACCCCATCGTGAATTCCTACAAGCGTATCAATGCACCGGTAACGGCTTCAGGCGCGACCTGGTCGCCCAATACCATCACCTGGACAGGCAATAACCGCACCCATATGGCGCGCATTCCAGATGAGGGACGCATTGAGTTCAGGCTCGCCGACGGGGCAGCGAATCCCTATCTGCTGCAGGCAGTTTATCTTGCGGCAGGCCTAGACGGCCTTGCGCGGGGACGCGATCCGGGCAAGCCGAGCGGTCTCGATATCTATGCCGAGGGGCACAGGCTCCGCCGGGTCCGGCGGTTGCCGAACTATCTGCTCGACGCCATCCGGGCCTTCGACCGCAATGCGGTACTGAAGGACGGTCTTGGTGCAGAATTTTCCGCTGCCTATGTAAAACTCAAGATGCAGGAATGGGACGCTTATTCCCGGCATTTGAGCGATTGGGAGCGGGAGACTTCTCTGGATATCTGACCCAGCTATTTGGTTTTGTCTGTTTTTTTGGTTTGGTTTTGTTTTACGATTTGGCGGCCTTGCGGGTTTGTTTGTGTCCTGTTTGT
>JAPORR010000082.1 GCA_026710105.1 Alphaproteobacteria bacterium
GCGGACCCGAGGCCTTGCGGTTCTTCAAGCCCTCCGGTCCTTCCGCGTTGAAGCGAAGCACCCAGTCCCGGATGATCTGCAAGCCTACCCCCGCAAAGCGGGCCGCATCCGAACGGCAATGACCATCGTAGATCACCCCAAGCGCCAGAAGACGACGGCTCTGCGCGCTTCCGCTTCGCAACACCACGCAACGAACGCACCCCTGTTTCCTGACGAAACCATAGTAATGAAAGCATTGCGTTCGTACAACGCAATTTGCGGTTGTCGATCATGCCGCGACTCGAACAGCGCATACACTGCGAAATATGCTGTTACTGCGGCAGTGAGCAATGCGATCCAAGTGCGGTGAGCGTTCTTGCCAACCAAGTCGGCCTTAAGTCCAGACATCCAACCATTTGAGGTCTTACTATCACTCATCGCTGAAGTGCCCCATCATGTAGGCTGATACCGTCGAACGTCGATTTCGTCGGCCTGCGCGCGCATCTGCGTCGCGTCGTGCCATGCCTGAATCCGCAACAGCAAGCCTATGCGGAGCTCGAACGCCTTCTCGACCCTGAGCGCCATTTCCGGCGACAGCGAGGCGTTGCCGTTCACAAGGTCCGATAGCGTCGCGCGGCGCACGCCGGGAATCCGCGCCGCCGCCGAAACGCTCAACCCCAGCTCCTCAAGAGCCTCGATCCGGATGAAGGTTCCGGGATGCGGAGGCGTCATCCCCGTCTCGATGCCGCAGCCGGTCATCGTTGGCAGTCCCCCAGGCTCACGCGGGGTCGAACTGAATCCGCAGCCGGGTGCCGGTTGCGCGGGCGACCTTCTCAAGGGTCCGCGTGGATGGCGGCACTCGGCCGCTCTCCAGACGCGCCACCGCCGATTGCGTCGTCTTCATCCTCGCGGCCAGCTCCGCCTGGGTCATGCCGGCTCGCGTGCGCGCCTCGATCAGCGCGCGGCCCAGCTCGAACTCCGGTCCCAGCCGCTCATAGGCTTCCCGATAGTCCAGGTTCCGGCTCCAGCGTTCATGCATCTCGTCAAGCGTGCTCATTGCATAACCTCCCTGGCGCGACGCAGCGCCAATTCGATCTCCCGGCGCGGCGTGCGCGGGGTCTTCTTCACGAAGGCCCGCACCACGACCACCCGCCGGCCGGTCGCGACGACATAGAGCGCCCGCGCGATGCCGTCCCGGCCGCTCAAGCGGATTTTCCACAGCGGACCGGTCAGGTGTCTGACATGCGGTGCGCCCACGCGCTCCAGCCCGAACGTGGCGATCAACCGGCCTGTTCGCGCAAACCGCGCCTGCATGTCGGCGGGCAGCGCGTCCAGCTCCCAGTCCACGGTTTCGTTCAAAGCCTCGACGCGCCAAGTCATGGGGCGGCAACATATAGCACTAGTGGGCCGATCTCCAGCCAGGGGCTCAGAACAGCGCGCCCTCCCCCTGTGGCTTTCGTCTCCCTGCTTTCCCCGGTCTTGCCGCCGCCATGTCCTCGCCAGGCCCCGGAGCCGCGGTCAACTCCGATGCCCCCGCCAGCCCGCAGGCTGCGAACAGCACGGCAAGCCGCTCACGCATGCCGACCCGGCCCTCCCCATCCGGCAACAGCCGGCGCAGCCGACGCACCGCTTCCAGCAGGGCGCGCTCTTCCCTGACGTCATCCGTCGGCGCCGCCCCCAGTGCGACCGCCACCAGATAGCGCGACACCGACAGCCCTCGCCGCCTGGCCCGATCGCACGCAAGCGACCATCCTCGTCCGTCGCAGAAATCGACAGGCGCACCAGCGCCCGGCGGCGAAGACGGCCCCTCGGTCATGCCGAACCGTCCTCCGTCGTCCCGTCCGCCGTACTCTCCCCTGTCGCGTCGCCGCGCCTCGCAGAGCGCGTCAACCAAGCCTGTCAGCATCGGAAGCCCTGCATGCAGTTCGGCCCGTTCCTCCGCTGTCAGCGCCGCCGGCCCATCGTCCTCCAGAGCCCGCGCCATCACGAAGCCTGACACCGTGCTGCCCACCGCCCGCTCCCGGATCGCATCCCGCCAGGCTGCAATACACGCTGCGCGGGCGCCTCACGCTCACGGCAGAACGTGTCCCCGGTTCCGCTGCCCGGCAAGCCATTTCAGGATGGTCTTCAAGGTCGACATGGATCCTGGTCCCCCTGTGGCGTCCTCATGGTGCCTCCCAGGCTGCCACCAACCGCTTCTTGTGGC
>JAPORR010000060.1 GCA_026710105.1 Alphaproteobacteria bacterium
CCGTCGGCGAACTCCCGGAACACCCGGCGCACGATGTCGGCCTCGGTTTCGTTGATTGTTCGTCCGCCGCGCACGGGATCGCCCGAGCCACGACTTCACCACATCGTAGCCGTAGCAGAGACCGCCGCCTGACTTGCCGGCCACCACCCGGCCGCGCAGCCCCCGATGCGTCTTCACCGCCAGGTCCTTCAGGAACAGCGCGTTCATCGTGCCCTTGAGCCCGACATGGCGGAATCCTTGTAGGCGCCGGCGATCTTCCAGCCCTCGCGCGCCGCGCGCTCACGGCAGACCCGGAACTGGTCCTCGATCGACGCCGCCCGCTGCTGGTCCGACGAGTAGCGGGCATAGAGCGCGCAGCGCAGGGGCATGGCTTCCGGTCTCCTATTGCTCGCCGGCATCCTTCTCCGGCGCGTTGTCGTTGGCGGCGTCGAGCCTGTCCTCGCGCGCGATGCGCCGCCCGATCAGCCGGGCGAGCGTCAGCACGGCGGTATCGACCTGTGCTTCCGCTTCGCCATTGTCATTCGCCGCCCGCACGGGTGGCAATCTCGCGATCCTCGCTCTCCGGCATCCCCTCGCACCTCCCGCAACGCTACGCATCCGGGAGTCGATTTGGAGGCGCGATCATGTCAAACGGGACCGGTAGGAGATTTCCTGCATGAAATCATACACTTGAGTAGCACAGGGGGCGCTAGTGGGGTCATGTGGCGCCTGACGTATGAAGGCCAGGATTCGTGCCGGGGGAGGTGATTCTTTCTCGCACACGGAACCTCTTCGCTGGCCGCCACGGAGGATCGCCGTTCCGCTTACCAGCCCGCCGGTTTTGAGATACCGGTACCCGGCAGCGTGTCCCGAAACTGCGCGGCCCTCAGCATCCCCGGGCGAATGTGACGCACATGGCTGGCGACCTCCCGCAGTTGCGGCGCGATCTGCCACTGCCCGGGGCACACGACGAATACCGGGCGTCTCCGCTCCTCCGCAACCATGCGGATCGGCACCACCAGATCGGTGTCGTTCGAGATCACCACCGCCGCTTCGAACCGGTCCTTCCACGCATCGTTTAGCAAATGGGCCGCGAGGTTCACGTCGGAACCCTTCTCTTCCATGGTATGGAACTCAGCGATCACCGCGTCGCGGAGCGGCGTCATGGGCGCGCTGCGCACGGCGCCGTCCGCACTCCGCCTGTCCGGATAGCGGCCGACCGGCAATGTCTGCGCGCGGGCGCCATATACCCGGTGGTCGCCTTCTGGCAGCGTCACTGGCTTCGGCGTATCGATCCGCCGCCTGGCGACCGGCAGGTTGGCGAGCGGGCGCCACGCGGTCTTGGCCAGGAACCTTCCGTAGTGGATCTCGACTTCAGGAAGCGTCGCCAGCGCCTTCAGGTAGATCTGCTGGCGTGCCGGAGCGCCCGGGTCGAACTTTCCCGAGACCCGGGCGGTGAAGTAGCGGAGCCGGTCGATCCGGTATCCGCGGGGAAGCAGCAGGGCGACGAGCCGAATAGGATCGAGCCACTTGAAACGCGTGCCCTTCAGAGCGCCGTAATATAGGTTGAATCCGTCGACATAGACATGCGTTCTCACGACTGCCCCCGGAAAAGGCAAGGGCCGCTCCGCAGAGCGGCCCTTGAGCCGACAGCACGCTGTCGGCGGGTAACTGGATACAATCTAGCTCCATCCGACACGGTGTTCAAGATCGGGTCCCGGAACGTGGTGCGCTGATATGGTGCTGCTCCAGCCGGAACAGCGAGCGCCTGTCGTCGCGGATATGGTTGCAGAAAACGGCATGTTTTCACCCGCGGGTGCTGATGTCTTGACTCCCGACCTCCGGCTGCGCCACGCTCGCCCTTGCAATCGTCCATGAGGCTTCCCGCTCTGTCGGGTCGACCGCTGAATAGAACAGCCTGTAATACCAGAGGGCACAATTTAGAACCCATTGGCCCATTTTCGGGTTCCGATTGAGGTGATCCGCTCGGGCTGTGAGACGAGCTTGTTCCAGGCCTGGCAACAGTGATCGAGGATGTCGTCATAGTTTTTGAAGACACGGTTGGAGAGCCAGTTGTCGCGCATAAACTGCCAGACGTTCTCGACGGGATTGAGCTCGGGTGCCCGGGGCGGGAGCGGCATAAGGGTGATATTGTCAGGGACTTCGAGGGCCAAGGAAGTATGCC
>JAPORR010000189.1 GCA_026710105.1 Alphaproteobacteria bacterium
TGCGTCGGAGGAGGACGTCGGGGATGCCATCGCCGCCGTTCGCAGTCCACAGCGTCGGCACCGCCGCGTTCTCCAGCAGCCGGTTCATGTACAGCTTCGATCCGTACTCCATGCCGGGCCAGCCGAACCTGCCGCGATACGGCAGCAGGTCTGCCATCTCGTCGAACAGGAGGACGGCATTCTGGTCACGGGCCAGAAGGGATTGGGCGAGCAAGAGTTCGCCGAACCGGTCCGAACGGCTCGGCTCGCTGCCACTGCCGTCCTGCTCGCCGATGCTGAACAGGGGTACGCCGAGCCGAGCCGCGACCGTTCGGCAGAACTCGGTCTTGCCGGTGCCCGGCGGGCCGTGGAGGAGAATGTTGACGCCAGTCTCCCCGGCTCGCAACGCCCCCCAGAGGAGATTCCCGACGTGATCCCGGCCCTCCGTGACGTGATCGAAGTCCTGCCATTCGAGCTCCGCCCGGTTCGGCTCGCCGAGCAGAATGTCCCTGATCCCGAGCTCCCGGCCGGGAAGATTGGCCAGTCGGGTGAGGCGTTTGACCAGCGACGAGCTGCCGTTATCGTCGACCGATACGAGGCCCGACCGCACGAGCGGCGCCTCGGGTGAGAAGCGCGCTGTAACCGTACGATGCGACAGGTCGAGAACATAAGGGAGCGCCGAGTCCCGCATGTTGAATTCGCCCCTGTGATGGTGGCCCTTGAACACATTGTCGACCAGCGATTCAAAGACCGGGTTTGTCTGGTAGAACAGTATGACCTCCAGAATGCGGGTGTCCGTCGCGGATATCCCGATGATCCCGGCAAGGCGCCGCAGGCGCCGTGACATCAGGTCGGGCCGCGGCCTATTCGCCGTCCGCACCTTGTCGGCGAGCTCCTCCTGAAACACGATCCAGCCGTCCGCGGTAAGCCGGGGATCGTCCGGGTCGCCCAACGGCCATCGCCGCCGTCTGGCGGGCCGGCGAACGACCTCGCCAGGTTTCTCGTCGTCGAGGACGGGGGCGTGGTCGGCGACCCAGGTCGCGAAATCATAGGCGGCAGGATCGCGCCAGTGGAGTCGCTTGGCGGCGTTCGCGAGGTAGGAGAACAGAAGAAGACGCTGGTAGGCGCGAAGCATCGAACATCTCAGGCTATGGGATCTCTCATATTATCACCATAGTCACTCTTGACGGTGACGAGACTATATTCGTATGCAGGTAAAAGTTGTTTAGTACGAAGGTTGTCCGGGCAACAAGGTCGCCTCGTATCCAGCTGATCAAGCGACACATTGGTATTGTCGATATAGTCATGGAAAGAGGCTTGCGGCGAACCGGGGGCTTGGGCTCGCCGGTCTTGTATATTACCCGTTGACGCGTCAGTTCCGGTCGTGCGGACGGAGAGCCGGCTGGCCACGAACCGCCTGTGCTGATTACATGCAGATACGGACGGAAGACGCCTTCGGCACCCATGGGAGGCCAGACGTGAGGATCTGCATCCACCGCGGAACCCGGGAAATCGGCGGCACCTGCATCAAGATCGAGGCGGAGGGCGCCCGCATCGCGCTCGACGTCGGTCTTCCCCTCGATGCCCCGGACGAAGGGCACGAGAGCCTGCTGCCGGCCGTTGCCGGCTTCCGGGAGCCGGATGGCAGCCTTCTGGGCGTGGTGATTTCACATCCGCACCTGGACCATTACGGCCTTGCCCGCCACATCCGGCCCGGCGTTCCCGTCCATATCGGCGAGGACGCGCACAACATCATGAAGGCCGCGAGCGCCTGGGTCCCCAACGGCCATGCGTTCGACAACCCCCGCTTCATCGCCCACCGGAAACCAGTGGAGATCGGGCCGTTCCGCATCACGCCCCATCTCGTCGATCACAGCGCCTTCGACGCCTACTCCCTTCTGGTCGAAGCAGACGGGAAACGGGTGTTCTACTCGGGCGACTTCCGGGTCCACGGGCGCAAGGCCAGGCTGTTCGAGGCGATGATCGAACGGCCGCCGAAGGACATCGACGTCCTGCTGATGGAGGGAACCACGATCGGGCGGACGGGAACGGACGAGGGGTTTGCCACCGAGGCCGATCTCGAAGAGGAATTCGTGCGGGCGTTCCGGCAAACGGAAGGTGTTCATCTGGTCTGGGCGTCGGCACAGAACATCGACCGC
>JAPORR010000125.1 GCA_026710105.1 Alphaproteobacteria bacterium
TGTTGGTGAGGCAGGCCGTGCGGTAGCGCCCCGCCACGCTGCGGAGCGCCGCGATCATGCGAGGCCGCACCGGCCCCTGTATGAGATCCAGCACCGTGCCAGCGTCCAGCCGATAGCCGAGCGCCGCCGCTTCAGCTTCGAACTGGCGGCAGAATGCTGCCCGATCGATCTGGCTACGCTCGAACAGCGCCCAGGCATTGCCATCCGGATTACAGCTGTTGACGCGCCGGATCGCACCTTCCGGCAAGCCGTTTGCGCGCTCATAGCGAGCGAATGCGTCGAACGGGCTCTCGGTTATGACGCCGCCGAAATCCCAGAGCACCGCCTCGACGATCACGAGGCACCATTCCGGCAACGGGCGGGGCCCAGGTCGGCCTCTTCGAGGCCAAGCGTGCGCAGCGCCGGAGGCAGGCCCTCGCCCGCTGCGAGTGTCGCCACCGCCATGCCCATGGCAGGTGCCGTCTGGATGCCGTAACCACCCTGCCCAGCGCACCAAAAAAAGCCCGGCAGGACGGGATCGAACCCCAGCACCGGCGTCTTGTCGGCCACGAAGCTGCGTAGGCCCGCCCAGCGCCGTTCGATACGCCGGATCTGGAAGTTGGTCGCGCGCTCGATCCGGTCCACAGCCATCGCCACATCAATCTCCTCCGGCTGCGCGTCGCAGGGCGGCGAGGGCGTCTCATCGGCGAGCGAGCCGAGCGCACGGCCCGATTCCGGCTTGAAATAGAACTGCTCATCAACATCGACCGCCATTGGCCACATGCCCGTCTCCGCCGGGAAGGTGAAAGCGGTCCGGCGCTTTGGCACAAGGCCTATCGGCGCCGCGCCGGCGAGCATGGCCACCTCGTCAGCCCAGGCGCCGGCGGCGTTCACCACGATGCGCGCCTCCAGACTATCCCCACCCCGCAGCGCCACCCGCCAGCCGGGCCCACCGGGCTCTAGCCCTTCCACCTCCGCATTGCGCCGGAGCGGCATGCCACCGAGAAAGCCCCGATGCATGGCGTTCACATCCATATCCGCCGCTTCTGGCTCATACACGCCACCAGCCGCATAGTCCGGCCGCAGTGCCGGAACCAACCCGCAAACGCCTGCGCCGTCCAGCATCTGGATTTCCGGGACAAAGCGCCGGCCGTCGCGGAAGGCGGTGTCGAGGGAGGCGGCCTGGTCCGCGCGCCCGAACAGCACCAGCCCGCGCGGCGTGAGCAGCGGCTGCTCGCAAAAGCCTGCCGGGGGTGCGTCGAAAAACGCCTTCGAGGCGACCGTCAGCGCCCGGATTGCGGCATTGCCGTAAGCTTGGGAATAAAGCGCTGCCGAGCGCCCAGTAGTGTGGTAGCCCGGCTGGTCCTCGCGCTCCAGCAGTAGCACATCGAAGCGGCGGGCGAGGAAATACGCGGCGGACGCCCCGGCCATGCCGGCGCCGATGATCAGAATGTCAGGCATGGGCGCCTCCTGCGGGGAAGAGCAGCAGGGTAAGGGGGCTCGACGGCAAGTCTGCCTCAGGCGGCATCAGGTGAGTCTCCATTCAGTGTTGCACCGGCCGCCTTTGCTGTCGCACAGAGAGGCTTTGCCCTATATAGTGCATGGTGTTCGTCACTGCCCGTGGATATGGCGCTGCTCTTCCATGATGTCACGTTTGCTAGGCCTGTTTTCCGCCAATATGGCGATCGATCTCGGAACCGCGAATACGCTGGTCTATGTTCAGGGGCGCGGCGTCGTGCTCGATCAACCGTCGGTTGTTGCGATCGGCCAGTTCAAGGGCCGCAAGAAGGTGATCGCCGTGGGCGACGAGGCAAAGCAGATGCTGGGCCGCACACCGGGCTCGATCGAGGCGATCCGGCCGCTCCGTGACGGTGTCATCGCCGATTTCGAGGTTGCCGAGGAAATGATCAAGCATTTCATCCGGCAAGTACATAACCGACGAGGCTTCGCGAGTCCGCAGATCGTGATTTGCGTGCCCTTCGGCTCGACCGCCGTCGAGCGCCGGGCGATCCAGGAATCAGCAGAAAGCGCCGGCGCCAGACGGGTTTTCCTGATCGAGGAGCCGATGGCGGCAGCGATCGGTGCCGGGCTGCCGGTCACCGAACCGACGGGGTCGATGGTCGTCGATATTGGCGGTGGCACCACAGAGGTTGCGGTGCTCTCGCTCGGCGACATTGCCTATGCGAGTTCGGTGCGCATCGGCGGCGACAAGATGGACGACGCCATCATCGCCTATATCCGTCGCCATCATAACCTGCTAATCGGCGAGGCGTCGGCAGAAGTGATCAAGAAGGAGCTTGGCTCCGCCACCATGCCGACAGGCCCCGAGGAACGTCAGATGCCGATCAAGGGGCGCGACCTGCTGAACGGCGCGCCGAAGGAAATCCTGATTACCGAGAGCCAGATCGCCGAGGCACTGGCTGATCCGGTAGCCCAGATCGTCGAGGCAGTGAAGGGCGCGCTGGAAAATACAGCGCCAGAACTCGCTGCAGACATTGTCGATCGCGGTATCATGCTGACCGGAGGCGGCGGACTGCTCGCCAATATTGACAAGAAGCTTCGCAACGCCACCGACCTGCCGATATCGGTGGCCGAGGAGCCATTGTTCTGCGTCGCGCTCGGCACCGGGCGCTGCCTGGAGCATATGGGGTCTCTGGAGCGCGTACTCATCAGCTAGGGGGTAACCCTTTGCAGGAACACCGCGCGGGGCCTGAGGTCAAGGCCGAAACGCCGTTCCAGGCGACCCTCCGCCGGGCCATGTTCGCCTTGCTCGTCACCATATCCCTGATAGCACTGGTAGTCGGCAAGGCGGAAATCTACGTCTTCGACTGGGTCAAGAGCGCTGTGGGGGACATTCTGGCGCCCGTTCTCCGGACGGTAACGCTGCCCATGCAGGCCGCGCGCGATGTCGGCAGCAATCTTGGCCGGATCGCGGCATTGACCGAGGAGAACGCCCGGCTCCGGGAGGAGAATGCGCGGCTGCGTCAGTGGCAGGCGCTCGCACGACGGCTCGACGGGCAGAACCGCGAACTGCGCCGATTGCTGCGTTTCGACGTTGGCGAAGCGACCAGCATGGTCACCGCACGCGTCATCGCCGATACGGGTGGTCCCTATGCCCGCAGCCTACTGATGGATGCCGGTAGGCGCCAGGGCGTCCGCCCGGACCAAGCGGTGGTCTCCGGCGAGGGGCTGATCGGGCGGGTAATGTCGGCGGGCCTGCGCAGCGCACGCGTGCTGCTGATTACCGACCGGCGCTCGCATGTGCCGGTACTGGCGGGGGCAGACCGGATTCACGCCATTCTCGTCGGCAACAACAGCGCCCGGCCGCATCTGCGCTTCCTGCCGCGCAATGCTGCCCTTACAGAAGGAGAGGTGATCGTCACTTCGGGGCGCGGCGGGGTATTTCCCCCAGGCGTTCCCATCGGCGATATCGGCACGCCGACAGGACCTGACGCCGTCGTCGAAGTCATGCCGCATGTGGACTGGACGCGGCTGGAGTTCGTTCGGGTGATCGACCGGGCCTCTCCCGACATTGCCGCGCACGCTGAGGAATAGATGCTGGCACGTCTCGACCGGGCGACGCGGGCGGCCGTGCCCGCCGCAAGCATTGCAGCGCTGTTGCTCGTCTCCCTCGTACCCTGGATCGGCGATCGGGCGGCGCCAGCCCTCGCAGTTACGGCGGTGCATTACTGGGCTGGAAGACGCCCAGACCTGGTGCCAGCGCCTTACGTCTTCGCTGTCGGCCTGACGCATGACAGCGTCGCGGATGCACCGTTCGGTCTCATGGCGCTCGCTTATCTGTTCGTGCTTGGCGCGGCGCGCAGCCAGCGCTTCCTGGTGGTCGGGCAGCCTTTCGCCGTCGGCTGGGCAGTCTTTGCCGTCATCGCGTTCACGGCGAACGTCATCATATGGACCGGCGCGTCCCTCTACTACAGCGCCATGCTGCCGATCGGGGCGCCGGTGGCCGTATTGCTGCTGACCGTGCTCACCTATCCGGCCGTCGCGGGGGGCCTGGCGGTTTTGGATGCGGCAGCGTTGAAGCGGCGCGCCTGATGGCCAGCCTGCGCGGCAAGAGCCATCTGATCCACCGGCGTGCCCTACTCGTCGGCGGCATCCAGATCGGCCTGATGGGATTGCTGGCAGGCCGCCTGGTGCAACTCCAGGTGCTTGATGGTGACCGCTATTCGCGTCGCGCCGAAGACAACCGTACCGCCGAACGCCTGCTCGCCCCCGAGCGCGGCGAGATTGTCGACCGCCGAGGCCGTCCTCTGGCCCGCAATCGCGAGACCTACCGCCTGCTACTAGTCCCGGAGCAGACCGGCTCAATCGAGGCGGCACTGGATGACATCGCCCGTTTCGCGACGGTCGGGCCGACAGCACGCGAGCGCATCCATAAGGCAGTGCTGGCACAACCGGCCTTTGAGCCGGTGATCGTGCTCGACGACCTCTCATGGGAAGAGATCACTCGGCTTTCGCTGGCGATCGCCGAACGCGAGGGAATTTTCACAAGCGCTGTTCTGCGCCGCATCTATCCGTTGGGAGCGGCGGCGGCGCACCCTGTCGGCTATGTCGGCCGGGTGTCGCAGACGGAGCTGGAACAGTCGGACGCAGCGTCCCTGCTGCGCATGCCAGATTTCCGCATTGGCAAAACCGGCATCGAACGCAGCCAAGACGAAACATTGCGCGGTGCCGCCGGCGCACGTTTGATGGAAATTACCTCCACCGGGCGCCAGCGTCGCGAGCTGGACAGGCAGGAAGGCCTGTCCGGCGAAACCCTGCGCCTCACACTGGATGCCGACCTCCAGAGATTCGCAGCGAGCCTGTTTGGGGACGAGGCCGGCGCTGCCATATTGATGGATGTCCGAAACGGCGGCCTGCTTGCGATGGTTTCGTCACCCAGTTTCGACCCCGGTATTTTCCATGACGGCATTGCGGACCGGCAAGAATGGCGGGCGCTTGCCTCCAACCCCCTTCACCCGCTCAATAACCGCGCCGTCTCGGGTCAATATGCGCCGGGCTCAACCTTCAAGATGGTGGTGGCGCTTGCTGCGCTCGACGCGCAAACGGTGTCAGCCGACCAGCGCTTCTTCTGCAACGGCGTCCATGAACTCGGCACGGGGCGGTTCCATTGCTGGCACCGCAGCGGACACGGGGATGTCGATCTTTTCAAGGCACTTCAGCAGTCCTGTGACATCTACTTCTACGAAATCGCCCAGAGGACCGGCATCGACAGGATTGCGGCAATGGCGAGGAAGCTGGGCTTCGATGCGCCGACCGGGGTCGAGCTTCCGGGAGAGCGCAACGGCCTCATTCCTACCAAGTCGTGGAAGCAGGAGGCGCGTGACGAAGCCTGGCAGGTCGGAGAGACCTTAATCGCCGGAATCGGTCAGGGCTATGTGCTGGCGACGCCGATCCAGTTGGCGACAATGACCGCCCGGATCGCCAACGGCGAGCATGCGGTGGTTCCTAGGCTTATCGGCGCTAGCGCCGTGCCAGAGCTCGGGATCGACAAACAGCATCTGGCAATCGTGCGCAGGGCGCTCGCCGCCGTCACTGGTTCGCGGCGCGGCACGGCCTGGAATGCCCGCATTCAGGAGGCCGGGCTCGAAATGGCGGGCAAGACCGGCACCTCGCAGGTTCGGCGCATTTCCCAGCTGGAGCGCCGGCTTGGCGTACGCAAGAACGAACAGCTGCCGCGCGCGCAGCGCGACCATGCGCTCTTCGTCGGCTACGCACCAGCCGACAAGCCGCGCTACGCCGCCGCTGTGGTCGTCGAACATGGCGGCGGTGGCTCCAAGGCCGCCGCGCCGATCGCACGTGACCTACTCCTGGCCGCGCAGAAGTCTGAACGGACCCAGTCGTGAAAGCCTGGGAAATACGCCAACCCGGCCTTGGAATCGGTGGGCTGTTGCTGCGGGTAGACTGGGTGCTGGTCATCCTGCTGGGGCTTGTGGCCACTGTCGGCTTCGCCATGCTCTATTCGGCCGGCGGCGGCGATATCCGCCCCTGGGCGGGTCCTCACGTCCTGCGTTTTACCGCCGGGCTCGCGGTCATGATCGGCGTCGCGCTGATCGATATCCGGTTCTGGCTGTTCTGCGCCTATCCGATATACGCTGCCGGCCTGCTGCTCGTGATCGGCGTGGAATTCGTCGGCGATATCGGGATGGGCGCCCAGCGTTGGCTGAAACTCGGCCCGCTGTCGGTCCAGCCCTCCGAGGTGATGAAGATCGCCCTAGTGCTGGCACTGGCTCGCCATTTCCATGCCCTTGATGAACGCGAGGTGGGCAGGTGGCCGATGCTGCTGCTGGCGCTGGTGCTGATTGCGGCGCCGGTGCTGCTGGTCGCACAGCAGCCTGATCTCGGCACGGCAGTCATGATCGCCACGGGCGGCGCGGCGATGCTCTTCATGGGCGGTCTGCCCTTGTGGGTATTCGCATTGTTCGCCACTGCCGGAGGGACGCTCGTACCGGCGGTCTGGTACAGCCTGAAGGACTATCAGCGCGACCGCATCCTGACTTTTCTCGATCCCGAACGCGACCTTGCCGGTGCGGGCTATCACGGCTACCAGTCGAAGGTCGGCATCGGGTCGGGCGGCGAGTTCGGCAAGGGTTATCTTGAGGGCACGCAAAGCCATCTGGGCTTTCTGCCAGAAAGCCACACCGACTTCATCTTCACGGTCGTTTCAGAGGAATTCGGGCTTGCCGGCGGTCTCTTCGTCCTCGCGCTCTACCTCGCTATCATAGGCTACGGCTTTGCGATCGGCTTCATGGCGCGGAACAATTTCGGGCGCCTCCTGGCCTTCGGCGTCACCTTTACCTTCTTCCTCTTTGTGTTCGTCAACATCGCCATGGTGGCCGGCCTGATCCCAGTGGTCGGCGTACCGCTGCCCTTCATCTCGTATGGCGGCACGGCGATGCTGACGCTGCAGTTCGGGTTCGGCCTCGTGCTCTCGGCTAAGGTCCATCGCGAGGTCGAGATGGACGAGGACGGCGAGGCGCCAGCCCGATGGGCCCGGGATGGATCGCGGCGATGCGTTGCACCATTGCAGGCCCTTCTACGCGGCCATGCTCGTAAGCCAGAACAACAAGCCGGCCACGCACCGCCTGCAGCAGCTCACCAGGGCGTAGCAGGAAATCGGGGTTGCGGGGCCGACCGAACGCTTCTTGACCCTCTGCAAAGGTCTCGTAGAGCAGAAGGCCGCCGGGCCCGACCAAGGCGATTGTGGCGGCGAGCGTCGGTCGATGCAGATAATTGACCACCACCACCGCGCCGAAGCGGCGGCCCCTGAACGGCCAGGGGCGGCCATCCTCAAGGTCCCAAGCAAGGCCGCCCGGCAACCGCGAGATATCTCTGTCAACGGCGAGGACGGGGTGGCCACGAGCCGCGAAGAACCGCACATGGCGGCCCCCACCGGCGGCGAGATCGAGCACGGGGGCGGCGGGCGGCACGAGATCAGCGAAGCGTGTGACCCACGCCGAGACTGGCACCCGATCCTTCATAGCACTATATGGGGAACATGATCGTCTACCGGCTCATTTGCGGGAACGAACATGAGTTCGAGGCTTGGTTCCGCGACAGCACCGCCTGTGACGCACAGATTGCGGAGGGCAAGGTGGTGTGCCCACATTGCGGGGACATTTCGGCGCGCAAGAGCTTGATGACTCCTAATGTCGCGCCCAAAGGCGCGGACAGCCCGGCGGACAAGCCGTCCGCGCGCCGGGCGGCTATGATGCGGGAGCTTCGGGAGTTGCGGCGCAAGGTCGAGGAAAATTGCGACTATGTCGGCCCCCGTTTCGCCGAGGAGGCGCGCCGCATTCATTACGGCGAGGCGGAAAGCCACGCGGTCTACGGCGAAACGACGCCCGACGAAGCCAGAGCACTGGCCGAGGAGGGAATCGAGTTCGGCCGTATCCCCTGGGTGCCCCGGCTGGACAGCTGATACCGGCACCGCTGGCATGAACGGTCCGCCCCGTTCTCAACTGCCACCGACTATCAACGTCCACCGACTGTCATCGCCTCGACCCTAAGAGTCGGCGCATTCACCGTGCCGCGGAACACCAGATCGTTGGCGGCATCAAGGCCGAGCAGCATCTCGCGCAGGTCTCCCGCGATTGTGATTTCGCTCACTGGCTCGGCGATTTTGCCGCCGCGAATCGCAAAGCCTGCCGCACCCTGGCTGTAGCGCCCGGCGACAAGGTCGACGCCATGCCCCATGAGCGCGGTAACGAACAGGCCGTTCTCGATTTCGCCGATCATGTCGTCCGGCGGGAGGGGCCCCGGTGCGAGATAGAGGTTGGAGGATGCGGGACTGGGCGCAGACCCAGGACTGCGGGAAGCATGGCCGGCCGGCGGTAAGCCCAGCTGGCGCGCGGATCGCAGGTCCAGAAGCCAGGCGCGCAGCACACCGCCCTCGACCAGGGCACAACGCCGACAACGAAGGCCCTCGGCGTCGAACGGGCGCGAGCCGTGCCCGCGCGGGCGGGACGGATCGTCGACCAAGCTCATGCCGGACTTTAGCACCGGCTCGCCCATGGCGTCCTTGAGAAAGCTCGTGCCGCGCGCCACGGCAGCGCCGTTGATCGCCCCGGCGAGTGCGCTGACCACCCTTCCCGCAAGACGCTGCTCGAAGACTACCGGCATGACGGCGGTCGCCGGCTTGACGGGGCCGAGCCGGCTGACGGCACGCGCGCCGGCACTGCGGCCCAGCGCCGCCGGCTCCGCGAGGTCCGAGGCATGGACAGCGCTCGACCAGTCGTAACCGCTCTCCATCGCCGTGCCCTCGCCGGCCAACACCGAAACCGACAGCCCGCACCCCGATCTTCGGTAGCTGCTGGCGAAGCCGTTGCTGGAGACGAGAGCGACACGGGTTTCGCTGCGGCTCGCGCTCGCACCCTCCGAATTGGTGATACTGGCAACATCAAGCGCCGCCGCCTCGGCGTCTATCGCCTTCCGGGTAAGGTCTTCCGAAGTCGGCTGGATGGCATCATAGAGGTCCAGCTCTGGCCAATCCGCAGCCAGAAGCGCCTGTTCCGCCAGCCCGGCATGGGGGTCTTCGGGCGCGGCGCGCGCCATCGCGATCGCCCGTGCTACTAGCGCCGCTGCAGTTTCGGGCTGTCGGTCAGCGGTTGCGACCACCGCTTGGCGGCGCCCAACCAGCACGCGCAAGCCGGTTTTACGCTGTTCCGAGCGCTCCATATGCTCGATCTTGCCGAAGCGCACCGCCGCCTCTAACGAGCGACTGTCGATATCGACGGCATCGGCCTCATCGGCGCCCTGTGCGCAGGCTTCGCGCACAAGGTCTTCCAGGAAATTCAGGATGTCGTTTGCCATGATCTGTCGAGGATAGCCCATGGAAGGGCCGGCGTCTCGCTGCCGTATGGCTACATCGATCAATGGACCATGCTGCGACGCATCAAAAAAAGGCCGCCCCCTTTCGGGAGCGGCCTAGCGCGCAGGGGAGGAGCAACGCGCCTAAGTTTTTGCAGGTGCCGCCTTTGGCGCTGCGGAGGGTGATGCGGACGGCGACGCGACCATGGCGGCCGTCTCGTCCAACGCCTCGCGAACCCGCTTATCAATCAGGACGAACACTTCGCGGCCGGTCTTGACCGACATGTCCGCGAGGTCCCCGGCTCCCGCAACCGCAGAGTCCCAAGCGCCCTTGACGAAGGCTGTATTGCGCTCGGCCTTGTCCTCAAAGCTGGCATCACTGAAGACCGCATTCATATTGGCGGTAGTAGCTTCCACAGCCTCACGGGCAAGTTCGCCCTGGCGGCGCAGGAAGGCGGCGGCACCCTCGAAGGCTGTCTGGCTAGCGGCGGTCATGGCCTCGACATTCTTGCGGTGCAGCGCTATCGCGCCCTCGGCGTCAAAGGACGGGATCTTGAAGTCGGCCATGAAACGGGCCGGGTCGAAGTCGGCGAAGGGCATCTTGTACATCGATCTCACTCGTCTGCGTTACAGTCTCGGGAGACAATTGCCGCAGCCCCCTGAAAGAAAAGCCTACAAGCAACATCTCGCAATGCAATATCGCTATGTTGCAGCGCAGCGTCAAGTGTTTTTTTGTGCATTGCAAAATTTTCAGCCGCGCCGCCCTTCCAGCACACACGCCCATCGCTTCAACGCCTTGTCGAGGCGAGCCATGGTGCGGCCGAGATCCTCGCTGTCATCCTGCAGCCAGACACGCATCACCGACAGGTGGATGCCGACAAGCAGCTTGACCCGCAGCAGGTCGAAAGGCGTGCGCAGCGGCGCGCCGGCGGCTTCCAGCATCCGGGACATCGACCGGATAAGGGCCGGCGCCAGGAGTGCACCGGCGAGCGAATCGCGCCGCAAGTCCCGCCACAAGGCCTCGATAGCTGTACGATATGGCTTGAGCGCGTCATAACGGCGCATCAACAGGTCGAAAAGCCGATCGCGGAAAGTATCGCCATCGTCGGCGCCAGCCTCGGACAATACCGCTGCATCAATGCGCGCGACCGCTGCCCGCGCTATCGCCCCCTTCGACGGAAAATGGCGGTAAACCTCCGCCAGGCCACACCCTGTCTGTGCCGCAATGTCGGAAAGTGTCGCCTGCCGCCAGCCGCGTTCGGCGGCCAGCGCAAGCGCCGTGTCGAGAATGGTATCGGCGTCCATGACATCTCCTCCTCACAGCCCCAATATGGAGGGCTAATACCAGAGGCGACAGAGGGGAGGGCCAAGCCGTGGAGTTCCGAATTCGGCATCTGGATCATATCGTGCTCCGGGTCCGCGACATGGAGCGGGCGCTGGCCTTCTATACGGGGGTGCTCGGCTGCCAGGAGGAACGGCGTCTGGAGGAAATCGGGCTGGTGCAATTGCGTGCCGGCGCGAGCCTGATCGATCTCGTGCCGGGCGATCCGGAGCCGGACGGGGCCAATATGGACCATTTCGCGCTCCGCATAACACCCTTCGACGAGGCAGGCCTACGTGCTTGGTTGACCGCACATGGCGTCGAGGTGGCAAGGGCGTTGCCGCGCTATGGCGCCGAAGGCACCGGTCCGTCGCTCTATATCCGCGACCCGGACGGCAACAAGGTCGAACTCAAGGGACCGCCGGACGGTCTCGGCCAGCAATCATAGACCGGGCATAGGAAGGACAGACCCGCCACAACAGGGTGCAGGCAGCCTCCCGAGGCTACGCGACCGCTTTGCCCTGCCTTGTTAGCAGGTCGAGGCCGGCGTCGAGTGCGCGGGCATAGCGGTCAAACAGGTCGTCGATTTCGCTGCCAGTGATGATCAGCGGCGGCGCGAAGCACATCGAGTCCCCGACCGGACGAGTAATCAGGCCCTCCTGAGCACACAGGTCGTTGATGAGTGCGCCCACGCCATCCGAGGCGACGAACGGCTCCCTTGTCGCCTTGTCCTTCACCAGTTCCGTGGCGCCGACCAGCCCGACGCCACGCGCTTCACCGACCAACGGGTGGTCCGCGAAACCCCGGATGCGCTCCTGGAACCGGCCGCCCACACTCCGGACATGCCCGAGCGTGTCCTCTTCCTCGTAGATCTTGAGAGTCTCCAGCGCGACAGCCGCGGCGACCGGATGGCCCGAATAGGTGTAGCCGTGGCCGAACACGCCCATCTGAGCGCTCTGGTCAGCAATGGCTTGATAGACTTCATCGCTTATCATTGTCGCGGAGATGGGCAGGTAGCTTGACGACAGCGCCTTGGCACAGACCAGGATATCGGGCTCGATGCCGAAGGTCTCCGACCCCCAGAAATTCCCGGTCCGGCAGAAACCACAGATCACTTCATCAGCGATGAACAGTACATCGTGCTTGCGCAGCACTTCCTGGATCTGCGGGAAATAGGTGGCGGGCGGCACGATGACCCCGCCCGCGCCCATCACCGGCTCGGCGAAGAACGCGGCCACTGTCTCTGGACCTTCGGACTCGATCAGCGCGTCGAGCTCCGTCGCCATGCGCGTGGCAAAATCCTCTTCGCTCTCACCGTCCGCGCCAAAGCGGTAATAATGCGGGTTGTTCGTGTGGATGAAGCGCTCGAGCGGCACATCGAAGCCGGAATGATTCAGCGACCGGCCCGTCAGGCTGGCCGCCGCCAGCGTGATGCCGTGATAGCCGTTAATGCGGCCGACGATCTTCTTCTTGCCGTGGCGTCCGCGGGCATTGTTGTAATACCAGACAAATTTGATGGCGGTGTCATTCGCCTCCGAGCCGGAATTGTTGAAGAAAACCTTGGAGACCGAGGTCGGCGCAAGGCCCATCAGCTTCTCGGCAAGGTCGATGCCAGGCAGATGCGATTTCTGGCCGAATTGGTGATAGTAGGGCAGAGTTTCGAGCTGCTTCACGGCGGCGGCGATGAGGCGTTTGTGCTGGAAGCCGAGCGAGGTGGACCAGAGGCCCGCCATGCCCTCGATATACTGCTTGCCGCCCGTGTCCCAGACATGAACGCCATCGCCGCGCTCGATGACCATCGGCCCCTGCTCTTCGTGCTGGCGGAAATTGGTGTAGGGGTGGATCAGATACGCGACATCGCGCGCTTCCGGCGAGTTCGGCTGCAGCGGCATGGGACGGCCTCCGGGAAAGGCTGGTGGCGGAAGATCTGTGTATCTATGCACACTAGCACCCCGTGGGGACTTGCGTAACCGTCGAATTCCACTGCCCGATCGTCTTTGTCGGCGCACGGTTCGATGCGCGGCCAATCGTTGCGTTGACTCGGGCGATGGTTGATGCATCGTTCCGGGACGCCCATAGGCGGTCCTGCCTTGCCGATAGTTGGGCCAAAAGTTGAAATGTGAGCCCGAGGACCGCGCTGACGGACATTGAACACAGATGAAGACAGAACGGAGAGCGTAGAGATGAATTTCAAGAAATATGCAGGCATTGCGGCGTCGATCGTCGGCGCGGCGATGATCGCGAGCACAGCCAGTGCAGGACCAGACGATGATTCTCTAGTCATCGCATGGGGGTCGACCGGCCCCATCGAGAATGTGGACAACTATTTCAACACCAACCGGACGGGGATCTGGTTCAGCCGCATGGTCTGGGACCAGCTCATCTATCGCGAGCCGAAAACCTTCGAATACAAGCCACTGCTCGCGACAAGCTGGGAGCTGCTGGATGATACGACTTGGCAGTTCAAGCTGCGCAAGGGCGTCAAGTTCCACAATGGCGAGCCATTCGATGCCGACGATGTCGTGTTCACCATGAACTGGATCTCGAATCCGGATAACGGCGTCAAGGTGCAGCGCAATGTGAACTGGATTGATCGTGCCGAGAAGGTGGACCAATACACCGTCAACCTGCACATGAAGAAACCGTTCCCGCAGGCATTCGAATTCCTGTCCGGGCCGCTGACGATCTATCCCAACGAGTATTACGCCGAGGTTGGCCCGGAAGGCATGGGCGCAAAGCCAGTCGGCACAGGCCCGATGAAGGTCGTCTCAATCAGCACCGCCGAAGAATATGTCTTCGAGAAGAACGAGGACTACAACTGGGGCAGCCCTAAGGGCGAGGCGCAGGTCTCGAAGATGATCGTGCGCGAGATCGCCGATGTACAGACCCAAATCGCCGAATTGCTGGCGGGCGGCATTGATGTGACCGCCGACATTACGGCCGACCATGTGGACCAGATCGGCCAAGTGCCGGGCTACAAGGCCCTCCAGGCCGGCACGATGCGCACGGGCTATATCGGCTTCGATGCCGCCGGGCGCGGTAATTTCGAGCCGACCACGAAGCTGAAGGTGCGCCAGGCGATGGCCCATGCGATCGACCGCGCCGCGCTCGTGAAAAACCTGATCCGCGGCGATGCCGGCGTCATCCACACGCCCTGCTTCCCGACCCAGTTCGGCTGCGATGCCGAAGCGGCGGTGAAATACGAATTCAACCCGGAAAAAGCCAAGGCGCTTCTCGCCGAGGCGGGCTACCCCGACGGTTTCGAAATCGACTTCTACACCTTCCGCCCCGCTGACTGGGCCGAAGCGGTCATGGGCGACCTGGCCAAGGTTGGCATCCGGGCGACACTCACCAAGATGCCTTACTTCGCGCTACGCGACAAACAGCGTAATGAAGGCACGACGCCGATGTTCCTGATGGACTGGGGCTCCTATTCGATGAACGACATGTCGGCGATCACCAGCCACTTCTTCAAGAAGGGACCGGATGATTTCGCGCTCGACGACGAGCTGGCCGGGTGGCTAGAGGAGGGCGACACGAGTTCCGACCCCGAGGTGCGCAAGGCCGCCTACCGGAAGGCCGTCGAGAAGATCACGCGCGAGGTCTACTGGTTGCCAATGTTCAACCATGTCCGAAACTACGCCTATCGCGAAGAGCTGAACTTCATCCCCTACCAGGATGAGATTCCGCGCTTCTGGCAATACGGCTGGGCGAGCAGCTAACGGCACGCCGCCCTCCCGCGAGGGGGGCGGCGGCAAGGCAGGGCGGGTTGTGTTCCCGCCCTGCCATTCTTTCGATCGTCGAGGAGCGGCGGCATGCCGGCCTACACGCTCAAGCGGACCTTTGTTGCGTTCCTGATCCTGATCGTCGTGTCAGGGCTGACCTTCTCGCTCAGCCACCTCTCGGCCGATCCGGCGCTGACCATCGGGGGCGAACAGGCGAGCGAGGAGGATATCCAGGCGATCCGCAAGCTCTACGGCTTCGACCGGCCAATCTATGTCCAGTATTTCGACTGGCTCGGCCGCGCGCTCGCCGGCGATTTCGGCGAAAGCTACCACTACAAGCAGCGCGTCTTCGACATGATCTCTGAGCGGATCGGGCGGACTATGCTTCTCGGCACGCTGGCGATCCTGTTCGCGCTGGCCGTCTCAATCCCTCTCGGGACGCTCGCCGCCATGCGGCCGAATTCAATCATCGACCGGATCGCGCTGTTCATAGCGGTCCTCGGCCAGGCGCTGCCAACTTTCTGGTTCGCGCTGATGATGATTATCGTCTTCGGCGTCTGGTGGCGCTGGCTACCGATTTCCGGCCATACGCAATGGGCCAATTATGTCATGCCCACCATTGCGCTCGGTTACTATGCCACGCCTGCACTGATGCGCCTGACCCGCGCTGGCATGATCGAGGTGCTGGCCTCCGACTATATCCGCACAGCGCGCGCCAAGGGGCTGAGCCCCGCATCGGTGCTCTTCAAGCATGCACTCAGAAACGCGATCATCCCGGTGGTCGCGCTCGCGGCCGTCTGGTTCGGATTCATGCTGGGCGGGTCCATCGTCATCGAAACGATCTTCAATCTCAAGGGTATCGGTTGGCTCTCCTACGATGCGCTGCTGCGCTCAGACTTGCCAGTGGTGCAGGCAATCGTGCTGGTCTTTGCCTCATTCTATGTGGTGCTAACGCTGCTGGCTGATCTGCTTAATGCCTATTTGGACCCGCGGATCTCGGTGCGCTGAGGGGCTGACCCATGACTAACACCAACGCCACTATATCCCTTATGTTCCGACAGCAGCAGACGGCCGAGGACATCCTTGAACCGTCACCCTGGTCCAAGCTCCGCCGGCGCATTCTCGGCAATCACAGCTTCCTAATCGGTGCGGTCATCCTCGTCGTCATTGTCGCAGTAGCGATCCTGGCACCGCTGCTAGCCCCACACGACCCCTATGATCAGGACCTGACGAAACGCCTGACCAACCCGTTCTGGCATGAGAAGAAAATCGATCCCGACCATGCGCTCGGCACCGACAAGGTAGGGCGCGACTACCTCTCGCGGCTCATCTACGGCAGTCAGATCTCACTGCTGATCGGTTTCTCGACTATGCTGATCTCAGGCGTGATTGGCACGGTGCTGGGCGTGACGGCGGGCTATTTCGGCGGCCGCGTGGACATGGTGGTGAATTTCATCATCAACACGCGGCTTGCCATGCCGGTCTTCCTCGTCGCCATGGCCGCGGTGGTCGCCTTCGGCGCCTCGCTCACCGTGGTGATCCTCGTCCTCGGTCTGTTTCTCTGGGACCGCTTTGCCGTGGTGATGCGCAGTATCACCATGCAGGCACGCGATCTCGACTATGTGAAGGCGGCGCGCGCCATGGGCTGCTCAACGCCCTATATCATCGTGCGCGAGATTTTCCCCAATGTGCTTTCGTCGCTGACCGTGGTGGCGACGGTCGAGATGGCAAACGCGATCCTGCTCGAAGCCGCGCTCTCCTTCCTCGGCTTCGGCGTGCAGGCGCCGACGCCGAGCTGGGGCCTGATGCTGAACGAGGGGCGGGAATATATGTTCTTCTCCCCCTGGCTTCTGGCCCTGCCCGGCGTCTGCCTCTTCCTGCTCGTGCTGGCTATCAACCTCTTTGGCGACGGGCTGCGCGACGTCACGCTCGAACGGGAGCGCTGAGATGGCCTCCGGGGTAATCCTCGAGGTGGAGAACCTTCGCGTCGATATCCCCGTCGCAGCCGGGATGCTGCATCCCGTGCGCGGCATCGGCTTCTCGGTCTCGCGCGGCGAGACGCTGTGTATTGTCGGCGAATCAGGCTGCGGCAAATCACTAACCTCGCTCGCAATCATGGGACTTCTGCCGAAGACCGCCCAGCGCACCGCTGACCGAATGGACTTTCTCGGTCGTGATATCCGCCATCTTGGCGAACGCGAGATGGCACGCCAGCGCGGCGGCTCCATGTCGATGATCTTCCAGGAGCCGATGACTTCTCTCAACCCGTCCTACACCATTGGCAACCAGCTGGCGGAAGTCCATCTGCGCCATGTGGGGCAAAACCGTACGGCAGCGCGTGACCGGGCGGTCTTCCTGCTCGAAAAGGTCGGCATTTCCGCCGCCGCCTCACGGCTCGGCCAGTATCCGCACCAGCTTTCGGGTGGGCAGCGCCAGCGCGTGATGATTGCCATGGCGCTGATGTGCGGGCCGGAATTGATTATTGCGGATGAGCCGACCACCGCGCTCGATGTGACCATCCAGGCCCAGATCCTGCATCTGCTGGCCGAACTCCAGCGCGAATTCCAGATGGGTATGATCCTTATCACCCACGATCTCGGCATCGTTGCACGCGTGGCCGACAAGGTACAGGTGATGTATGCCGGCAAAACGGTCGAGGAGGGTCCCTGCGAGACAGTCTTCGATGCGCCTATGCACCCCTATACGCAGGGGCTGCTGCGCTGCATCCCAATCCCGGGCCTGACGCGACGCGGCGAACGTCTGGGGTCGGTGCCTGGCATCGTGCCCAACCTCGTCGGCACCCTCTCGGGCTGTATGTTCCGCAACCGCTGCGATCATGCGCGCGACGCCTGTGCCAACATGCGCGATGAGCCCACGCACATGGGCGATGGCCACGCCTATACCTGCCTGCGCGCGCCGGAAGAGATCCTGGGCGAGCGCCAGGCGGCCGGGACACCATGACGGAAGCCGCGCTCGAAACAGTGGATGTCACCTGCGTCTTCCAGGTAGGCCAAGGCTTTCTACGTGGCTCGAAACCGCTTCGCGCGGTCAACGGCGTCTCGCTGAAGATACCCAGGGGCCAGGTCGTCGGTCTGGTGGGTGAATCCGGCTGCGGCAAGAGCACGATGGCGAATATCCTGCTCGGCCTGCAACGCCCGAGTTCGGGAGATGTGCTCTATTCCGGCAACAGTGCGGCAGGCTTTTCCCGCCGTCAGATCGCGCGCCGGATCCAGCCGATTTTCCAGGACCCCTATTCCTCGCTCAACCCGACCAAGACCATCGAGGCCATCATCTCTCAGCCGCTCCGGATCCACAATGTCGGCGCTCCGTCGGAATGGACGGCCCGGGTAACCGAAATGCTCGATGTCGTAGGCCTGCCGCGCCGGGTCGCGGCCAGCTATCCGAGCCAGCTTTCCGGCGGCCAGCGTCAGCGGGTCGCCATCGCCCGCGCTCTCGTCATGCGCCCGGAAGTGGTGATTTGCGACGAGCCGACTTCGGCGCTTGATGTCTCAGTGCAGAGCCAGATCCTCAACCTGCTGCAGGACCTGAAAGAGGAATTCGGCCTCACTTATCTGCTCATCAGCCACAATCTGGCCGTCGTCCAGCACATGGCCGACCGGGTGGCGGTGATGTATCTCGGTCGGATCGTCGAAGAGGCCGATTCCGACGCGCTCTTCGACGACCCGCGCCATCCCTATACCCGCGCGCTGCTCGGCTCGGTGCTGACGCCCGACCCGCGCCTCGGCGTGCCGGACACGCATCTCGGCACCATCTTTCCGAACCCCATCGACCCACCCTCCGGCTGCCCGTTCCATCCGCGCTGCCCGAACTGCACCGACATCTGCCAGTCCGTCCCGCCTCACCTGGTCTCAGACGGTGACCACGAGACCGAATGCCACCTCTATGGCGGCGCGTCCTGAAATCGCCACCCAACGAGGGATGACCTGTGAAAGTCTTCATCGCCTGTCTCGGGACTGAGACCAACACCTTCTCGTCCATGCCGACCGGCATGCGGACTTTCGAAGACACCATGCTATTCCACGGCAACGCTACCCGGCATCCTGCCTCCGCCTTCAGCCTGCCCCTGCACGTCTGGCGCACCGCCGCCGAGCAGCGCCAGGGCCAAGTCGTCGAAAGCCTCGCGGCCTTCGCCCAGCCTGCGGGGCTTACCGTGCGCAAGGTCTATGAAGGGTTTCGCGACGAGATATTGCGTGACCTGCGTGCAGCCCTGCCGGTCGATATCGTGCTGCTGTCGATGCACGGCGCAATGACCGCCGAGGGTTATGAGGATTGCGAGGGCGATCTGCTCGCCTGCGTGCGCGAGATCGTTGGGCCGGACGTCCCGGTCGGCGGTGAGCTCGACCTGCATTGCTCGCTCACTCCGAAAATGGTCGAGAACGCAGATGCGCTGGTCATCTTCAAGGAATATCCGCATATCGATGTCGGTGAGCGCGCGGCCGAGCTGTTCGACATCTGCCTCGCCGCGCATCAGGGCGAGGCGAGACCCGTCATGGCCATCCATGACTGCCGGATGGTCGGCATGTGGCGCACGCCCGTCGAGCCGATGCGCAGCCTTGTTGCGGAGATGCAGGCGGCCGAGGGTCGGGACGGTATCCTGTCCATCTCCTTCGCGCACGGCTTTCCATGGCAGGACGTGCCCGGGACTACCGCCAAGATACTTGTTGTCACCGATGGCGATGCCGATCTCGCAGCCAGGACGGCGCAGGCCTTCGGGCAGAAGATCTGGGACCTACGTGGCAAGACCGGGCAGGATACAGCGACCATCGACGAGGCACTGGATCTGGTCGAAGCGGGACCCGGACCAGTAGTCCTAGCCGATATTGCGGACAATGCCGGCGGCGGGGCGCCCTCCGATTCGACCTTCCTCCTCGCCCGCGCCCTCGAACGCGGCATAACCGGGCTGCTCTCCGGGTATTACTGGGACCCAGTCGCTGTGCGCTTCTGCGACGAGGCAGGCGTGGGGGCCACGCTCAGGATCCGCGTCGGCGGCAAATGCGGGCCGGACTCCGGCTGGCCTGTGG
The DNA here is from genome assembly GCA_026710105.1 of Alphaproteobacteria bacterium. Classification (GTDB taxonomy): domain Bacteria; phylum Pseudomonadota; class Alphaproteobacteria; order Bin95; family Bin95; genus Bin95. The sequence continues at coordinate 19,395 of JAPORR010000125.1, forward strand.
ACCTGACCGTAACCGTAAATCGTATCCTGAAGAGCGCTTCGCAGAGTTTCGGCAATGCGACGATGGGCATGGGTACGGCCGTCTGGCTCTCGTCGGACGCCGGCATCGACCTCATCGTCAATTCGGCCCGTACCCAGGTCTTCCACCCCGACGGCATGACGCAACTCGGCATCAATCCTGCAGGCTATAAGGGCATCGCCGTCAAATCGACCCAGCATTTCTATGCCGGCTTCGCACCCATCGCCTCGCGGATCGTTTATGTCGCCTGCAACGGCGCGATCCCGCCCGACTTCGCGACCATCCCCTACAAACGTTTCACCGCGCCCTACTGGCCTCGGGTCGAGATCCCCCACGAAGATTAAAACGGCCAGCCGTCTCCGGAAACCCGCAGCGCGTCCGGGCAAGGCTGGTGCCGCGCGAGAGACTCGAACTCCCGACCGGCCGATTACAAATCGGCTGCTCTACCAACTGAGCTAGCGCGGCACCGGGCCATACTACCCGTTCGCCACCGGCAGCGAAACGGTCTGCCGCCTTGGCGAATATCGGCTGGCATATCGGCTGGCACACCCTGCATCTCGCCGCCGCCTTTGGTACGGCATATCGATACGCAAGTCACGTTCAGCGACTAATACCAGAGGGCACAATTTAGAACTCAT
>JAPORR010000108.1 GCA_026710105.1 Alphaproteobacteria bacterium
CCAGCTCTACAATGCGGCGCTCGAGGATCCGACCCCGCCCCCCGCCGATGTGGAGGTCACCGACACATCCAGGCGGCCGCAAAGACGCTCAACATTGCCGTGTTTGACCATCTGGTCGTCACCCGTGGCCGGATCGTGAGCTTCAGATCGAAGGCCTCCTGTAACGGCGCAGCGTATACCCCCCAGCGTATCCTGGTCTTTACCCCCTGGCTCCCGAGGCGAGGACGGCGGGCAGGGTGAGGTCGAGAATGCCATCTGGACCGGCAAGGGTACGAGCTTCCTCCAGTAAAGCGGCCTCGATCGCAGCGCGTGCCTCTGGTGTCTGCGCGTCCAGCAGCGCGCGGGAGCGCACCGTGGCATGGCGTAGCCCTTCGACCAGTGCCTCGGGCGCAACACGGCGGCGGATGGCGATTTCCTTCACCGTTGTTTCCTGGAAGCCCGCCGCCTCCAAAACCTGCAAACATTCCCTGGGGTCCGCAAAGCGGAACATGTCCGGTCCCGGGGGAATGCCGCCTGCATGAGGATCGCCATGGGCGGCGATGGCGCTGCGGAACATGCCGAAATGCGCCACTCGTTCTGCTGCGCACCAAGCCGAGAACGCATAGCGCCCCCCCGGCCGCAGCACCCGGAACGATTCTGCGATCGCTCGCTCGGGCCGGGCGAAATGCAGCATGCCGAAAGAGCAGGTCACAGCATCGAAGCGGCAGTCTCCGAAGGGCAGCGCCTCGGCGTCTCCCTCGCGGAATTCGACTTCCGGGAAAGTCTGCCGCGCCTCCTCCAGCATGGCAGCTGCGAAGTCCACCCCGATGGCCCGCGCACCGCGCGCCACCGCCAACGCGGCGCCATAGCCGGGACCTGTCGCGACATCGAGCACATCTATGCCGGCTGTCACGCCGGCGGCGTCGAGTACCGGGTCGAGCCCGAGGCGCGTCGAGTCCCAGGAGACGGCCCGATAACCCGCTGCCCGCTGGTTCCACCCGGCCCGTTCGAACGCCTTAAAAGTATCCGCATCGAAGCTCATGCCGTGGCTATGGCAAGGATATGGGCCGCCTCCTCGCAATCCGCGCGACTGACATCAAGATGGGTCACGGCGCGCATGCGGGTCGGCCCCATCGCCCCGATGCACAAGCCGGCGTTTGCGGCACGCCTGGCAATGTCGGAGGCGCTCCACCCGGTGTCGCTCACATCGAAGAACAGGATATTGGTCTCGCAAGGCTCGACCGAGACTCCGCCTATCCGCGCTAGTGCATTGGCTAGGAAGGCAGCATTGGCATGGTCTTCGGCCAGACGGTCCCAGTGCTGATCGAGCGCATGCAGTCCGGCGGCGGCCAGTATGCCCGCCTGCCGCATGGCGCCACCCATGCGCTGCTTCCAGAGCCATACCTCGTCGATGAAGGCAGCGGAGCCGGCGAGCACCGCCCCCACCGGGCAGCCGAGCCCCTTGCTGAGGTCGATCCATGCGCTGTCGAAGCAGGCGGCGTAATCAGCGCTGGCAATACCGGAAGCGACTACCGCGTTTGGCAGCCGCGCTCCGTCCAGATGGGTCGCGAGACCGTGCATGCGCGCGACATCCGTCACCGCCCCCACCGCGGCGAGCGGCCAGACCGAACCGCCACCCAGATTGGCTGTATTCTCGACTTCCAGAAGAGCGGAGCGTGGCGCGTAGCGATGTGTCGGGCGGATTGCGGCTTCGGCCTGCTCCGCCGTATAGATGCCCCGCACACCCGCGATCGGCGCGATCTGCACGCCGGAGAGCGCCGCCGGCCCGCCAGCTTCGAAGTTCAGTATATGGCAAGACGCTTCGGCGATTACTTCATCACCGGGCCGACAATGGACGCGGATGGCGATCTCGTTGCACATCGTGCCGGAAGGTAAGAATACGGCTGCCTCTTTGCCAAGCAGCGCCGCCACCCGCTCGCAGAGCGTATTGACGCTCGGGTCGGCAAAGGACTGTTCGTCGCCCACCGGTGCTTCGGCCATGGCCTGGCGCATGGCGGCAGTGGGTAGTGTCTGGGTATCGCTGTAGAGGTTGATGCGTGGTGCCTCAGCGCCTTGACGCGTCGTCAGGGCCATGATGTTGCTCGCTGCTTCGGGGATAGTGGCTTCGGAGACGTTTTCGGCTGG
>JAPORR010000021.1 GCA_026710105.1 Alphaproteobacteria bacterium
GCTACCGTGACCTCAGCGACCGCAGCCTCGCCATCGGCTCCGGTGTTGTCGAAGCAGCATGCAAGACACTCGTCACGCAGAGACTGAAGCGTTCCGGTATGCGATGGGGCCTCCAAGGTGGGCAGGCCGTTCTCACCGTCCGCGCCCTCATCAAGTCTGGGCGCTTCGATCGCGCCTGGGACACGCTCATGGGCGATCACGATACCCCGGCCAACGACAACCGTCAGCCCGAAACTAGCGACAGCCGCGCCGCATGAACCCCGACACTCACCCCAGCGGCATCATCGCCATACGAGATTCACTCCCCGTATGCCTTGGTCGGGGGACAAATCCTCCTCCGCTCGGTGCCCCACCATGGATGGACCCATTGCAGGGCCTAGCATGACGAGAAGATAGGGACTTCAAAGGCTTTCAAACTTCTCGATCAGGATACAAGAAACAGAAGGAACAGGGATTGAAATACAGGCAGCTGCGCCGTAAGTCTCATCCCCTATTCGTGAAGGACAGGAAACTCATGGGCTATAGGGTCGCCGTAGTCGGCGCGACCGGGGCCGTCGGCTACCAACTTCTGGAAGGATTACACGAAACATCCTTCCCCGTGGACGACATTGCGGCGCTGGCCTCGCGCAAATCCCAAGGGCGCAAGGTATCTTTTGGCGATGGTGAACTGGATGTCCAGATTCTCGACGAATTCAACTTTTCCGGCTGGGATATCGCATTGTTCTCACCAGGCGGGGCGGTCTCTAAGGCGCATGCACCACGTGCTGCTGCCGCAGGCTGCGTGGTGATCGACAACACCTCGACCTTCCGCATGGACGCAGATGTGCCACTGGTCGTGCCGGAGGTGAACCGTGAAGCATTAGCGGGTTTTTCAGCGCGGAACATCATCTCCAATCCCAACTGCTCGACCATCCAGATGGTGGTGGCGCTGAAGCCGCTGCACGACGCGCAGCCGATCCGGCGCATCGTCGTTTCCACCTATCAGTCGGTTTCCGGTGCAGGTCGCAAGGGCATGGATGAGCTCTGGGGCCAGACGCGCGGCGTCTACCAGCTCGAGGACGCCGCGCCATCCGAATTCACCAAGGAAATTGCTTTCAATGTTGTGCCTCATATCGACATTTTCATGGAAGACGGCTCAACCAAGGAAGAATGGAAGATGGCAGGCGAAACCCGGAAGATCCTGGACGCGGATATTGCAGTCACTGCGACCTGCGTGCGCGTACCGGTTTTCGTTGGCCATGCCGAAGCGGTGAATGTCGAGTTCGACGGGCCTATGGACGAAGAGGAGGCCTATGAGCTGCTGAGCACAGCCCCTGGCGTGGAGGTGATGGACCGGCGCCAGGACGGCGGCTACATCACGCCCAAGGAGGCCGCCGGCGACGACACCGTATATGTCTCGCGTATCCGTCGCGACTCGACGGTCGAGCATGGCCTCAATCTCTGGGTTGTCTCGGACAATCTCCGCAAGGGAGCGGCCACCAATGCTGTCCAGATCGCCCATGAACTTGCCGGCGCCTGGCTTTGAGTTTCTGGCCGGAAGATTTTGCACCGAAAATTCCAGCCGCCTGGGCCGGCCCGAACGGCTTTATACCGCGCGTACGCTACCTGGAGCTGTTCGAGGCTGTGCTGGAGCCGTTCGGGCGCGCGCTTGGCCTGCCGCCAGACTATATGGCCCGGACCAATTGCAGCACCTTCGCGCTGGAGAGCCATGTCGTCTATCTTGATGACGCCCGCCCTGGCGAACGTTTGCTCTGCCGGTTCCATTTCGCCGATGCGGACGCCAAGCGCGTCCATTATCTGCAAACGCTGCACCGTGCGGCCGACGGCCCGGTGCTCGCCGCCTACGAGTGCTTATGTATGCATGTGGACCTGGGGTTGCGCCGGGGCGTACCGTTTCCCGATGCGGCGGCAGCGCGTGCGCGGCGAATCGCCGAGGCCCACGGCCGCCAGCCCTGGCCCCTTGGCCCCCGCCTTGTCATCCGCTTCCACGCAGAAGACGCCGCAGCATAAGCTGTTCCGATACTGTATCGGGCGGGGCACTGATATAATCAAAAAATCGTGCAAGCAGCCGGGCAAGCGGATTCAAGCTTTGATCGTCTGGGTAGGTAACGCCGACAATTGATATAGCTGGCTTCTATACAGTCGGCTTCCTAGACCCTAGGGCGGCGCGTCGAAGACGGTCGTTGATCGCCCGGCCGAGATTACGCTCTGGAATCGGGGCGACGGCGATGCCGCCCCGACCATCGAGCTGTCGCAACATGGCGAAGAGGTTAGCGGCAGCCTCAGCGAGATCAGCAGATGGGCTGAGATTAAGGTCACCTGACAAGGCTCCGAAACCGAGCATGGCTTCGCCCGGAAGAGCGGATTCGGCCGCCATACGGAGTGGGCTGTTGGGCGCATAGTGGCGCAGCAGCATACCCGGCGAGGGACGCGCTGCCTCGCCTACTGTCAGGGCGGGTTCAACAAGTGGGCCGGTTTCAGATTCGATGGCCTCAACACTGAGCGCACCCGGACGCAACAGGACGGGTAGGCCCTCGCCAAGACCGATCACGGTCGATTCGAGTCCGAGCCGACATGAGCCGCCGTCGAGTACCATCGCTGCATGCCGCCCGAGCTCGGCCGTGGCATGGGCTGCCGTCGTTGGACTAAGGCGCCCCGACCGGTTGGCGCTCGGGCCGACAAGCGGCCGCCCGACGGCACGAATGAGCGCGGCCGCCAGCGGATGCGCAGGCCAGCGCAAGGCCAGGGTGTCGAGGCCGGCCGATGCGAGCAAGGAAACGGGAGAGTCCGGCGCGCGCGGCAGCACCAGAGTGAGCGGCCCCGGCCAGAACCGGTCTGCGAGCCGACGGCCCCGGTCATCGAAAGCCGCCAAAGCTTCAGCCTCTTCACGCCCCGCTACATGGACAATGAGCGGGTTGAAACGCGGACGGCCCTTGGCCTCGAACACGGCGGCCACGGCGCGGTCGTCAGCCGCGTCGGCTCCGAGGCCGTAAACGGTCTCGGTTGGGAAGGCGACGAGCTTGCCCGCGCGAATGAGAGCAGCTGCCTGGGCGACCGCCATTCCGGCGGTCACGGACGTCCCCAAGCGATGAACCAGGGGTTGGAGAAGCCTGTCTTGCCATAAAGCAGCTCTGGGCCGTCGTTTATTTCGCACACCGACCCGCCCGCAGCGGCCAGCACGGCATGACCCGCAGCCGTATCCCACTCGTTGCTGCCGCCGTAACGTGGATAAACATCGGCCGCACCGCGCGCGACCAGGCAGAATTTGAGCGAGCTGCCTGCGTCGATCTGTTCTGCCACATCGTAGCGCGCCAGGAACCGATTTAAATCGACGCCCGCGCCATAGGTACGGCTGACCGCGACCGTGATGCCTGACACGGGAAATCGTCTCGTGCGGATGATGCGCCGCCCGCAGCCATCCTCCAGGAATGCACCACCACCCTCCTGGCCCGCATAAAGCTCGTCAGAGGCTGGCAAATAGACGGCACCAAGGACCGGGCGACGCTGCTCAATCAGTGCGATATTCACAGTAAATTCGGGAATCTTGCGAATGAACTCTCTAGTGCCGTCGAGAGGATCGACCAGCCAAAACGGGTCGTCGCCGACATCCGGGACACACCCAGCTGCCACACTTTCCTCAGCAACCACGGGAATATCCGGCGTCAACGCGGCAAGGCGGTCGAGGATCGCGTGTTCGGCAGCTTCGTCCGCCACCGTCACCTGGCTGCGATCTGCCTTGCGGCGCGTCTCAAGGTCCGCTGCGTAAAACCAGGGCATGACAATTTCACCCGCCTCGCGTGCAATCCGGCAGACGGCTTCCAGAAGGTTCCGGCGCATGGTTCCGCTTTCGAACCGCCCAGCTTCAGCCGGCCCGCTCGTTCAGGTGATGAAGCGGCAGGCCGGCCGCCGGCCAGCGACAGGACAACAGCCTGCCCTCACGAGACTGGGTGATGAACGCCGTGCGCAAATCCGGGCCACCAAAGCAGATATTCGTCGTATAGAGGTCCGGCATAGGTACATGCTCCAGCCCCGAGCCGTCGGGCCGGAAGATGGAGACGCCGGGGTCCATCAGCGTCGCCACGCAGATATTTCCCGCGGCATCCAGCGCCAGGCTGTCTAGCGTGCGGTAGCCATGCGTCTGGTTGACCAGCCGTCCGCCATGCGGGCTCGGCCAGGGCTGCTTCTTCAACACGCCCGGCGCTTCGATGTCGAAGGCCCAGAGCCGCCCGGTCTGGGTTTCGGCGACATAGACCACATTGTCATCGGGCGAGAGGCCGATGCCGTTCGGCGTAATCAGCGGAAAGGCCGCTTCGGTGATGAAGGAGCCGTCGGCGCGGGCGTAATGGATGCCCGTGCGGTCCCAATTGCGTTCGTCGTCGCGGACCTTGCCGAGATCGGTGAACCAGAAGCCGCCCTCGCCGTCGAAAACGATGTCGTTCGGCCCCTTGAGCGGGCGCCCCTCGCATGCGGTGTAGAGGACCTCGACCGCGCCGGTCTCCATGTCCACCGCCTCGATTCGCCCGCCGCTATAGTCCTGCGCCTGGCCGATGGGGCGCATGAGCCCGCCCGGCTCGTCGAGCCATTCGAAGCCGCCATTGTTGCAGATATAGACCCGCCCGTCCGGCCCGAGCGCGGCCCCGTTCGGCCCGCCGCCGATCTCTACGACAACCTCCTTGCGCCCGTCGGGATGAACACGGGTCAACGTGCCGCGGCGGATTTCGACGAGAAGTACCGAGCCGTCTGGCATGGCGATCGGCCCTTCAGGAAACATCAGCCCGTCGGCGACGGTGCGCAATTCGGTCATGTCCGCTCCCTTGGCAGCGTGTTCGGTCAAAGAGGCGGTGGGCGGTCAGGTGCCCTTGAAGATGGGCCGGCGCTTCTCCAGGAAGGCGTTGACCCCCTCGGCATGGTCGTCCGTGGTCATGGACACCGCCATATGCTCGCCTTCCCACTGCAATTGCTGCTCCATAGGCGTGTGAAAGGCGGTGTTGAAGAGCGACTTGGCTTGGGCATAGGCGATTGTCGGCCCGACAGCGAGGCGTTCGGCAAGCGCCCGCGTCTCTGTCTCAAGATCAGCCGCCGGCACGACACGGTTCACAATGCCGAGTTCGAGCGCGCGGTCCGCGCCAAACCGGTCACCGAGCAGCGCCAGCTCCATGGCTTGCTTCATGCCGAGCGTGCGGGCGAGGAAATAGGAAGAGCCGCCGTCCGGGCTCGCGCCGATATGGCAATAGGCGAGCGTGAAGAAGGCGTCGTCCGCGGCGAGCGCAAGGTCGCAGGCCGCCACCAGCCCGAGGCCAAAGCCGGCGGCCGCGCCCTGGACGCTCGCGATCACGGGCTTGCGCATCCGGCGGATCGCGAAGATCGGCAGGTGGATGCCGTGGATACCTTCAACCACAACGCGCTTGCGCGCCTGCTTGTCGATCGAAAGCCGCTCCTGCATGGCGCGGATGTCGCCGCCGGCCATGAAGTGCTCACCCGCACCGCGTAGCACAACGCAGCGCACGGAGTCGTCATGCTCCAGATCGCCGATGACATCGCGCATGTCGATGCGCATCTGCGGGCTCAGCGCGTTGCGCGCCTTCGGGTTATTCAGCGTGACCCAGGCGATGCCCTTGTCAATTTCGCAAAGCACCGTGTCGCCCATGCCGGCTTCTCCTTGTGTCGGGGTGGTTCAGATTGTAAGCGATGCGGAACGCTTCGGGAAATCGGCCATGCATCGCTACGGTGTGGTTGTCATAATCGCCGCGGGCCTCGTGCTGGCGCTCACCTTCGGGGCCCGCCAGTCCTTCGGCCTTTATCTGAGCCCGATCAGCACCGATCTGGGCTGGTCGATCGCGGTCATGTCGCTTGCACTGGCCATCCAGAGCTTGTTCTGGGGGCTCGGTCAGCCCTTCTTCGGTTGGATGGCTGATCGGTTCGGCACAGGGCGGACCTTGGTCATCGGAACGGCAATCTACGCGGCTGGCCTCTTCTATGCGAGCCATATGCAGACGCCCGAAGAGGCATATTTCTCGGTCGGCATTCTGGTCGGCATCGGCGCTGCGGGCTGCGGCATGCCCATCGTGATGACGGCTGTGGTGCGCGTCTTCCCCAAGGAACGCCACCCGCTGGTCATGGCGTTGACGGCGAGTGGCGTATCGCTCGGACAATTTCTCGTGACCCCTGCGGCACCGATCGTCATTGAAGCATATGGGTGGCGGGCCGGATTGCTGGGCTTCATCGGCTTGATCGGCATCGTCATGTTGTTAGCCGCGCTGCTGCGCAGCCGGCCGGTGGCACCGGTGCGCGCTCTGGAGGCAGACCAGAGCCTGCGCGAAGCGCTGGCGGAAGCTTGGGGGCATTCCGGCTATCTACTGTTAACCGCCGGCTTCTTCGTCTGCGGCTTTCATGTGCAATTCATCGTGACACATCTGCCAAACTTCATCGCCGAATGCGGTCTGCCGGCGACCACTGGCGGCTGGGCGATGTCGGCGATTGGCATATTCAACTTGATCGGCACGACGGCAGCCGGGTTCCTCGGCAGCCGCTACCGCATGAAATACCTACTAAGCATTCTTTACACCCTGCGCGCGCTCATGTTCGCGATCTATGCCTTCACACCGGTCACAACGACAACAACGCTCATCTTCGCCGCCGGCCTCGGCCTCGCCTGGCTCAGCACGGTGCCACTCACATCAGCGCTGGTCGGGCGAATTTTCGGCACGCGCTATCTGGGCACGCTGTTCGGCATCGTGTTCCTGAGCCACCAGGCAGGCTCGTTCCTCGGCTCCTGGCTCGGCGGCTATATCTTCGAGGCAACGGGCGGCTACGATACGATCTGGCTCATTAATATCGGACTCGGCCTATTCGCAGCGCTCATTCACCTGCCGATAGCCGACAAACCGCTCACGCGCCCGATGGCGCAGCCGGCGTAACAGGAAAGTGATTGGCAGTCAGGGTGTTTCCTGGGCATTTGTGGCAGTGAAACGTACAAAGGAGCGCAAACTATGCAGATCCTGAGACGACGCGGCTGGGAATTGCCGGAGAGTGAGGCGACGCCAGAGGCAGTTTTCCATGACAGGCGGCGGCTGATCCAGGCAGCTGCGCTAGGCGGCATCGCGGCGGCTGCGGGGCCTATTGTGGCCCATGCGACCACGACAGAAACTGACCCGACAGCCAACCTTTACCCCGGCCCGCGCAATCCAACCTACACTCTCGACCGGCCGCTGACCCCGGAAGAGGCTGCGACCACCTACAATAATTTCTATGAGTTCGGCTCCAGCAAGGGCATCTGGAAGCGGGCGCGCGATAATCTGCGCATCCGGCCCTGGACCGTGCATCTCGACGGCGATGTGGAGAAACCCATCGAAATCGGGTTCGATGACTTGGTACGCAAGATGGGCGTCGAGGAACGCCTTTACCGACACCGTTGTGTCGAAGCCTGGGCGATGGCGGTCCCCTGGTCCGGCTTTCCAATGGCGAAGCTGGTCGCGTTCGCAAAGCCATTAGCGAAAGCGAAATATGTGCGCATGGAGACCTTCAACGATCCGGATATGGCGTCGGGCCAGAAGGAATTCTGGTATCCGTGGCCCTATGTCGAAGGCGTCACTATCGAGGAAGCGACCAACGATCTCGCCTTTATCGTCACGGGCCTTTACGGCAAGCCGGTGCCGGCGCAGAACGGCGCACCGCTACGCCTCGCGCTGCCATGGAAATACGGCTTCAAATCGATCAAATCGATCGTCCGCTTTACCTTCACCGACGACCGGCCCAAGAGCTTCTGGGAGAAAGTACAGGGCCGCGAATATGGCTTCTGGGCGAATGTGAACCCAGAGGTGCCGCACCGGCGGTGGAGCCAAGCCACGGAGCGGATGATCGGCACGGATGATCGCCGCAAGACCCTGCTCTATAACGGCTATGGCGAGTTCGTGGCTCACCTTTACGAAGGGATGGACCAGAGGAAGCTGTTCTATTGAACGTGGTTACACTGTGTAGCGGCGGCGGAGCATGGCCATTGCGCCGCGAATGAATTGCGCTTCGCCGCCGCGGGGGCGCCCTGGCCGGGCCTCACGGTTCCAAGCCATCATATCCACATGCGCCCAGGAAATACCTGGTTCGACGAAGCGCTCCAGGAACAGCGCTGCCGTGATGGCGCCGGCAAACGGCCCGTCGGAAACATTGTTCATATCCGCAACATCGCTGGACAGCAGTTTACGATAGGGCCTGTAAAGTGGCATCCGCCAGACCGGGTCTTGCTCGGCTTCGCAGGCGTCCAGCAGCGCTGAGGCGACGGCGTCATCGTTGCAGAAAAGCGCTGGCAAATCGGCTCCAAGCGCGGTCCGTGCGGCACCCGTCAGCGTTGCGCCATCGAGAATCAGGTCAGGCGACTCGCTTGAGGCTTCGGCGAGCACATCACAGAGGATAAGACGGCCTTCAGCGTCTGTATTACCGATCTCGACCGTCAGCCCCTTGCGTGTGCGAATCACGTCCATAGGCCGCATGGCATTGCCAGATATGCTGTTTTCGACTGCCGGGACAAGCAGCCTAAGCCGCACCGGCAAGGCCGCCGACATCACCATATGGGCGAGCCCCAGCATGTTCGCCGCGCCACCCATGTCCTTCTTCATCAGCTGCATACCCGCAGGAGGCTTGAGGTCGAGGCCGCCGCTGTCAAAACATACCCCCTTGCCGACCAGGGTGAGTTTTGGCTGGCTTTCGTCTCCCCAGACGAGGTCGATCAACCTTGGCGCCGCTGCCGCTGCCCGGCCGACGGCATGAACGGTCGGGTAGTTCTCCGCAAGCAAATCGTTGCCAATGGTTGAGGAGATTGTCGCGCCATGGCGATTCGCCACTTCCCTTATGGCAGCCTCCAGCCGTTCGGGCCCCATGTCGTTGGCGGGCGTATTGATGAGGTCGCGTACTAGAGACTGCGCTTCCACCGCCGCTAGTGCCGTGTTCCGGTCCGTGTTCTCCGGCCAGACGAGGCTTGCATGCTTTCCGTCGCCGCTGCCGGAATAGGCATCAAACGCATAGCAACCGAGTCCCCAGGCGGTCGCAGCCCGCGTCGCCTCACCCGGGGTCAGGGCGTTCTCAATATGGAATGTGCCGCTGCGCAAGCGCCGCGGCAGGCCACCGCAAGCCCACATGTCGCCGGGTCTTTCCGCACCGGCAAGCACTCGTGCCGCTCTGCCGTCTGCCTCTGGCAGCACCAGTATACTGCCAGGTTCGGCGTCAAAACTGTTGGTGTCTGCCCAATTACGTGCAACGGGCCCAGCGTCTTCGAGCCAGTCTTGCAGGCTCTCCTTGTCCAGAATTAGGACAGGTACGGCCTCTGGTGCATCATCCAGAAAGATATCGGTCACGGGTTGGTATTCTCCTTTTACCCCAATCCTGTAGTCGGCTAATGAATCGTTGCACTCATCCTTTAGCAGTTGCACTCGCCCATTAGCAGAGTGTTGCGCAAGGATGTCTCCTTCATACGGCTTGCAAACGGTAGCCGTCGTCATCGTGACCGATTGCACGCTCAATCATGGCCGGCCGCAATGGCCTCCGCGAGCGCTACCGTCCGCTTCGCCATTTCGACATGGAGGCTCTCAATCAGCCGTCCATCCACCAGTGTGATCCCCTGGCCCGCAGCCTCCGCCGCCGCATGAGCAACGATAATTCGCTGCGCCTCGGCGACGGCTTCTGGACCCGGTGAGAAAGCGGTATTGCAGGGGCCGACCTGTTTCGGGTGGATTAGCGTCTTGCCGTCGAATCCGAATTCGGCGCCTTGCCGGCAAGCCGCAACGAAGCCCTCATCGTCTGCAAGATCGAGATGAACCCCGTCCAGTGCCGTCAGACCATGAGCTCGGGCTGCTAGCAGGCAGAGACCGATGCTGGTGACGAATGGCAGCCGATCCTGCGTATGGGCAGCCCCCAGTTCCTTAGCGAGATCGGACGTGCCCATGACCAGGGTGGATAAGCGGGGTCCAGCCCCAGCAATGGCATCAGCGCGCAGCATGGCGCGCGGTGTTTCCATCATCGCCCACACCACCATGCTATCGGGCGCGCCATGTCGATCGAGTAGGGCGGTGGCTTGGTGAATCGTCGCCTCGCTCTCGACCTTGGGCAGCAGCGCCGCATCCGCGCCGGAGCCGGCGATGGCTGTGAGGTCGTCATGGCCCCAGGGCGTGTCCAGGCCGTTGGCGCGAATGACGATTTCCCGCAGTCCGTAGGCGCCCGAACGTGCCGCTACCACTGCCTGCGCACGGGCAGTTTGCTTCATATCGGGGCTTACGGCGTCTTCGAGGTCGAATATCAGCACATCGGCCGGTAGCGTCTTCGCCTTCTCCAGCGCACCGGTACGGGAGGCTGGCATATAAAGGGCGCTGCGGCGCGGCTTGACGGCCTGGGGCATGAGGACGGATTCCTTGTGCGAGTAAATCGTCAGCAATAGAACGGCCATCATGCACATTCTATCGATCCAGTCCTCGGTCGCGCGCGGCTTTGTCGGCAATCGAACGGCAGTTTTCGCGCTCCAGCGTCTCGGCCATGAGGTGATCTGCATCGACACGGTGGCCTATTCCAACCATCCGGCCCATGGTGGCTTTCGAGGTGCTGTCCATCCGGCGGAGAGCCTAGACCGCATCGTGACCGGCCTCGAGGAGCGCGGCTTCCTGGAGGATATCGACCTCGTCCTGTCAGGCTATCTGGGCTCGGCCGGGAATGCAGCGGCGGTGGCACGCGCTGTGGACCGGGTCGGCGTGCCCTATCTGCTAGACCCAGTCATGGGCGATGACCCGAAAGGACTATTCGTTGCCCCTGACTTGCCGGATGCGATCCGACGGGACCTGCTGCCGCGGGCCGCAGCAACAACGCCCAACCGGTTCGAGCTATCGCTTCTAGCTGGACGCGAAGTGGACGGGCCGGCGGACGCCGCCGCTGCCGCAGCTGGGCTTGGGCCACCCCTCGTCGTCGCGACGAGCGTGCCCGCGGGAGAAGGACGCATCGCCTGCATTGGCGTATCGGAGGAGGGTGAGGTCCAGCAGGTCACAACGCCGCGCGTTGCGCATCCGAGCTATGGGGCAGGCGACCTGTTCGCAGCATTGTTCGCCGCACGCTGGCGGGATGGCTGGGCCGACGCAATGGCACTGGCCGCCGGAACCGTTCATGCCGTCATAATCCGCTCGCCCGGTCACGACCTCGATATTGTGGGAGCGCAAGCGTTGTTCACCACCCCACCGCCACCGCCACCGCTGAAAACCGTCCGGGCCTGACGCTTTTCACGGAGCGTCATAGAACAAGATTTGGCCTGAAGTTCTCCTCAGCCGACCGGCTTGCCTTCCGGGTCGAACCGCTGCGGGGCTGGGTCTGCGATGCGGGGGCCTTCAGGGGTGAGTTCGAATATGGCGAGCGCTCTCTGGACGGCGCCGTCAGGATGGAATCGGAAGAAGCCGCCCGCACCGAAGAAACCGTCTGGCGCAGTAAGGGTCGCGATGTCCAGCCCGCCAGCGGGCCGAGCTTCCGCCAGCATGGCAGCGATCGCAGTCGCGTCATAGGCGAGGCCGGCCAGACGGGGCGGTGCGGTGCCGTATGCTGCCTGATAGCGCCGGGAAAAGAGTTTGAACGTTTCCGGTGGTGGGCTCGCATACCACGCCCCAACGAGACTCGGTTCGTCAAGTGGCAAGTGGTCAGGATGGACGCCTGCTATTAGATAACGCGTCCGTTTCGGGTTGATGCCGTGAAAGGCGAGCAGTGCTGCCGTCGAGCGGAGCGCCGCGCCCTCCGTAGCAATGAGCACGGCGTCGAAACGCCGGGGCCGTTCGTCTGTTTCTGGCGTGGGCCTAGCCGGAGCGCCGGCAAATGTGCGCACCTGCTCGGAAAGCGCCCTTGCATCGAGGCCAAGGGAGAGGAAACCGCTGCGCGTAATGGTGGCATCATGCGCGCGGGCGACGCGTTCTGCTGTGCGGATAGCATAACGGCCGAGTGCCGTGTCGTAGGCCAGCAGACCCAGCCGCTTGTGGCCTTCAGCAGCGGCATGGCCGATCAGACGTTCTACCTCGTCCTCGGGCTGCGGGCCAAACAACCAGACCCCGGGCCCAAGCGCCGCACGGTCGTTCGAGAAGGCAAAAACTGGTAAGGCCCGCGCCCGCGTGGCCTCGGCAACTATCCGGACGTTCGACCCAAACACTGGACCAAGCAACATGCTAGCGCCGCGCTCAATCGACTGCCTTGCCGCCTCCATCACGCCGGCTGGTGTCCCGCTCGTATCCATCGGCATCAGCACGAAATTCTTGCCCGCAGCATCGTAGAGTGCCAACTGAGCGGCATTCAGCAGGGCGGTGCCGAGTTCTGCATGGCGCCCGGTAGCTGGTGCCAGTAGGGCGGCGCGAAAGGCAGATGGCGAAACGGGGGTGGATGGGACAAGCGAACCAGACGGGGCGGATTCAACAGGCGCTTTCGCGGGAAGGTTCGGCGGGCTAGGTTGGTCAGGTTCCGAATGCTCGCAGGCAACCAGTGCTATGCCGAGCAGTGCGAAAGAGGCGTAGCGCCAATATGCCGTGTTCACGACCCGCCTCCAACGGTATGATCGGGCGCGAAGTTAATCCTCTCGACCCGGCGCGTAAAGCATCCGGCGATTCGAAGGAAAGTCTGCTGCCAGGCCTTTATCTGGTGGCAACGCCCATCGGCAATGCGCGCGACATCACGCTGCGTGCCCTCGACATTCTGGCTGCCGCCGACCTTATCGCCTGCGAGGACACGCGCGTGACCCGCCGCCTGTTGCAGATTCACGGACTGAACGCTTCCCTCACCGCCTATCATGACCACAATGCGGAGCGGGTGCGGCCGAAACTCCTCGCTGCAATCCGGGCCGGAAAGTCGGTGGCGCTGGCGTGCGACGCCGGAATGCCGCTCGTCTCGGACCCTGGCTTCAGCCTAGTAAGGGCAACTCGGGCAGAAGGCCTTCCGGTGACATCTGCACCGGGAGCGAATGCGGCTCTGACGGCGCTCCAGCTTTCCGGTTTGGCGCCAGACCGGTTCTCCTTCCTGGGATTCCTGCCGTCCAAACAGTCGGCGCGCCGGCGGGCTCTGGCACCCTGGGCCTCGGCGCTCACAACCTTGTTGGTGCATGAGGCGGGACCACGCCTCGCTGACTGCCTAGCAGACATGGCCACAGTGCTGGGCGCTCGCGAAGTGGCCGTTGCGCGCGAGCTTACGAAACGCCATGAGGAGGTGGTTTGCGGCCGTCTTGATGACCTTGCGGCGCGCTATGCAGAGGCAGGACCACCCAAAGGCGAAATTGTCGTCATTGTCGGACCGCCTGCAGAAGTGGCACTCGCCGATGTCCCAGATGCGTTACTGGTCGCGCGGATCACCACGCTTGGCCTCTCGCGCGCAGCGAGCGAGCTTGCAGCAATTTCTGGCCGGTCGCGGCGCGACCTCTACAAGCGCGGGCTCGAACTCCTTGCCCGCCGAGAGTGACAGCCGTGGTCGCCTGGCCGAACGGATCGCCGCTTGGCTGTTGCGCCTTGCAGGATACCGAGTGCTAGTGCACCGCTACCGGACGCCGGTCGGTGAAATCGCCAAGGTCAGGATCGAGGGCGTGACAGTCCATTCCGGGCGCGTCGGGCATGCGTCTGAGCTAATCGCGTACGGAGCTTCCACGACGGAAGTCATTCTGTCCGGCGGCTGGAAGACCGCGCACATGGTCGTGCACTATGCCGCCGGCGACGGCCGAACGCGGCGCGGTGGCGAAATATTTTTAGGGGCGTGCCAGTTCCCGCATCTTACAGGCCAGCACGGGCGTCTTGCCGGTTACCAGACGCGACATCGGGTTCTGCTGCATTTTGCCAAAATCCGCTGCAAGCTCAACGCCTGAACACTCCCCAGCTCACGTGTCGGTTGCTGCACATCGACAGAATACCGCGCCTCCCGGGCGAAGCTGGCCAGTCCCGCCTGAAGCCTCGCGGGTAGTCCAAGGTCGAGCTCGTCGAGTTCGCAGACCGCTTCGAGGTGTTCGGCGGTGCGGCTGTCGGCGAGCTCCCTGGGAGGCTGTCGCGCCATTCGCCCTGGAGTGCCTGGAGCGTGGCGACGGCATCCGCTCATTGTCAAGAAAGTGCGCGATGTCGTCTACCTCTATCTCGATCCGCCGGGTGTAAAATCCGAACGCTCGTGCTGTGCGTCGACGAGAAAAGCCAGATACAGGCACTCGATCGCACACAACGGTCGGTACCTTGGTAAGGATCAGCAACTCAATGCCGAGGACAAGCGACGGTCCTCACCTGATGCTCCCCCGGGATCGATTACGAAAAATAGGATTCGAGTGCTGCCTCGATTTGCACCGCGAATTTGGCCGCTGCGACAGGCAACGTACGGCCGTGAAGTTGGCAAAGATACAAGAGCCCTTCAGGCACATCCCGGCGATCGACCGGACGAGTGACGATCCTTTCGTCGGCCTGTCTTGGAAGACCGACGGGAATCTGGAAGGACACCAGATGTTCGTGTCGCGGATAGTGGCGGAGCAGTTCGAAGCTGTCGGACTCGACGGCAACCGTCAGAGGCAGGGAGGATCGCATGAGCGCCATGTCAATCAGATGCCGCACGCCATATTGCGCTGTCGGCAACCCAACGGGAAATGCTACGCAATCGCTCAAGCGGATCGTGTCGCGTCCTGCAAGAGGATGGTCGACGGACATAACGGCGTGAAGAGGTTGACGCACACTGATCAGGACCTGCATTTCGCGAAGTCGCACTGGCTCGAAGATCAACGCGATGTCGGCTGAGAGATCGACCAGCGCCTGCTCCGCTGCTGCACGATCTCTCAGGCTGACCCGGAAGGTCACCGCCGGATGTTCAGCACGGTAGCGTGAGATTTGTTCGGGTAGAAAATACGGCAACAGTGCCTGGCTGCAGGCGATGGCCACATTACCCCGCCGCACGCCGGATAGATCCGCGATCTGGCCCTTCAGCTTCTCAAAATCGGAGATCTGGTGGCGAACATGCGCGACAAGGAACTCCCCTGCCGTCGAAAGCCTGACACCTCTTGGAAGCCGCTCGAAGATCGGCACACCCAGTTCCTCCTCAAGCGCGAGCACTCTGCGGTTCAGCGCGGTTGAGGTAATCGACAGCGTCTCCGCCGCCTTCCGGATCGAGCCCGCCTTGGCGATCACATCAATATAGCCGAGCGGTGTGAGATGGCGTGCAACCATCATTCAAGGCCTCAATAATTGCTGCATTTTTTGCATCGATACAATGCAAACATAGCAGAAGCCAACAACGCTTGGCTGTTTCAAGCTTGGCTCTTCGTAATGTCCGGCGTTGTCCACAGCCCCTACGGGCGATCCTCAGGGGGGACAACATAATCGAGGAGATCCGAGACCATGACCTTCACTGCTCCTAACCGCCGCGGCTTCCTGAAGGCAAGCGCCGCGCTCGCTGGCACCAGTGCGCTCGGAGTGTTGCCGGCGGCCTCTTTCGCCGACGGCAAGCTGACCGTGGGCTTCATCTATGTCGGCCCCAGGGATGATTTCGGATATAATCAGGCCCATGCGGAAGGCGCTGCTGCCGTGAAGGCGATGCAGGGCGTTTCCGTGGTCGAGGAAGAGAATGTCTCCGAGTCCGTGGATGTACAGAAATCCATGGAATCTATGATCAATTTTGATGGCGCGAGCCTCCTCTTCCCGACTTCCTTCGGCTATTTTGACCCGCATATCCTTGAGGTCGCGCCTAAATTCCCTGAAGTGCGCTTTCAGCATGCCGCCGGCCTCTGGCAAGCGGATATGCACCCGTCGAATGTGGGGAGCTATTTCGGCTATATTGGGCTCGGCCAATATCTGAACGGCATCGTGGCCGGACATATGACGGCGTCCGGAAAGCTTGGCTTCGTGGCCGCAAAGCCGATCCCGCAGGTCTTGCAGAATATCAACTCCTTCCTGCTCGGCGCGCGGCAGGTCAATCCGGCGATTACCTGCCAGGTCATCTTCACCGGCGAGTGGTCGCTTGCCGTGAAGGAGGCCGAAGCGACGAATGCGCTGGCGGACGCAGGCTGCGACATCATCACCTGTCATGTGGACGGTCCCAAGGTGGTGATGGAGACGGCGGCAGCACGCGGCTGCTTCATTTGCGGCTACCACGCAGACCAGACACCACTCGCCCCCGGGAAATATCTAACCGGCGCTGAATGGAACTGGCCCGGGGTCTATACCCGCATGGTTCAAACGGTCATCGACGGTGGCACGATCCCGAATTTCGACCGAGGCGGACTGGCCGAGGGCTATATCAAGATGTCGCCGCTCGGCCCGGCGGTCACGGATGCGGCGCGCAAGCATTTCGAGACCACAAAGGCCGAGATGATGAAGGGCGGCTTCGCTGCTTATGAGGGCCCTCTGATGGACAATAAGGGCAGTCAAATCCTCGGCGCAGGCCAGGTTTTCTTGGAAACAGACATTGCGTTGGAGAGCATGGATTATCTCGTCGAGGGGGTGATTGGCACCACTTCGTAACGGCACCGCGAGCATGGCGGCAACCGATCGGGCAACGGGCTGGTGGAAGGAGAGCCGTTTCTCTCCCGACGGTTGGCTGGCCGCTTTGGCCCGGCGGTCGGAAGCGATTGCCATCCCGGTGGGAGCGCTTCTGGCAGGGCTTGCCGCCTTCAGCCTGTTTCTGTTCGCGCTCGGGAAGGCGCCCGCCGAATTCTACGCGCTCGTGTACAAGGCAGCTTTCGGCACCTGGTTCTCCTGGCAGAATACGCTTTCACGCACGGCACCGCTGCTGCTGGCGGCACTCTGCGTCGCGCTGCCGGCGCGTCTCGGCCTTGTGGTCATCGGCGGGGAAGGGGCCATCGTTCTCGGTGGCCTCACATGCGGCGCACTTGCCGGCGGGCTGAGCGGTTTTCACAGTACAGTCGCGATTCCTGTCCTGACAGTGGCAGGCGCGGCAGCGGCCGGGATCTGGGTCGGCGCGGTCGCCGCGCTGCGCCATTACCGGGGCGTCAACGAGACGATCGCGAGCCTGTTGACGGCCTATATCGCCATTGCCCTGATGAATCATTTGGTAGAAGGGCCGCTCCGCGATCCGGCGAGTCTCAACAAGCCCTCGACAGCCCCCCTCGCCGCGCATCTCAGGATCGGCGACATCCCGGGCTGGGATGTGCATTGGGGGCTCATCGTCGGTGTTCTTGGCTGCCTGCTCTCATGGGTTCTGATCGAACGCACTACCTGGGGCTTCGCTGCCCGCATCGTCGGCGGCAATCCGCGCGCGGCGCAGATACAGGGTCTGCCTCTGGCCCGGTTGATTCTGGGTTTCACCGCTCTGGGCGGCGCTTTTGCCGGGCTCGCCGGTGTCTTCGAGGTCGCCGCTGTGCATGGCTCGGCCAATGCCTCTCTGGCTGCGGGCTATGGCTATACCGGCATTCTCATCGCCTTCCTCGCGCGCCACAATCCGCTTGCCATCATTCCTGTCACGATTCTGCTTGCCGGATTCGAGGCGTCCTCAGGCCTTGTGCAGCGCCGTATGGACCTTCCCGATGCGACGGTGCTGGTGCTGCAAGGCTTCACCTTCGTGGCAATCCTCGTCTCCGAGTCGCTCTATGGCCGGTTCCGTATGTTCGCGCCCGAGCGCTGGAGCCTCCCGCGATGATCTCCAGCCGACTCCCTGCTGCCATGGACGGGGCTGCCAACCATATTCGGCCCTGCGCAGGTTCAGCCAGGTGTCCGTTGTCAATCCGGGCGGCTTACGTTGTCGGGCGGGTGGACCCACAGCGGAGGATACAGCCGTGAACGAGGCCGACATCGGTCTCTGGGCCGTCCCGCTCGCCATCCTCGCAGGGGCGATCCGTGTCTCGACACCATTTCTCTTCGTCTCTCTGGGGGAGGTCCTGACCGAGCGTTCGGGGCGTATCAATCTAGGGCTGGAGGGCACGCTCGTCTTCGGTGCCATGTCGGGTTACGCGGTTGCCTACCTCACCGCATTGCCATGGATCGGCGTCCTGGCCGCCGCCCTTGCCGGCAGTCTCTTCGGGCTTTTCCACGGGCTTGTGTGTTCGTTGCCGCGAGTCAACGACATCGCCATCGGCATTGCGCTCATGCTTCTCGGCACGGGGCTCGCCTACTTCTTCGGCAAACCTTACATTCAGCCGGTCGCGCCCGACCTGCCGGCGATTAATTTCGGCTGGTGGTCGGACCTTCCCCAGGTCCAGGTGGCGCTCCGAGTCAATGTCCTGTTCCTCATAGGAATTCTGCTGGCCGGCCTGCTCTGGTGGATGTTTCGCGCCACCCGCATCGGCCTTCTGATCCGTGTCGTCGGCGACTCGACCGACGCTGCTCGTGCCATGGGGTTGAAGCCTGCATTCATCCGCACCCTTGCCACCGCTGCCGGCGGTGCATTCGCAGGAGTGGCCGGCGCTTATCTTTCGCTCTTCTACCCCGGCAGCTGGAGCGAAGGCATCTCTTCCGGCCAGGGCCTGATGGCCGTGGCGCTGGTGATCTTCGCGCGCTGGAATCCGATTGCCTGTTTCTGGGTGGCGATTCTGTTCGGCGGCACCGGCGCGCTCGGACCGGCCCTGCAATCCGCCGGGATTCCGGGAGGCTACTACCTCTTCTACGCCGCACCCTATGTGCTGACACTCGGCTTGCTGATTGCAACCTCCTCGCCCACCCGCGCCATGGCTGGGGCACCGGGCGAGCTGTCAATTTCGAAATAGGAGGAAGAACGACATGAGTGGTCTGGGCGGCCTCAACAAATCCCCGAACGGCGTCGTGATCGGACTCGTGCAATTGCAACTGCCGGTCGTCGAGACGCCGGCCGACCTTGCAGCGCAGACCGACAGGATCGTGTCCATGGTGGGCAAGGCGCGCCGCAGCATGCCGACAATGGACCTCGTCGTCTTCCCGGAATACGCCCTTCACGGACTGTCGATGAACACGGACGCCGACCTCATGTGCAATCTCGACGGCCCCGAAGTGACCGCCTTCGGGCAGGCCTGCATCGACAACGACGTCTGGGGCTGCTTCTCGATCATAGAGAGAAACATGGGCGGCAATCCTTACAATTCGGGCATCATCATCGATAATACTGGGACGCTGAAGCTCTACTACCGCAAGCTCCATCCCTGGACACCTGTTGAACCCTGGGAGCCCGGCGATCTCGGCATCCCCGTCATTGAGGGGCCGAAAGGTGCCAAGATCGCGCTCATTATCTGCCATGACGGTATGTTCCCGGAAATGGCGCGAGAGGCCGCCTATCGCGGTGCCGAAATCATGCTGCGGACGGCTGGCTACACCGCACCCATCCGGGAAAGCTGGCGCTTCACCAATCAGTCCAACGCCTTCTGCAACCTGATGGTAACGGCGAATGTCTGCATGAGCGGGTCGGACGGGACCTTCGACTCGATGGGCGAGGGAATGATCGTCAATTTCGATGGCGCGATCCTGGCCCATGGCACCAGCGGGCGCCCCGACGAGATCATCGCAGCCGAAGTCCGTCCCGACCTGATACGCGAGGCGCGCATCTATTGGGGAGTAGAAAACAACATCTATCAGCTTGGCCACCGTGGCTATGTCGCGGTGAAAGGCGGTGCACAGGATTGTCCCTACAGCTATATGACCGACCTCGCAGCGGGGCGTTACCGACTGCCCTGGGAGGACGAGGTCAGGCAGACCGACGGTACGTCCTGCGGTTTCCCCGCTCCTGTGCGGCTCTATGGCGAGACGGCGAAGGAGGCTGCGAAATGACGGGTGCTGCCGGATTCTACACCATCGATTCAGACCCTTACCCCTGGCCGTATAACGGCGATCTCATACCAGAGGGCACAATTTAGAACCCATTGGCCCATTTTCGGGTTCCGATTGAGGTTATGCGCTCGGGCTGTGAGACGAG
>JAPORR010000191.1:0-17191 GCA_026710105.1 Alphaproteobacteria bacterium
TTATATGGCCGTCATGCCGCTGTGATCACCGGGGTGCGCGCCTGTCGCTTGCCTGTCGACGGCCTCCGCGAAAATACGCACGGACTCGCTGAGCGGCCGCGAGCGGTCCCAGGT
The DNA here is from genome assembly GCA_026710105.1 of Alphaproteobacteria bacterium. Lineage (GTDB taxonomy): Bacteria > Pseudomonadota > Alphaproteobacteria > Bin95 > Bin95 > Bin95. The sequence goes on from JAPORR010000191.1 coordinate 115, forward strand.
CTCGCGGGTCTCCGCGGCAAGTGGTGTCCGTGCTAACAAGCGGAACAGGTCCTCTGCGCCGCGGTGGAAGCCGGTCATCATGCCGAGGCTTTTGAAAAAGGTGGCGATCTCTGCCATTTCTGGGTGGAAGCGGTCGGCGTCTGCCGGCAGTAGGCCGACGCGGTCCTCCATGCGCGCAAGCACGTCCGGCTGGCTAAAGGCAAGTTCAGCGCGGAGTTCCTCGGCCAGCCCGGCACGCTCCGCCGCTGTCAACACGGCCGCCTGTAGTGCCCAGTAACCCTTGTTCAGGGCCGAATAGAGCATCTTTTGCGCCGACGCCCTGCCTATCTCGAGACCGAGCGGACGCACAGCGATCCGCTCCGACGCCAGTGCTTCCATCGCGGCCACCGGCGTGCCGGAGACATAGAAACGCGTCGGCTTCGGTCCCCGGGGCGACGGTCCGACAATGCCACCATCGACGAAGCGGTCTGTCGGGAACTGGGCCGCGATGCGCCGGACGGTGCCCGGCGCGACGGCATTCATATCTGCGACAACTGGCCCGTCCGCACCGATTTTCTCCGCTAGTTGCACCGCAAAGCCCACAGCCGCTGCCGGTGGCATGATCGAGAGGACAAGGTCCGATGCCTCAACCACAGAATCGAGTGAGTCCAGAATCTCGAACCCAGCCGCAACCGCGAGGCCCTTCGTCCTCTCGCTACGCCCCGAGAGGTCGGTGACTACGCGAAGCCCGTTGCACTCCCGCAAGGCCCGCCCGACCTCGTGCCCCATGTCGCCGGGGCTAAGTATGCCGACTGTCTTGATCGTCATGTCTTGCATCGCTTCCGAATTCCTGTTGCTTGTGCTCTTCCCTCTACCTCGCCAGTCCGGCAAGTTTAGGATGAACTGAGAAGAGGGGCACCCCTATGAAGGTCGTTGAAGCGATTTCGGAAATCCTGAAGCGCGAGGGCATCGATACGATCATCGGCTATCCGGTGAACCATGTGCTTGAATACGCCGCGCATCTCGATATCCGCCCGATTATCGTCCGGCAGGAACGGGTGGGCCTGCATATGGCGGATGCAATCTCCCGCCTGACCTCAGGCGACACGATCGGCGTGTTCGCCATGCAGCACGGCCCGGGTTCGGAAAACGCCTATGGTGGCGTCGCTCAAGCCTATGGCGAGTCGGTCCCGCTGCTGGTGCTGCCTATGGGTTATGCGCGCCGTATCGCGCATATCCATCCGAATTTCAACTCGACCCAGGCGATGAAGCCTATCGCTAAGTCGACTGAGCCGATCACATCGGTCGGTGAAATCGCAAATGTGATGCGCCGCGCCTTCACCCGCCTACGCAACGGGCGCGGCGGACCGGTCGTAGTCGAAATCCCCTCGGACTTGATGAACGAGGAGCTGGAGGGTGAGCTTTCCTACGACCCCGTACTCTCCACCCGCAGCGGCCCTGACCCCGAGGCTGTGGTGAAAGCCGCAGACATGCTGATGACGGCAAAGCGGCCGGTCATTTATGCTGGCCAGGGTGTGCATTACGCCAAGGCATGGCCGCAACTGAAAGCGTTGGCGGAGCATCTGGCGATTCCGGTCTGCACCAGTCTCGAGGGTAAAAGCGCTTTCCAGGAAGATCATCCCCTCAGTCTCGGCGCAGGCGGCCTCGCCATGCCGCGCCCGGTGCGCAGCTTCCTCGACCGGGCGGACCTGATCCTCGGCATAGGATGCAGCTTCACTGAGACCAATTTCGGCGTCTCCATGCCGAAGGGCAAGACCATCATCCATGCCACGCTCGATCCAATGGACCTGAATAAGGATGTGCCGGCCGCGCTTGGCCTCGTGGGCGATGCGAGGCTGACTCTCGAAGCGCTGCTCGCAGCGCTCGCGGGCGAGCCGATACGCGATTCGGGGCCTGTCGCCACCGAAATCGCAGCCGGCATGGAAAGCTGGCTCGCGGAGTGGACCGCCAAGCGGGAGAGCGACGAGACGCCGCTCAACCCCTATCGGGTTCTCGCCGAGCTCGAACGGGCAGTGGACAAGAAGAATGTCGTCATCACTCATGACGCTGGCAGCCCGCGTGACCAACTCTCGCCCTTCTGGAAGGCGACCGCGCCGCTGTCCTATATCGGCTGGGGCAAGACGACACAGCTCGGCTATGGCCTCGGCCTTGCCATGGGTGCCAAACTCGCCTGCCCAGAAAAGCTCTGCATCAATGTGTGGGGCGATGCCGCCATCGGCTTCACTGGGATGGATTTCGAAACAGCGGTACGCGAGCGCATCCCGATCCTTTCCATCCTGCTGAACAATTTCTCCATGGCCATCGAGCTCAAGGTCATGCCGGTTTCGACCGAGAAATTCCGCTCGACCGACATTTCCGGTGACTATGCGGCCATGGCGCGGGCCTTCGGTGGCTATGGAGAACGGGTCACCGACCCAGGTGAAATCCAGGCTGCCATTGCACGCGGCATCGCGGCAACCGAAGCGGGGCAACCGGCGCTGCTGGAATTCATCACCTGCAAGGAGGTTGAGGTCTCCCGGCAATAACCGGCGCACACGCTCAGGCGTGGGTGCGCATCGTGACGAACTCTTCGGCAGCAGTTGGGTGGATACCGACCGTTGCATCGAACTGGGCCTTGGTCGCCCCCATCTTGATGGCGATGCCGAGACCCTGGGCGATTTCTGGAGCGTCCGCGCCGATCATATGCGCGCCCAGCACGCGCCCGTTTGCTGGGTCTACCACGAGTTTCATCAGGGTGAATTCATTGCGGCCGGTCAGCGTGTGCTTCAGTGGCCGGAAGCGGCTCTTGTAAATGTCCACCGTGCCGTGCTGCGCGCGCGCGGCCGCCTCAGTCAGCCCTGCCGTGCCGATAGGTGGTTGGCTGAAGACGGCGGTGGGCACATCGGCATGATCAGCCTGCCAGGGCTTGCCGCCGAACACCGTGTCGGCGAAGGCGTGGCCCTCCCTGATTGCAACCGGCGTAAGCGCAAGCCTGTTAGTCACATCTCCTATGGCATAGATGTTTTCGACCGAGCTTCGGGAGTTGGCATCAACCGCGACCGCCCCCTTCCGGTCGGTCTTGACGCCTACGGCTTCAAGGCCGAGCCCTGCCGTGTTGGGATGCCGGCCTGTTGCGAACATGACCAGGTCGGTTTCGATGATCCTGCCGGTGTCGGCGGTCACGCGGTAGCCGGCACCGGTCTTTTCGATGGCGATCGGATTGGCTCGGTTGACGATCTCAATGCCGTCCGCCCGCATCTGCGCGCCGAGCTCCTCGCGAAGATCGTCATCGAAGCCGTTGAGCAGATGCTCGGCGCGGATCATCTCGGCGGTTTCGACTCCGAGGCCATGGAAGATTCCAGCGAATTCCACGGCGATATAGCCGCCGCCAACGATAACAATGTGGTCGGGGCGGGTCCTCAGCTCGAGTGCTTCGTTGGAGGAAATAGCATGCTCGATTCCCGGGATGTCCGGCATCCAGGGCCAGCCGCCGACCGCGATCAGTATCTTGTCGGCCGTGATGCTGCGGGCGCCTAGCCGGATTGTATGCGCATCCTCCAGCATGCCGCGCGTCTCGACCAGATCAACTCCGGCACCCGAAAGCAGGGATAGATAAATGCCGTTCAGGCGATCGATCTCCCGGTTTTTGTTGTCAATAAGTTGTGACCAGTCGAATTTACTTGCTGTCGGTCCCCAGCCATAAGCGCGGGCGTCCTCGAAATCGCGGGCGAAATGCGAGGCATAGACGAGCAGTTTTTTCGGGATGCAGCCGCGGATGACGCAGGTGCCGCCGACACGGCTTTCCTCGCAAATGCCCACCCGCGCGCCGTGTTCGGCAGCAATGCGCGCCGCGCGCACACCGCCCGAGCCGGCGCCGATGACAAACAGGTCATAGTCGTAACGCGCCATCCAACCTTGCCTTACTCCATGAAACTGGCGGTATTGCCGCTACCGACGATCACATCGTCGACCATATCGATGAACAGACCATGTCCGACAATCCCGACAATGGCGTCGAGCCGCGCAGCGAGCGCAGGCGCATCGGAGATCGCACCGAAGCGGCAATCGAGGATTCGGTTGCCTTCATCGGTCACGAAGGGCCCCTGTGTATCGGCGCGCAGAGCAACGGATGCGCCGAGCGCTAGGATTTGTCGGCGTACCTGCTCGCAAGCGAACGGCACCGTTTCGACAGGTAGGGGAAAAGTCCCGAGCCGTTCCACTGTCTTTCCCGAATCGACGATCACGACCATGCGGTCCGCCGCGCTCGCGACGATTTTCTCTCGCAGCAGCGCCCCGCCTCCGCCTTTGATGCACCGTCTTTCCCGGTCCACCTCATCCGCACCATCTATAGCCAGATGGACGCACTCGACTTTGTTCAGGGCGACCAGCGGGATGCCTTCGGTGCGGGCGAGGGCTGTGCTCGCTTCGGAAGTCGGCACACCGCGTATGGCCAGTCCTTCCCGGACTCGCTGGCCCAGTATCTGAATGGCGTGCGCGGCTGTGCTACCGGTTCCTAGCCCGACCGTCATGCCCGTCTCGACCAGAGCGACGGCGCGGGCGGCCGCCAGGCGTTTCTCGTCTTCAGTGCCCAAAGCTCAGCCGACGGCCATGAACGGATATTTGACTTCCAGACAGCGCGTCATGCCGTAATGGACTCCTTCGTGCCGCCTCGCCGCTGTCGGCTCCGCACCAGGCACCGTCGATATAGCATGGCTGTTGGAGCAGGGGCGGGCCTTCGAGCTTCATGGCAAGCCCCTTTCTGTCCCGGCCCACCGACAATATTCGGGCCGTATTCTGGAAACGTCAGTATTCGAGGGGTGTCCATTGAGCGTCCACAAGCCGTTCGACCGCCGGAAAACGCCGCTTGTAATCCATCGTGCCGCTGCCCGAAATCCAGTATCCTAGATAGACGACATCCAGTTCCATCGCCCGTGCGGTGTCGACCAGGCGCAGGACCATCCAGGTGCCCAAGCTGCGGCGTGCTTCGTCAGCATCGAAAAAGCTGTAGACGGCCGACAGTCCATCCTCCAGCCAGTCGGCGAGACAAGCGCCCAGAAGTCGGCCGGAGGCGTCCCGGACTTCCATGACAAAACTGGATACCGGTGTTTCCTCCACCAGGCAGCGAAAATCCCCGAAGGTCATCGCCGCCATCTTGCTACTCGCGTGACGGCTCTCCTGATAACGGCGGAACAGCACATATTGTTCGGCGGTGCCCAGGGCGGGCCTCAGCTCGTCCCGGAGGTCCTGATTCCGGCGGCGAACCCGCCGAAGCGAACGGCTGTCGCTATAAGCAGCGACATTGATGCGCACCGGGACGCAGGCAGCGCAGCTCTTGCAAGCCGGGCGGTAAGCGTAGCCGTAACTGCGCCGAAAGCCGGCGCGTGACAGGGCGGTATAGAGAGACCCGGCCTCCGGATCGGCAAGCTCAACCACCAGCTTGCATTCGAGTTGCTCGGGAATATAGGGACAGGCGCCCGGCGCTGTGGCGTGAAAGAGCTTCGGGCGTCTGGCCTTGCCGAGGTCCATGAGCGGTTCCGCCGAACTGTGTTGTGAGAAATATAATCCGCTGTAACGTCGGGACAACCAGCTATACTGATGGAATAGTCCCAGCAGAGAGACGGGTTGTCGCAATGTTTTTCAACATGATGAGGAAGGCCCGGATGATCGAGCCGGAGCGAGCACTGCCGGACCGAGACCGCGTCATGCCGGTGCCGCCGCAGCATTTCGTCAACGGGGTTCCCATGACACCGCCCTTCCCGGACGGGATGGAGCAGGCGCTGTTCGGTCTCGGTTGCTTCTGGGGCGCGGAACGCAGGTTCTGGGAAACATCTGGTGTGTGGACCACTGCCGTCGGTTATGCAGGCGGCTACACCGCCAACCCGACCTATGAGGATGTCTGCACTGGCCGCACCGGGCACAATGAAGTCGTCTTGGTGGTGTTCGATCCGGCGCATGTGTCCTATGAGTCGCTGCTCAAGGTCTTCTGGGAGACGCACGATCCGACCCAGGGCATGCGCCAGGGCAACGATATCGGCACGCAATACCGCTCCGGCATCTATGTCCATGACGAAGTGCAGCGGGAAGCGGCAGAAATGTCCAAGGCCCGTTTTGCCGAGGCGCTGCGAGAGGCGGGCTATGGCGCTGTCACCACCGAAATTGTGGAGGCACCGACATTCTACTATGCCGAGGATTATCACCAGCAATATCTGGCCAAGGTGCCTCACGGATATTGCGGCCTTGGCGGCACCGGTGTCGCTTGCCCGGTCGGTGCCGCAGCAGGATAGCGCCGCAAGCTTCCTTCTCCTCGTTATTCCCCAATTGTTGGGGTGCGGCTTTGTCCGGGGCCGGCAATGCGTTGCTTGACACGGGCTGCCCGGTCGGAAACCATCGGCCAATGCTAAGGGCATCAGGTTGCACAGATGAAAGATGCCGCCGTGCTATCGGGGGTCTACCGCTGTGGTAGGCAGGACGCCGTGTGAGGTGGGCGACGCGGGGACCATATGATGGCTGTTGGTGTGAGCGGAGGGGGTGGTAGAGCCGTGCCGCTGCCGGCGGTATGACAGGATGTCGGAGCTGAACAGGGCAATGGGTAAAACCGGCCTCGAGAGCGACCTCGCCTATCAGGCGGAAATCCTGCAGGGTGTGTCCCGCACATTCGCGCTCACCATTCCTCAATTGCCGCCGCCACTCAGCGATGCGGTTGGCAATGCCTATCTGCTCTGCCGGATCGCGGACACTATTGAGGACGAAGCCGCGCTCTCTGCGGGCCAGAAACGCGAATTCTCCGAAGGTTGGATTGGTGTTGTTGAAGGCAGCCGTGACGCCCAGGATTTCGCCGCGGCGCTCGGTGGCCTGCTGACCGGTTCGACAACCGAAGCCGAGCGTGATCTGGTCGCCAACATTCCCCGCGTCATGCGGATCACGAACAGCTTCTCTGCCACGCAGCAGCAGGCGATGCAGCGTTGCGTGCGAATCATGGCGCACGGCATGGCCGAATTCCAGGACGGGGCCGGGCTCGAAGGGCTGAACGATCTCAAGCATCTCGACCGCTATTGCTACTATGTCGCTGGCGTTGTTGGCGAAATGCTGACAGAGTTGTTCTGCGACTATTCCGCGGAGATTGGCGCGCGGCGCGACGAGCTGTTCGTCCTGTCGTCTTCCTACGGGCAGGGCCTCCAGATGACCAACATTCTGAAGGACATTTGGGAGGACCGGAACCGCGGCGCATGCTGGCTGCCGCGCAGCGTCTTCCTGGCGGCCGGGTTCGACCTGCGCTCGTTGTCTCCGGGTCAGGCCGACCCGGGCTTCGTCGAAGGTCTCAACAGGCTGATCGCCATCGCCGGCCAACATCTCGCCAATGCGCTTCGATACATCCTGTTGATCCCGGCGCATGAAACTGGCATTCGCCGCTTCTGTCTCTGGTCGCTCGGCATGGCGGTCCTCACTCTGCGCCGCACCTACACCACGCCCGCATTCGGCAGCGGGCAAGAAGTCAAGATCTCGCGCCGCGCGGTCAAGACAGTGGTCGTAACCACTAGCGCGCTGGCGCGGTTCGATGCCGCCCTAAAGCTTCTGTTCGTCGGCCTCGGCCGCGGTCTTCCCCGCGTCCGGGAAGCCGCCTGAACGAGTGGGACTGCAGACGGGCTGGGAGGCCATCTAGTGCGATCCTTCGCAGGAACGGGTAGCGGTCTGGCGCGCTTGGCGACGCTGGTACTTCGGCTGCTGATCGCGCCCCTTTCAGTCTGTCTCGGTTTCGCGGCAGCGGCCGAAGAGATCGATGTCGAATTCGCGGGCAGGTTCAGCATCGAAAGCCGCGTCTATCCGGACAGCGCCCAGCATCCCGGCCAGCGGTCCCATGCAAGCGGTTTCACGGTGCAGCCGGAATTCTATGCCGAAGACGAGGCGGGCCGCAGCCTCAAGCTGTCGCCATTCTTTCGCTACGATACGGCTGATCCCCGCCGCACGCATGCCGACTTGCGGGAAGCCTTCCTGCTGCTTTACGGCGAGCTGGGTGAGGGGGAATGGGAGTTACGCCTTGGCGTGGATCGGGTGTCCTGGGGCGTGGCGGAAGTGCGCAATATCGTCGATATCGTCAATCAGACGAACCTGGTCGAGCATCCCGATGAAAAGGCCAAACTTGGCCAGCCCATGATGCATGGCACCTGGTCGGGCGACTGGGGCGCGCTCGGGTTGTTTCTCCTGCCCTGGCATCGCGAGCGCCCCTATCCGGGTCGCGCCGGCCGGCTGCGTAGCGAGCCGGTCGTGGACCATGACAAGGTAACTTATGACAGCACGGCCGAGGAACGCCATATAGACTGGGCGCTACGCTACACTAGCAGTTTCGGCCTTGTCGATCTCGGCCTCGGCTATTTCCACGGTCAGAGTCGGGAACCGCTGCTGCGCCCCGTAGATGAAGAGGGCAATCTCACACAGGTCTCCCTCCATGCACTGCACCCCCATTATGAGAAAATCCGCCAGTTCGGGCTGGACGCGCAGCTCACCACGGGGCCCTGGCTGCTCAAGCTGGAGGCGATCCGCCGCCTTGGTGCCAGCAACAGGTTGCTTCAGGAAGATGATTACGGCGCGTGGATCCTCGGTGGCGAATACAGCATCTATTCGGTGTTCGAGACGGAGGCCGAGATCACGCTGCTGGCGGAGTGGCACCGGGACGGACGGGGAGCGGAGCGCGCAACCAATGCCTTCGAGAACGACCTGTTTGTTGCGGCCCGCCTGGCGCTTAATGATGTCGAGGGCACCGAGTTCACGATCAGCTTTATTGATGACTTGGATCATGGCGGCCGCACATTCAGCCTGGAAGGGAGGCGGCGGCTGAATGACAACTGGTCCCTGGAATTGGAGGCCACGGCGTTCCACGACATCGACTGGCGGTACGACGCCCTCTATGGAGTTCGCCGCGACAGCTTCATCGGCCTGAGTCTGATCTATAATATGTAGCGGCCTGCAGGTCCGCATCATTGGCGATGCGGGCTGCAAACGCCGCTATAGTCGGCAGCACGATGTTTGGGGCCTCGCGCCACGGGGCGTGGCCGCAATCGGGCAGCAGCACGATGTCTGCCGAACCTGATACCTGACAGGCGATGCGGTCGGTCTGTTCGCGCGTGCCGTAAGGGTCGGCCTCGCCCTGGAAGGCGAGTAGCGGTGCTATCACCTTCGGCAGGCAGCCTTCGATATTCCAGTCGCGGAAGCGTGGATCGGTCCAGGCAAGGTTCCAGGCGTCGAAGGTGCGGGTGGCATCCTGGTGCCAGCGAGCCAGTCGGGCCGCGAGGTCACCCTCGTCAAACGCACGCCGGGCCGCCGCACAAGCCCCAGCTGTGCAATCCTCGACAAACACATGCGGGGCCATCAGGATCAGCCCCGCAACAGACTCGGGGAACGTGCCGGCATAGATGAGCGCAATGGAGCCGCCGTCGCTGTGGCCGACAAGCAGAGGCTGCTGGATGCCGAGCGCTGTGAGTAGGGCTGGGAGGCGCCGCTCTGCCTCAATATGCATATAGTCGAGCGGAAAAGCGCCGCCGGGGGCGGGCGATGAGCTGCCATAGCCGAGCCGCGAATAGACCAGCGCTGCGGCGCCCGTTGCTGCCGCAACCCGGTCGGGGAAATCGCGCCAGAGCGCCGCGGCGCCCAGCCCCTCATGCAGGAACACCAGGGTCGGCAGAGCACTGTCGCCCTCGATAACACGGTATTCGACCTCTCCGTCTTCGAGGCAGAGCCTGCTTTCCCGGGGCGGGTTCATGCGCGCAGCTTGTATCGCTGGATCTTGCCAGTCGCCGTTTTCGGCAATTCGTCCACAAACTCCACCCAGCGCGGATATTTGTAGGCGGCAAGCTGGCCTCGCACGAAGTCCTGGAGCTCCCTTGCGCTCGCTGTCCCGCCTTCCTGCAGCACCACGAAGGCCTTGGGTTTTGTGAGGCCGTCCGGGTCCTCGGCACCGACCACTGCCGCTTCGAGTACGGCTTCGTGCTTGAGTAGCGCACCCTCGACCTCGAAGGGCGACACATAGATACCCCCTACTTTGAGCATGTCATCAGCGCGTCCGGCGAAGGCGTAAACGCCGTTTTCGTCGCGGACATATTTGTCGCCCGTGCGGGTCCAGGCGCCACGGAAGGTCTCGACCGAGCGCGCCCGCCGGTTCCAGTAGAACACCGCGCTGGTCGGCCCCTTGACCTCGAGCGCGCCGAGCGCGTCTGGCTCCTCAATCACCTGGTCGTCATCATCCACCAGCCGCACGTCATATCCCTCGACTGGGCGGCCCGACGTGCCGGGAACAATATCGCCGACGCGGTTGGTGATGAAGATATGCAGCATCTCGGTGGAGCCGAGGCCGTCCAGGATGTCCACACCCACGGCCTCCTGCCAGCGGCGTAGGATTTCCGGCGGCAGCGCCTCCCCGGCCGAGACCGCAAGCCGGAGCGCGTGTGCACCCGGCCCGGGCACCTCACCGCTCGCGAGCAGCATGGCGAACAGGGTCGGCACGCCGAAGAAGATCGTGGGCCGGGCCTGGCGCAGTAGGCGGCAGACCGGCTCCGGCTCCGGTGGCCCTTCGAGCAGCACCGAAGCGGCGCCCGCCGCCATCGGGAATGTCAACCCGTTGCCGAGCCCGTAGGCGAAGAACAGTTTGGCGGCGGAGAACAGCACATCGTCTTCGGTCACGCCGAGCGTCGGCCCGGCATAGAGTGCCGCCGTGCGTGCCATGTCGCCATGCAGATGCACGGCGCCTTTCGGCAGGCCCGTCGTGCCCGAGGTGTAGAGCCAGAAGCACATCTCGTCTTCGACTGTGTGCGCAGGCGGGAACGCTGCGCTTTCGTTCCCAATCAGCTGTGCCAGCTCCGCGCCGTCGAGGATCACGCGGTCGTGCAGGCTTGTGAAAACCGGAGCCAGATTCCCTGAGACAAAAGCCGCTTGCGCGCGCGAGTCGCGCAGCATAAAGGCATAGTCGTCCTGGGTGAGGCGGGTATTGACCGGCACTGGAACGACCCCGGCCCTGATAGCGCCCAGAAAGCAGGTGTGGAAGTCCGCGGTATCGTTCAGGCAGAGCAGGATGCGTTCTTCGCGCCTGATGCCGAGCGTGCCAAGCGCATGGGCAAACCGACTGGTCGCGGCGTCGAGGTCGGCATAGCTGTGGATGCCCCGGCTGTCGATCACCGCTGTTTTCGCACCGCGCCCGGCCGCAAGATTGCGCCCGATGAGGTCCGCTGCCGCGTTGTAATTGGCCACGGCGTTCAAGCCTCCACCATAGCGCATTCATACCATGCCCTGGCCCAGTCTGCCGCTTCGTCCTCGGGCAGGAGGCCGGAGGACGCATTGTGGCGCATTGGCTCGCCGACCCGCCTTGCGCCGAGCGTCGTCAGGATACGGTCGAAGGTCATGCCCCCGCCGCAGAAGGTACGTGCATAGGTCATGTCGCCGAGCGCAAAAAGCCCATATCGGACATGGGAGAGATCGGGCCGTTCGTGCTCCAGCGCCTTGGCGAGAGCCTGGCCGTTGTCCGGCACATCGCCCTGGCCGTAGGTGGAACTGACCACAATATAGAGGCCAGGCGCGGCGAAAGCGCTCGCGTCCAGCTCATCCATTGGCTGGAGTTCCACCTCTGCGCCTTCCGCCTCCAGTGCGGCCTGGACTTCCTCGGCGACGAGATCGGCCGTGCCGGTCATCGTTGCGACATAGATGGTGACAGTACTACTCATATGCTGCACTATATTTCCTGTGACTGACGTTGCCAAGGAAAACCTCGCCGCGCCGCTTGGGGCGCGGCTGCGGACGCTCCGGGCCGCGCGCGGCATGAGCCGCCGCATTCTCGCGCGGGACAGCGCGGTGTCTGAACGTTATCTCGCCGACTTGGAGAACGGAAAGGCGAACCCTTCTATCGCCTTGCTAGCTCGTATCGGGGCAGCCATCGGTGTGACCCTCACAGCGCTGTTCCCACCTCCGTCTCGCGATGCCGAGGCTGTCGCGGCCCTGTTGGAGCGGCTCGGTCCCGAAGACCGCGCTGCTGCCCGTGCGCTGCTGGAGCGCCGTTTCGGCGTAGTGGCGGACAAGGCGGAGCGGATCGCGCTGGTCGGCCTACGCGGGGCCGGTAAAACAACCCTGGGCGGGCTGCTGGCGTCGCGTCTCGGCTGGCCCTTCGTCGAGCTCACCCGGGAGATCGAGAAGGATTACGGCACTGATATTGCTGAAATTTTGGCTCTGTCGGGCCAGCCGGGCCTCCGCCGCCAGGAATACCGGGCGCTCGGACGTATTGCGGATGAACGCGCCCGCGTGGTGATCGCCACGCCCGGTGGCGTTGTGGCGGAGCCGGCGAGCCTCGCCTTATTGCTCGCTCGGACTCACACGATCTGGCTGACCGCCTCACCCGAAGAGCATATGACGCGGGTTGCCACCCAAGGTGACCGCCGCCCGATGGCCGACAACCCCGAAGCAATGGCCGATCTCCGCGCTATCCTCGTTGCCCGCAGCCCCGATTATGCTCGCGCCGACGCCCGCCTCGACACAGCCGGCCGGCCCGTTGCGGACTGCCTCGACGAACTGGAGCGCACGGTCCGCCTGCTGCTTCCGGTTGGGTCAGATGACAGTGGCTTGACCCCGACCAAATAGGAAATATAATGCATATATGACCGACACTATACCAATCACCTATGACCGGGAGCCGACGCAGTATCGGCACTGGTCACTCGCTGTGGAGGGAGCCGTTGCCACTCTCACACTCCGGGTGGACGAGAACGGCGGCCTCCGGCCCGGCTATCAGCTGAAACGCAATTCCTACGACCTCGGGGTCGATATCGAGCTGAACGATGCGCTCAACCGCCTGCGCTTCGAGCATCCGCAGGTACGCGCGGTGATCGTGACGAGTGCGCTTGACCGCATGTTCTGCGCCGGGGCGAACATCTACATGCTCGCCAGGTCGAGCCATGCGGCGAAGGTCAATTTCTGCCGCTTCACCAACGAAACTCGTAATTTCATGGAGGATGCGAGCCGGCGTTCCGGCCTCGCTTTCATTGCGGCCTGCAATGGCACGGCGGCAGGTGGTGGCTACGAACTAGCGCTTGCCTGCGACGAAATCTGGCTGGTGGACGACCGGTCGAGCACCGTCAGCTTGCCGGAAGTACCGCTACTGGGCGTGTTACCAGGCACGGGTGGACTGACGCGCCTCACCGATAAGCGCCGGGTACGCCGTGACCTTGCCGATGTGTTTTGCACCGATCCCGACGGCGCACGCGGCCGACGGGCTTGCGAATGGGGTCTTGTGGACCGCACCGTGCCGCCGCAACGCTTCGAGGCCGCTGTCAAGGCGCGCGCGGAGGAACTTGCTGCCCGCCCGGGCCTGCCTGCTGGCGATCCGGTGCCGCTCATGCCTCTGGATCGGCGCCTCGAAGTGGACGGCTACCGCTATCCGTATGTGCGCGTGTGGATCGACGATGCAAGGCGGCTTGCGGAAATTGTGGTCTCAGGTCCTTCGAAGCCGGTCACGGTCGAACGGACCGCCGGTTGGTGGCCTCTCGCCGCCGCACGCGCGCTTGAGGACGCCGTGCTGATGCTGCGCACCAATCACGAGCAGATCGGCGCCTGGGTGCTTCGGACCGAGGGTGACCCGGAGGCGCTGCTGGCCGTGGATGCACTGCTTGCCGGTGGCATGGAGACCGACCAGTTTCTCCGCGAGACCGTAGCCTGGTGGCGGCGCGCGCTTGCCCGGCTGGACGTCACCTCGCGCTCGCTGATCGCGCTCATCGAGCCTGGTTCCTGCTTCGCTGGTCCACTCATGGAATTGGCGCTCGCGGCGGACCGCAGTTTCATGTTCCAGCCACTCGATGAGCCGGAGACTGCGCCCCGGGTAGCACTCGGGGCTCTGAACCGGGCTGGCCTCGAAATGGTGAATGGGCGCACCCGCCTCGACTGCCGCTTTTCCGGTATCGTTCCGAATTTCCCGTCCGGGACCCTAGGACCCGGGGAAGCGCTCGCGGCAGGGCTCGTGACCTTCGCGCCAGACGAACTCGACTGGGAAGACGAGGTACGCCTGGCGCTGGAAGAGCGCGCGGCGCTCTCACCCGATGCACTGACCGGCATGGAGGCGAGCCTGCGCTTTGGCGGTGCAGAGACGCTCGCCACTAAGATATTCGGTCGGCTCTCTGCTTGGCAGAACTGGATTTTCAGCCGCCCCAACGCCGTAGGCGAGGATGGGGCGCTCAAGCGTTTCGGCTCCGGTGCAAGGCCGGGCTTCGACTGGGGGCGTGTGTGATGACTGTCGATTACCGGGGACGCATCCCCAACAATATCGACCTTTCCGGTGACCGGCGGCTGCAACGTGCGCTGGAGCACTGGCAACCGCGATTCCTGAACTGGTGGCACGAGCTCGGCCCGGACGGCTTCCAGGCGGCAGATGTCTATCTGCGCACCGCGACGGCGGTTGACGCCAGAGGTTGGGCCAGCTTCGGCCATGTGCGGATGCCGGACTATCGCTGGGGCATCTTCCTCGCTGAGCCTGACCATGACCGCAGGATCGGTTTTGGCGATGAGATGGGCAGGCCGGTCTGGCCCGAAGTGCCGGGCGAGCACCGCGCCGCACTCCGCCGGCTGATCGTGACCCAAGGCGATACCGAACCTGCCTCGGTGGAACAGCAGCGCCGCCTCGGCCATAGCTGCCCTTCGCTCTACGACCTGCGCAACTTGTTCCAGGTCAATGTCGAGGAGGGCCGACATCTTTGGGCGATGGTCTATCTGCTGCACGCCTATTTCGGCCGTGATGGGCGCGAGGAGGCCGAGGAGCTGCTCTACCGTCACTCCGGCGACCCGGACAATCCTCGCATCCTCACCACCTTCAACGAGCCGATAGAAGACTGGCTTTCCTTCTTCATGTTCACCTATTTCACTGATCGGGACGGCAAATACCAGTTGAAGTCGTTTGCCGAGTCAGCTTTCGACCCGTTGGCGCGCACCTGCTCTTTCATGCTGACTGAAGAAGCCCATCACATGTTCGTCGGCGAGACGGGCATTGCGCGGATCGTGAAGCGCACGCTCGAGGTGATGCAGGCACTCGGCAAGGACGACCCGGACGCGGTGCGCGCTCAGGGCGCCATCGACTTGCCGACGCTCCAGCGCTACATCAATTTCTGGTTTTCCTCCTCACTCGATCTGTTCGGCTCCGAGACCTCCTCCAACGCCGCCGCCTATTTTGCCGCCGGCCTGAAGGGTCGCCCGGACGAGGCGAATTTCGATGACCACACCTGCCTTGACACGACTGAGCGGATTGCGGTCCCCGATGGCGATGGGGGCATTCGCGAGGAAGAGGTGCCGACCCGCAATGCGATGAACGAGATCACGCGTGCGCTTTATGTGAAGGACTGTGCCATCGGTGTCACACGCTGGAACCGAACGATAAAGCGCGCCGGTTTCGACGCTAAGCTCTTCCTGCCCTCGACGCATTTCCGCCGCACGATCGGCCGCTGGGCCGGCGCACCCGTGACCCCCGACGGAACACTCATGTCCGATGACCTCTATCACCGTAGTCTGCCGGGCTGGCTGCCGACGGAAGAGGACAAGGCCTATGTCCATTCGCTGATGCATGCCGTTACCGAGCCCGGCAAAATGGCCGGCTGGATTGCCCCGCCGGCGCGCGGCATCGACGGGAAGCCGGTCGATTACGATTATGTGAAGCTGCATTGACGGCACGCTTCGCCATTGTCGGGTCCGGCCCGGCAGGCTGCTATCTGGCGGACGCGCTCGCTCGTAGCGCGCGCGGCGCCGTTATCGATGTGTTCGAACGGCTGGGGGAGCCCTTCGGCCTTGTGCGGTTCGGTGTGGCGCCAGACCATGAACAGACCCGCGCCATCGCCCGTGTGCTCCGGCGGCCTTTCGACAAGGGCGCGGCGCGGCTCCATCTCGGCGTCGAGATAGGACGCGACATCGCGCTGGCAACGCTGCGCCGCGATTACGACGCTGTGGCGCTCGCGACCGGCGCGCCGGTGGACCGCAGGCTTGGGGTCCCCGGGGAAGAGTGGGCCGAGCCTTCGGGCCGTTTTATTCGCTGGATAAACGGTCATCCCGAAGCAGCCCCGCCGGCGCGCCTCGCCGGCGCGCGGCGCGCGGTCGTCATCGGTGCCGGTAATGTCGCCCTCGACACCGTCCGTCTGCTGGCGAAACATCGCGAGATCGACGGCCTGCGCCCGCTCGCGCTGGAGCGCATTGACCTGCTGATCCGAGGCGGGCCGGAAGATGTGCGCTTCAGCCCGACCGAGCTTCTGGAGATTGGCAGCCTCGCAACCGCCTACCCCGAACTGGACGTGTTCGGGGAAGCGCATGGCGAGGCTGCCGCCGTGCTGAGGGATTTCGCGGCCTGTCCGCCAGGGCGCGGCATCCCGATCCGCTTTCACTTCCGCACGCAGGCAGCGGCGTTTCTCGGCGTCAGCAGGCTAGAGGCCGTAAAGACCAACCGGGGCGTGCTGCCGGCCGACCTCGCCGTCACCTGTATCGGCTATGAGAAGGCCGCCGTGGACGGTATGTTGCCGACTGGCCCGCAACCGCAGCCCGGTCTCTATGCCGTCGGCTGGGCCGCGCGTGGCCCGACCGGCACGATCCCGACGAACCGCACCGAGGCCCGCGCGCTTGCCCGGCGGATGATTGCCGGTCCCGGGGAGTAAGCCTTCACCGACGATCCCCGCCGTTCTCAGGCGGTGACCCCAACAAGGTCGATGCCATTAGGCTCCACGCCGCGCATGGCAACCATAATCCCGCCGCCGGGAATCTCATCCTGATTGACGCGCGGCTCTCACCCAGATTGTCGCGCCATAGCTTCGCCCGCTTCCTCGACCTGGGCCTTATTGGGGAGCTTGCAAAATTGCTGTCATATCCTTTTGGATGCATCGAAATCATGACTGGAATTCGACTATGGCCATGCTAACGGTGCGTAACCTGCCCGACGAGGTGCATCGCGCCTTGCGTGTGCGGGCCGCCCTGAGGGGCCGCAGCACCGAGGCCGAGGTGCGCGCCATCCTGGAGGAAACGGTCCTGCCGGAAGGGAGAGTCGCCCTGGGAACGCTGCTGACCGCCGTCGGCCGACGTGCCGGGTTGACGGACGAGGAGTTCGCCG
>JAPORR010000191.1:17360-19806 GCA_026710105.1 Alphaproteobacteria bacterium
AAACTGCGCTTCGGAGTGTGCTCACTGCCGGCCGGCCGCCGCCGCGACCGGCTGCATAAAGATCTGGAGGGACAGGTCCTGCCGATGTTCGCGGGTTCTGTCCTTCGATCTTGCGGTCTCGCAGGCCTATGCGGAGCTAATGGCGAAAGCACGGTCTGAGGGACGGACGATCCCGGTATCTGATGGTTACATTGCGGCGACCGCCGCGGCCAATGGCATGATGGTGGCGACGCGAGACACTGCGCCATTCGAGGTGGCGGGATTGAAGATTGTCGATCCATGGACGATGTAGCAAGCGACCAGTGTGTCGTATGGCCGTTCGTCGAAATCGATAATGCTGCGACTCATATCTGCGCTCCTCTTGTCCGGCCGCCTCCCAGCAGGCCTGCATGGCTATTTCAATGTCTGGAAGAGCCGTCGCAGCAGCATCGTGCGGGGAACCAGCGAGGAAACGTAAAGATGCTCCTCCAGCGTGTGCGCGCCGGCTCCGTCCACGCCCAGCCCGTCCAGCGTCGGAGCGAGCGGCGCGGTGAAATTGCCGTCGCTGCCGCCGCCGGTGAAGGTCTCGCCCAGCTCGAAGCCGATTTCGGAGGCCAGTTCGCGCGCATGTTCGTAGAGCGAGGCGATCGCGTTCGATTTCTGGTAGGGAGGCCGGTTCATCCCTCCGCTGACGGTCAATTCGATCGCGGGGTTGTAGGGCCTGATCCCCTGCACCCGCGCCACCGCGGCCGCGCCGTCCTCCGGCCGCGTCATGCGGATATCCACCTCCGCTGTGCAGTATTCCGGCACGACATTGACGCCCGTGCCGCCGGAGAGCAAGCCGACATTGACGGTCACACCGGTTTCGTAATCCGTCATCCCCTCCAGATCGACGATCTGCCGGGCGATTTCCAGCACCGCGCTTTCGCCGTCCCGGTGCGCCACGCCGGAATGCGCCGGCTTGCCGCGCGCCACGATCTTCATCCGCGCCGCGCCCTTGCGCGCGGTCACGCAACATCCGCCCTTGCGCGCGGGTTCTGTCACCAGCACATATTTTGCCTGCTCCGCCGCCGCAACGATATGGGGTTGCGAGGTGGGAGAGCCAACCTCTTCGTCGGACACTACCAGGAAGCGGACCGGCAGCGGCGTTTTCTCCGCCGCTTCGGTAAGGGAACGGATCGCCGACAACGCGATCCACACACCGCCTTTCATGTCGTAGATGCCGGGGCCGTAGGCCCTGTCGCCTTCCGTGCGTAGCGGATTGGCATCCAGCGTTCCGGCCGGATGCACCGTGTCGAGATGGCAGAGCACCAAAATACCCGGCCCGTCGTCGCCCCAGGGCGCGCGTGCTGCCAGATGGTTCCCTAAGCCGTCGCGGCCGGGGATCGTCTCCGTGAGCAGGCCGGCCGCGCGGAAATCCGCCTCCGCTGTTGCCATAATCCGGGCGATGCCGTCGCGGTCGTCGGTCTTGCTTTCGATGGCGGCCCAGCGGTTGATGCCGTCGAGCAGGTCTTCGGTGTCCGGAACGGTCATCGGGTCCAAGGCTCCTGCTCGTCGGGTAGCCGGTCAAGCATAGGCGCACACCCTCGCGCCGCAAGCGCATGGGACGTAGAATGAACGGGGTTCGCGAAATAGGTCCCGCGGGCCGCTGGTGCTGCAAGGAGGAGGCAAGCATGCCGTTTTACGAGAAGGGCGATGTCCGCATCCATTACGAAGAGGCCGGCAGCGGCTTTCCGCTTCTGGTCACTCCCGGGGGTGGTCTCAACTCTCGGATGAGCAACTGGCCGACGGCGGTCATCAACGCGATGGAGGCCTTCAAGGACGACTTCCGCTGCATCACGATGGACCAGCGCAATGCCAATGGCGGCGAGAGCACCGGGCCGCTCGCCATTGAGGATCCGTGGGGCGGTTTCGCCGACGACCAGCTCGGCCTGATGGACCACCTCGGCATCCGCGAATTCGCCTTCATGGGCTACTGCATTGGCGGCTGCTTCGCCGGCACGCTACTCGATCGGGTTCCGGAGCGCATTACCGCAGCGGTATTCTGCCAGACGGTGGGACACCGTCCGGAAGACCCCGATGTCATGTACCGGTCCGGCCGCGACGGATGGGCACCCGGGCTGCTTGCGGAGCGGCCCAACCTGACACAGGATAACATCGACCGGTATCTGCACAATCTCTACCGGGCGAATCCCGACTTCCTGTACAGTGTGCCGCGCGCCACGATCCGCAACTGCCACACACCGATTCTCGTGTTGCCGGACGACACGCCGGCCCATCCGCACCGGACCTCGGTCGATGTCGCCTCGCTGGCGCCGAACGCCGAGATCACGGTCTTCCCGTGGACGTCGCCGCCGGAGCTGAAGGAACGCACGATCGAGCGTGTGCGCACATTCATCTGCAAGTACGCCGCCGCGCCGTAGGGTCAGCCCTTCAGCCGCTCGCCCGTTTCCGCATCCGCTTTCTC
>JAPORR010000046.1 GCA_026710105.1 Alphaproteobacteria bacterium
GCACCGTAGCGCCGCTGAAATCAAATGTCCAGCGTCACTTGTGGGGCATGGGTAGGCCTAGGGCGCGCTTGACTACCGCGGGCCCGGCAATCAACACCTGTGCGGTTTCTTTCGCCATGACCGAGAAATGGGCGGCGACAAGCCGGGACGCCGGCAAGCCGGCGACCGGGCCGAGCGCGGCCGTCGCCACCGGAACCGCGCCCATCGCTTCCGCTACTGAGGCGAAGCGGCGCGGCGCATGAATGGCTTCACCGATCGGGCCACTGCCGCCAGCGCCTGTGACGCTACCGCCGCCACCTTCATGCAGGCGGATGAGTGGCACGCGGTATTGCAGCGCCAGATCCTCGATATAGACACTCTTGCGCAGCCCTGCTGCATTCGGAGAGCCGCCGCGCACGGTGAAATCCTCGCCGCCGACGACCACGGGCTGCCCGTCAATGCGGCCCAGCCCGACCACGAAATTACCTGGCGTGAAGCTTTTCAGCGTGCCGTCTGCATGGCGCTCAACTCCGCCAGCCCCGCGCCCGTGCTCGCGGAAGCTGCCCGGATCGACCAGACCGTCGATCCGCTCTCGAACGGTCAGACGTCCTCGGGCGTGCTGGCGGTCCACTGCCTCCACACCGCCCTGTTCCAGCGCCGCCTTGCGCTTGGCATGGATATCCTTGATCTCGCGGGACCAGTTCATTGATCCACCACCTCGAATACCATCAGCCAGCGCGCTCGACGGCCAACCCCAACATAGTGATGGCGCATTCAACAGCAGCATAGCGTATATCCGAGCGATTGCCGCGGAACAGGTGCTTCTTTGCCGCCGTTTCGCCGCTTGCGGAGGCGACCGCCAGCCAGACCGTGCCGACCGGCTTTTTCACCGAACCGCCACCGGGGCCGGCCACACCGGTAACAGCGACGGCGAGGGTCGCATCCGGTATGGCGCGGGCGAGCGCACCTGACGCCATTTCCTGCGCTGTTTCGCTGCTCACCGCACCGTGGACGGCGAGTGTTTCGGCCCGCACGCCGAGCATGTCCTGCTTGGCATCGTTGGAATAGGTGACGAAGCCGTGCCCGATGACATCGGAAGAGCCCGGTATCTCGGTCAAGAGCGCGGCAATGAGACCGCCCGTGCAGGACTCAGCCATCGTCACCCGAAGGCTTCTGATGCGGCAGGCATTCAGCAGAGCTTCCGCTGCCTCCAGTAGGTCATCCGGAAAGAACGCCATATCTCAGCCCCCAGTCGGCAAGGTAGAAAAGTGCGATAGCGTAAGCTGCCGCAGCCACATCGTCGGCCATCACACCCGGCCCTCCGGTGATCCTGCGCTCGATCCAACCGATAGGCCGCGGTTTGGCGATATCGAAAAGGCGGAATGCAGCAAAGCCGAGACCGTAGGCGAGTAAGTCGAGCGGCAGTGTCGCCAACACCAACCATTGCCCCACGACCTCGTCGATGACGACGACGCCAGCATCATACTCACCTGTTTCCTGCTCATGGTGGGCGGCTGCGTGGCAGCCGGCGAATCCTAGCAGAACCGCCGCAGCGGCAAGTGCCCAAGGCCCACCTACCCATACGATTATCCAGGCCGGTGGCAAGGCGGCCAGAGACGCCCAGCTGCCCGGGGCCCACGGGAGGTAGCCCAGACCGAAGACCGTAGCAACTGTATGCCACGGCCTCACGGCAGCGCCAAGGTCGCCGTTGCCTGCGCAGCAATACCTTCGCCACGGCCAGTGAAACCCAGTTTCTCCGATGTCGTCGCCTTGACGGAGACTCGGCCCACAGGCACGGCCAGGATGCGCGCAAGTTCGGCGCGCATGGCGTCGCGGTAGGGGCCGATCTTCGGCGCCTCGCAGACCAGTGTGACATCGCAATGGAGTATGCGCCCCCCCCGGCCCGATACCATGTCGCGCGCGCCCGCAAGGAATATCTCCGAGGCCGCGCCTCGCCATTGCGGATCGCTGGGCGGGAAATGCCGACCGATGTCCCCCTCGGCCAATGCGCCGAGGATCGCATCTGTGAGGGCGTGCATGCCAACATCAGCATCGGAATGGCCGACAAGTGCCATGTCATGGAGAATGTAGACGCCACAGAGCACCACACCGTCACCTGGCGCAAGCTGGTGGACATCGAAACCGTGGCCAGTACGGATGTCGGTCCCCGTAAG
Source organism: Alphaproteobacteria bacterium (assembly GCA_026710105.1). Lineage (GTDB taxonomy): Bacteria > Pseudomonadota > Alphaproteobacteria > Bin95 > Bin95 > Bin95. The sequence goes on from JAPORR010000046.1 coordinate 2,154, forward strand.
CCGTGTGGCGTCACCGGGCTCGGTCACCTTTTCGAGCCTCACATCGCCCTGCACCACAGCTACTCTCAAGCCGGCAGCTTCGGCTAGCGTTGTATCGTCTGAAAATTTGCCAGGCGAGGCCTGCCTGTGCGCATTCAGCAATGTCGAGAACCGGAAGGCCTGCGGAGTTTGGATGCGCCAAAGGCCATCGCGCGCTACAGTACCGATGGACCGGCTCTCCTCGACCCGCTTTAGCGTATCGGTGACAGGTAAGCCGGGGGCCGCCCCGTCATGCGTTTCCAGTGCCTCCAGCAACCGCAGCACAACCGCTGCCGGCAGGTCCGGACGTGCGGCGTCGTGGACTAGCACATGCCTGGGCGGGTTGGTAATTAGCGCCTCCAAGCCGTTGCGTACGCTCGCCTGTCGGTCCGGGCCGCCGAACACCGGTGGCAGGAGGTCGAGTCCAGCGGTCGCTGAATGGTAGCGTTCGCAATCGTCAGGATGGATGACGCAGACAACCGGCATGAAGGGGCGCAGGGTCATTACTGCGACGCCCAGCACCGTCCGGTCGCGATAAGGGAGATACTGTTTCGGCTCCGGTCCGCCAAAGCGGGTTCCTCGGCCTGCCGCAACGATGAGAGCGATATGGTCCTGCATGGGAGCAGAGCATACAGATTCTGCGCGGGCGCAAGAGAGTGCTTTTCGGACCCAATTTCATTGGAGCCGGGTATTGCTGTTATTACGCCTCAACCGCTTCCATAAGAAATTCTCCTGGAAGCTATCAGAAAACAGTCTCAAATAATCCGAGCCGAAAACCAATATGCTCTCAAGCAGCTACAGGTATGGGGACCTCAGCGCGGCATATATACCGGCATGGCCAAAACTCCGACGCCCGGACGCTGAGACAGTATATCTTGTTCGATTATCATTTGTGCATATAGTATTTTGATGATTAAATAAGCAATTAGGGATGCCATGATAGACGCCGCGGCTATACTCTCCGCCTTGAACGCGGCAGTGCTGACAGTAGACCGCGCCGGGGCGGTCACCTCCTTCAACCCTGCTGCCGAAGGGCTGCTCAATATCGGTGCGCCCCAAGCGCTAGGGCAATCTCTTGGCCGGATCCTGCCAGCGGATCATCCCCTGTTCGGCATGATCGAGATCGTGCGCATCCGGGGCGTCAATCTGACCGAATACGAGGTTTCTATCGAGACGCCGCGCGTGAAACTACCGGTGGTCGTGGTGCAGGTGTCTCCCGTTACCGAAGACGCCGGAGTCGTCGTGGTTACGCTTGTGCCGATGACCCTTGCTCGCGAGATCGACAGGCATCTCGCGCACCGCGGCGCGGCACGGTCTATCGGCGCCATGGCTGCTATGCTCGCCCATGAGATCAAGAACCCGCTTGCCGGCATCCGGGGCGCTGCTCAGCTTATCGAGACGAATGTCGATGCAGGCGATAGGGAACTAGCGGCGCTCATCCGCGAGGAGGCGGACCGAGTGACGGCCCTGGTCAACCGGATGGAAGCGTTCGCCGGACCGGACAGGCTGGAACGCAAGCCCGTGAACATCCATGAAGTCCTGAATCGGGTGCGCCGGGTTTCCGAAACGGGGTTCGCATCGAAAGTGGCCTTCATCGAGGAATACGACCCGTCCTTGCCGCCTGTTTCGGGCGACCATGACCGGCTAGTGCAGGTGTTTCTCAACCTGGTGAAGAACGCTGCTGACGCCTGTCCTGAAGAGGGGGGGGAGATCTTACTGCGTACTGTCTACAGGCATGGGGAGAGGCTTGCGGTCTCTGGAAGCGGGAAGCGCGTGCATCTCCCGCTTGAAGTCTCAGTGCAGGACAATGGCGATGGCATTCCAGAAGAGTTGCATAGGACCTTGTTCGACCCGTTCGTGACCGGCAAGCAAGGTGGGCAGGGGCTTGGCCTCGCTCTTGTCGCCAAGGTAGTGGATGAGCATGCGGGCGCCATTGCGTTCGAGAGCATGCCCCGGCGCACTGTCTTTCGCGTCCTGCTACCTGTAGATATCGAGTAAGGAGGTTTACGGTGAGTGCAACCGTTCTTGTCGCCGATGATGACCGCGCTGTGCGTACCGTGTTGAGCCATGCGCTCGGGCGGGCGGGATATGATGTGAAGGCGACGAGTAACGCCGCTACGCTCTGGCATTGGGTGCAGGACGGAGACGGGGATCTGGTCATCACCGATGTTGTGATGCCGGACGAGAATGGCCTGGATCTGGTGCCCCGGATACGCCGGCGCCGGCCAGAGCTGCGCGTAATTGTTATTAGCGCCAGATCCACCCTGCAGACCGCCGTGAAAGCCGCGGAGCGGGGCGCATTCGAATATTTGCCCAAACCGTTCGACATTAAGGAGTTGATCGGAATCGTGAAGCGGGCGCTAAGCGCGCCGCTTGCCGAACCGCCGGTCGAAAGAGAGGACGAAGAGACTGGCCGTCTGCCACTGATTGGCCGTTCCGCAGCCATGCAGGAAATCTACCGAATTGTCGCGCGTCTGGTCGGCGTGGACCTGACGGTGACGATCACGGGCGAATCCGGAACCGGCAAAGAACTGATCGCGCGGGCGCTCCACGACTACGGCACTCGGCGCAATGGACCGTTCGTTGCGATCAACATGGCAGCGATTCCAAAGGATCTGATCGAAGCTGAACTGTTCGGGCATGAGCGAGGTGCCTTTACAGGTGCTTCGCAGCGCATGGCCGGACGCTTCGAGCAGGCGGAAGGCGGCACACTGTTTCTCGACGAGATTGGTGACATGCCGATGGAGGCGCAGACTAGGCTGCTGCGCGTGTTGCAGGAAGGCGAATACACGCGGGTTGGCGGTCGGCGGCCTCTCCGCGCCAATGTCCGTATCGTGGCTGCCACCCATCGTGACCTGCGCCTCGCCATCAGGCAGGGATTGTTCCGCGAAGACCTTTTCTACCGGTTGAACGTCGTGCCGCTTCGTGTGCCGCCGCTCCGCCAGCGCCGCGAGGACATTCCCGAACTTGTTGCGTATTTTCTTTCTGTCGCCCGCCGCGAAGGTCTCGGCGCAAAGACGATCGATAGCGAAGCGATGCGCCGCCTCCGCTCCTATTCCTGGCCGGGTAATATCCGCGAACTCGAAAACCTCATCCGGCGGATCGCCGCACTCTACCCTCAGGATACGGTCGGTATGGAGATCGTTGAGGCCGAGCTTGCTGAGATTGCTGAAGAAGCTTCTGACGGAGTTCCGATGAACGCGGAACGGGCCGAGTCGCTTGGTGAAGCGGTGGATATCCATCTGCGCCGGTATTTCCCGTTGCAAGGTGGTAGCCTCCCGGAATCGGGCCTCTACGAACGAATCCTTCGCGAGGTTGAACGCCCACTGATCCAGCACTGCCTAGCGGCAACAAACGGAAACCAGATCAAGTCTGCGGAAATTCTGGGCCTAAACCGGAACACCTTGCGCAAGAAGATCCGGTATCTGGAAATTCCAGTGGTCCGCGGTTTGCGTTGATGCCGGGGCGCTCCGAGAAGCTGTCGGCGATACGAAGATGGGTGGCCTTCGCCTTTGCGGGCCTCGCAGCCTTTTCGGGGGTGCTGACCTATCTCACGATGACGGGCGCCGTGCCCTTCATTCCGCCAACCGTTCCGAATGTCGTTGTCCTGCTGGTCATCGACCTACTGCTGCTGGTCCTGCTGGCAACGGTCGTCGGATACAGGGTTGTGGCGTTATGGAGACAGAGGCGGCGACGGCGTGGAGGCTCCCAGCTCCATGTCCGTCTTGCCGTGCTGTTTACCGCCGTGGCACTCGTGCCGACAGTGCTTGTCGCGTTGTTTACTGTGCTGTTTTTCGACTACGGGCTGCACGGATGGTTTAGCCAGCGGGTACAAACGGCTCTGGATCGCTCGCTTGCAGTCGCCGAAGCCTATCTGACGGAACACAGACGCGTACTTGTGTCTGACGCGCTGGCGATGGCGAACGATCTCAGCCGCGGCGGCCCCCTGCTGTTCGCCGATACCCGCGGCCTGGAGAATGTGCTTGAGGCGCATGCAAACGCGCGGTCCCTTTCTGATGCTCTGGTCCTTGAGGCAGGCGGACGAGTGCTGGCGCGCTCCATGTTTTCTTTTGGGGCGGTCTTTTCGACTGTTCCCGAATGGGCGCTCGAAGTGGCCCGCCGCGGCGAGGTCGCCGTCATAGAAGACGCGGATGGCGACCGCTTGGGCGCGGTGCTCCGCATCGCCAGCCTCGACAAGACATTCCTCTATATCGGACGATATGTGGACCCACTTGTCGTCAATCAGGTAACCCGGGTGCGTGCAGCCGTGGCCGAATACCAGTCCTTTGAAGGACAGCGTACTAATATAGAATTCACTTTCGCAATGATGTTCGCAACAGTGGCGGCGCTGTTTATATTCGCGGCGATCTGGGTGGGATTTAATCTGGCCGCTCAACTAGCGGAGCCGATCATGGACCTGATCTCCACGGCTGACCGTGTGCGCGGCGGTGACCTGGACGCACGGGTATCAGTGGGGGCAAGGGAACAGGGGGAGATTGGGGCGCTCGGCCGGGCTTTCAACCGCATGACCAGCCAACTTGTCCGCCAGCGCACTGCACTCATCAACGCAAATCTCAAGCTCGAAGAGCGGCGACGCTTTACCGAAGCTGTGCTTGCAGGTGTCGCAGTGGGTGTGGTGGGGCTGGATACGGAACAGCGGGTGTATCTGCCGAATAGAGTTGCGTCTGAATTGTTGGGCCTGGACCTCGAAAACCATCTCGGCCGCCCGCTGATGGAGATTGTCCCCGCATTCGAGGCTGCCCTAGAGGCAGCTATGCAGCGCCCCGACCGGTCCGTTGAAACCGAGGTCGTAATCGAACGTAATTGCGAGCCTCGTACCTTCCAGCTTCGCGTGACGGCGGAGCCTTCGCCCGACAGGCCGGGCGGGGTTGTGCTGACTTTCGCAGACATCACCGACCTGCTCTCGGCGCAACGCATGGCGGCATGGTCCGATGTCGCACGCCGCATCGCCCATGAGATCAAGAACCCGCTGACGCCGATCCAGCTTGCCGCAGAGCGCCTTCGCCGACGCTACGCCAAACAGATCAGGGACGATCCAGAGACCTTTTCGCTTTGCATCGAGACCATTGTCCGTCAGGTGGACGACATGCGCCGGATGGTTAATGAATTCGCGTCTTTCGCCCGTATGCCCGCTCCGGCGCTGGCTGAAGCCGACCTCGCAGACATCTTACGCCGTACGGTCTTTCTGCAAAGGGAGGGTGCCACCAGCGTGGAAATCAACATGCACCTGCCCGACCGTCCTGTGTTGCAGATTTGCGATGCGCAATTGCTCGGCCAAGCCTTGACCAACCTCCTGCTGAATGCGGTGCATGCTCTCGAAAACGGGGGCGACCGCATCATAGTCGCGCTCACTGAATCGCCCGAGATGATCGAGATCTCGGTAGAGGACAACGGGCCCGGGTTTCCGCCGGAACTGCGCCACCAGTTGACCGAGCCTTATGTGACCACCAAAGGGCGGCGCGGAGCGGGTCTTGGACTTGCTATCGTCCAGAAGATCGTCGAGGATCAGGGAGCGGCACTTCATCTGGAGAATACCGAGTCTGGAGGTGCCCGCGCGCGGATCGTTTTCCGGCGCAGTGAGGCTGCTGCGGAGCCTGAACGGGGCCGACTTCACGATGCATGACATTTTGATTGTCGATGATGAGCAGGACATCCGGCAATTGATTGCAGGTGTTCTGGAAGACGAGGGCTTCGAAGCGCGCAGCGCCAGCAACAGCGACGGGGCACTGGAGGAATTGCAGAAACGCCAGCCGAGCGTGCTGCTGCTTGATGTATGGCTAGAAGGCAGCCGTCTGAGCGGCATGGATCTGCTGCGCCATATCCGGAAACGTCATCACGACCTGCCCATTCTAATGATTAGCGGTCACGGCAGCATCGAGACCGCAGTAGCCGCAATCCGTGATGGGGCCTACGATTTTGTCGAGAAACCATTCACCGCTGACAGACTGCTTCTGGCGATTTCCCGGGCGATAGAGGCTTTCCGCCTGCGCCGCGAGAATGCCGAACTCCGCTTGCATACAGACACTATGACGGAGTTGATCGGCCGGTCCTCCGAAATTTCGCAAATGCGCAGCCTGATCGAGCGCGTCGCGCCAACCGGGAGCCGCGTGCTGATCCAGGGCCCGCCCGGCAGCGGCAAAGAGGTCGCAGCGCGTATGATCCACAATCACTCGCGCCGAAGCGAAGGGCCGTTTGTTGTGGTGAATTGCGCCATCATGGCCCCGACGCGGCTTGAGGAGGAATTATTTGGGAGCGAAGAGGGGGCCGGCAAGACCGGTCTTCTGGAACGCTCTCATGGCGGCACCTTGCTTCTGGACGAGATTGTCGACATGCCGGCTGAAACCCAGGGCAAGATTGTTCGTGTTCTTCAGGAACAGACATTCCTCCGGGTCGGAGGCACCAATTGGGTGAGCGTCGATGTGCGTGTCATTGCAACATCGAATCGGAACCTTGTCGCGGAAATGGCTCAGGGGCGTATGCGTCAGGACCTGTTTTACCGGCTCAATGTGGTGCCGCTAGAGATTGCCCCCTTGCGACGGCGGCGGGAGGATATCCCGCTGCTGGTCGATCATTTCCTGGAACTTTACGCTAGGCGAGTGGGCGCTACTCCGCCAGCGGTTGCGGACGACGCCATGGCAGCGCTGCAGGCTTATGATTGGCCAGGGAATGTCCGTGAGCTGCGCAACATTGTGGAACGGCTCTCGATTCTGGCGCTGGGCGAAGGCGTGGCGACCCTGCGCGCCAGTGCGCTTCCTCCGGAACTATCCAAGGATGCGCCAATTATCTCGCATTTCGAAAGGGGGGACGCAATGATGGCTCTTCCCCTGAGGGAAGCACGTGATATGTTTGAACGTGAATACTTGCTCGCCCAAATGCGCCGTTTCGGCAATAATATCTCGCAGACAGCGCAATTCATCGGCATGGACCGCTCAACTCTTCACCGCAAGCTCAGAGCGTTCGACTCCCCGCATGCCGCCGAGCAGGACCGGCAGGCATGACATCGCGGTCATGCATGTAATCATCTGCGGTGCCGGCCAGGTCGGCACGAATATCGCTCGCTACCTGGCGGCGGAACGCAACGATGTCACCGTAGTGGACCGGTCTCCAGAACTGACCAAACAATTGTCCGAGACTCTTGATATCCGGGCGATCGATGGCCATGCCTCTAGCCCTGACGTGCTAGCCCAGGCAGGTGCGGAGGGAGCGGACATGCTTATTGCAGTAACCCTCGTGGACGAGATCAACATGATTGCGTGTCAGGTTGCGCATTCGCTGTTTAACGTCCCGACCAAGATCGCCCGCATCCGCCGTCCTTCCTATCTTGACAGTGATTGGGCAGACCTGTTTGCGCGTCAGGTCATGCCGATCGACACGATCATTTCGCCCGAACGCGAGATTGCGAGCGCGATTATGCGCAGGCTTTCCCGGCCAGGCGCGACGGAAATGATCCCATTCGCGGATGGACGAGTCCGGTTGATCGGTGTGCGCCTCGACGACGCCTGCCCGATCGTCAACACCCCACTGCGCCAGCTAACGGCGCTGTTCCCAGATCTGAATATCAATGTGGTCGCCATTGTCCGCGGCGAGCGGAAATTCGTTCCCAAGGCGCGCGACCAGATGCTGGTCGGGGACGAAGTGTATTTCATTGCAGACAGTGCTCATACCACACGCGCCATGGCGGCGTTTGGCCATGAAGAAAAGGAAGTCGGGCGCGCGGTCATCATCGGGGGAGGCAATATCGGACACCGGCTTGCAAGCTTGATCGAAGAAGAACTTCCTCATATCCGGCTTCGTCTCGTCGAACGTGATCTCCAAAAAGCTGCTGAACTGACTGACACATTACGACGGACTACAGTGTTGCAAGGCGATGCTCTCTCGGAAGACCTTCTAGAGGAGGCCAATTTCGAAAATGCGGACCTTGCGATCGCACTTACGAATAACGACGAAACTAATATTTTGGCATCTCTGCTTGCGAAGCGGGCAGGCACCCCACGCACGGTTGCGCTTATTAACAAGTCTGCTTACAGCGCACTGATAAGTCCGCTCGACATCGATATCGTCATAAATCCCCGGGCGATTACCGTCTCGCAAATCCTGCGGCATGTGCGCCGTGGACGAGTCTTGGCAGCGTTTTCCATCGGTGACGACTTCGGCGAAGCTCTGGAGGTGGAAATCCTTGATACCTCAATGGTAACAGACAAGGATCTCAGGGTACTCAAAATGCCTGCCGGATCGATTGTTGGAGCCATTCTACGCGGCGATGATGTCGTGATTCCGCGTGGGCGCACCGTGATTCGCGCGGGAGACCGGGTCGTGTTATTTTCCATGGCAGCAGCGCTCAAGCGAGTCGAACAGATGTTCGCTGTAGGTCTTGAGTTCTTTTAGGGACGGGAAAGGAAACTGGCTTGGCCAGAATCGCTTATGTCAATGGTCGCTACGTAGCGCATCGCAAGGCGGCGGTGCATGTCGAGGACCGAGGGTACCAGTTCGCCGACGGGGTTTACGAGGTCATCGCCGTGCGCGCCGGGCGGTTCATCGATGCCGAACCGCATCTCGACCGACTGGACCGTTCGCTCGGCGCATTACGAATCGCCACGCCGATGAGTCGCTCAGCCTTATATCATATTCTACATGAGGTAATGTATCGTAACCGCATAGAAAATGGTATTGTTTACCTCCAGGTCACGCGCGGCGTAGCGCGCCGGGATCATCCATTTCCGGCAAAGGCCAAAACCGCGCTGGTGGTAACCGGCAGCCGCAAATCGCCACTCGACTCCAGAATACTAGAAACCGGCGTGAACGCTATATCGGTGCTGGACAACCGCTGGAAGCATTGCAACATCAAGTCGATTTCGCTGCTGCCCAATGTGCTTGCCAAGCAGGCTGCGAGAGAGGCCGACGCCTATGAAGCGGTGTTTGTGGACGAAGAGGGTTTCGTCACCGAAGGCAGTTCGACCAATGTCTGGATCGTGACCTCCGGTGGGGAACTGCTGACCCGGGAGCTTGACCATGGCATTTTGGCGGGCGTCACGCGCGAAACTGTCTCGAAGCTGGCTGAACACCTCAGGCTTGCATTCGCTGAGCGCCGTTTCACCCTTGAGGAGGCCAGGGGGGCTCGGGAGGCCTTCGTCACCAGCGCGACCTCCTGTGTGACACCGGTAGTCAGGATTGATGAAGCGATTATCGGAAACGGGGAACCCGGTTCCACCGCACGCGCGCTCTTCGAGGCCTATGCGCGCTATATGGAAGGGGGAGATGCGGCCGCATGACCCACCCAGTCGTTCTCTTCGACTGGGACGGAACGCTGGTGGACAACTGGCCGATCATCCATGAGGCGCTAGCTGCCGCGCGCGATTCGTTCGGATTACCGCCCTGGACATTCGCCGAAACCCTTCGGCATGTGTCGCGCTCAGGCCGCGAGAGCTTTCCGAAGATCTTCGGTGCCGATTGGCGGCAAGCGAACGACATGTTTTATCGCATATTTGAGGCTCGCCACCTGGAAACCTTAACGCTCAGGCCCGGTGCCGAGGCGTGTCTAGACCGTCTCGCCGCAGCTGGGCTTCCTCTCGCCGTCGTCTCCAACAAGAACGGCATCTATCTACGGCGCGAAGCGGCGCGCTTGGGTTGGACCGACCGCTTCGAGGCGCTGGTGGGTGCAGGAGATGCAGCCCACGACAAGCCGGATGCTGCCCCCGTCAGGCTCGCCCTTAGCGGGCAGGCGGGGTGCTGGCTAGTCGGCGATTCTGACACTGACATCCACACGGCGCGCAATGCAGGCTTGCGCTCGGCAATCGTACCTTATGCCAACGGCCTTGAGCCCGAGCTGGACGCGGACGCGCGCTGCGACAGTCTGGCCGCGATCCCGGACCTTGTCCTGTTATCCCATCGCATCACATAGAAGATCAGAAGAAGCTGCGGCGTCCCGGCAAGGGTCGCATGGTAGCGCCAGTGCCAATCCAGGGTCAGTGTCGATGTCGTCTGCCCAGAAAAACAAGAATCTTCAGGACCATTTCCTCAATCACATCAGGAAGGCGAAAGCGCCTGTCACAATGTTTTTGATGAACGGCGTCAAATTGCAGGGCCTTGTGGTTGCGTTCGACAGTTTCTCGGTGCTGCTGCGCCGCGACGGTCATTCGCAACTGGTTTACAAGCACGCGATATCCACCATCATGCCCTCGACACCGATCCAACTCTTCGACCGCGAAGACGACGCCGCTTGACGGAAGCTGCCCTTGTCGTCCACCCGGTTGTCCGCAAGGACACGCTGAGAGCACCGGAAGCGCGCTTGGCGGAAGCCGTACGACTAACCAAATCTATTGGCGTGAAGGTTCCCGCGACTCGCATTGTGCGTGTTGCCCGGCCGCGCCCGGCAACCCTGTTCGGCGCTGGGGTGATAGAGGATGTGCAGGACGTTCTGGCCGAGAAGGAAGCCGCCCTTGTGGTCGTCGACGGCGCGCTGACGCCGGTGCAGCAGCGCAACTTGGAACGGGCCTGGGACGCTAAGGTCATCGACCGCACGGCCCTCATACTAGAGATATTCGGTGCCAGGGCGCGGACACGGGAGGGCGTATTGCAGGTGGACCTTGCCGCGCTTAGTTACCAGCGCACCCGCCTCGTTCGCTCCTGGACGCATCTTGAGCGACAGCAGGGTGGGGCGGGTTTCCTCGGAGGGCCAGGCGAAGCTCAAATCGAGATCGACCGGCGGCTGATCGACGAGAAGATCGTGAAGCTTAAGCGCCAGCTTGAGGAGGTGCGCCGTACACGTAGCATCCAGCGCTGGGCACGCCGTCGGGTGCCATTCCCGGTCGTGGCACTGGTCGGATATACCAATGCCGGCAAATCCACCCTGTTCAACCGCCTGACCGGCAGCGATGTGCTCGCGCAGGATCAGCTTTTCGCGACTCTGGACCCAATCATGCGCAGGCTCGATCTGCCGTCTGGCCGGCGGGCTATCCTCTCCGACACGGTCGGATTCATTTCAGACCTGCCGCCGCAGCTCGTGGCCGCCTTCCGTGCGACCCTGGAAGAGGTGGTCGAGGCGGAGCTGGTCTTGCACGTCCGCGATATTGCCGATCCCGACACGGCCGCGCAAAAACAAGATGTCGATCTCGTACTGGACGATTTGGACACGCATCTCACCCCGCGGCTCGAAATCTGGAACAAGATCGACCTGCTCGAGGCCTTGCCCGGGAATGGCGGTGGTATTCCGGTTTCGGCGATGACAGGGCAGGGGATTCGTGACCTTCTGGAAGCGGTGGAGGTCGAACTCTCTTGTTCGCAGACAGTCTCCGAGTTTGTCTTGGAGCCAAAGGATGGGGCCGCGATTGCATGGCTCTACCGGCATGGCGATGTACGGCGGCGTGAGGATGGCGAGAACCGGATATCGATGACGGTTGCGCTCGACCCGGCGGACCACGCGCGCTTCGAACGGCGGTTTCAGCCGGAGCGCAGCAGCCTGACCCCGGCGTCGCGCTCGAAGAGGTAGAGTAATACCCTGAGTGCCGTGCCGCGCGGTCCCGAGAGGTCAGGGTCGCGGTTTACGATCAAGCGTGCCTCGTCACGAGCCATGCGCAGCATGTCACCATGTTCGTCGAGATCGGCGACGCGGAATGCCGGTAGACCACTCTGCCTCGTGCCCAGCAGTTCGCCGGCGCCCCGCAATTCAAGGTCTGCCTCGGCGATGCGGAAGCCGTCGTCGCATTCCCTGAGTAGCCTGAGCCGCTTTTCCGCTGCTTGGCTGAGCGGTGCCCCATAAAGCAGCACGCAGGCCCCGGTTTGCCCACCGCGTCCGATACGGCCGCGCAGTTGGTGCAATTGTGCGAGGCCGAACCGTTCCGCCTGTTCGATGACCATGATATCTGCCGCCGGGACATCGACACCAACCTCAATCACAGTGGTGGCCACGAGTAGGCTTGCAGTTCCCTCAGCAAACGCCGCCATGGCGCGCGCCTTGCTGTCAGCTGTCATGCGCCCGTGGATGAGAGCCATTCTGTCGCCGAAGATTGGCTGTAGCGTGACGAAACGGGCCTCCGCCGCTGCGGCATCGGTCTTGTCGCTCTCTTCCACCAGCGGGCAGACCCAATAAGCGCGCCGTCCGTCTGCTGCTGCTGCGCGGATGCGTTCGACGATCCGGTCGAGCTGCTCCATGCGCAGCACCCGCGTCTCGATCGACTTGCGGCCAGGCGGTTTCTCGTCGAGGCGCGATGTGTCGAGGTCACCATACGTTGTCATCAGCAAGGTCCGGGGGATAGGTGTTGCCGTCATTGCCAGCGTATGAACGTCCTGCCCCTTGTCAGTGAGCGCCAAACGCTGTTCGACGCCGAAGCGGTGCTGCTCATCTATGACAGCGAGACGCAGATCAGCAAAGGCGATCCGCTCCTGGAACAACGCATGGGTTCCGACGACGGCCGGCAGGGCGCCGGAAGCAAGTGCTACAAGCGTCGTACGGCGTGGGCCGGCGCGGCTCCGGCCGGTCAGCAGGCCGACTTCCAGCCCCGCAGGCGCCAAAATGGCGGAAAGGGTCTCGAAATGCTGTTGTGCCAGGATCTCCGTGGGTGCCATGATCGCCGCTTGGCCACCCGCATCATGCGCCGCTGCCGCCGCGAGCGCGGCGACTACTGTTTTGCCGCTGCCGACATCCCCCTGGAGCAAGCGCATCATGCGTTTGCCGGACGCGAGGTCGCCACCGATCTCTGCCAGCGTGCGGCGCTGCGCTCCGGTGAGAGCAAAGGGCAGATTCGTCTCCACTGCTTCATAGGCGGGACCACCGAGACGGTAGGGACGAGCCGTACCGCGGCGTTGGTGGTGACGGACCAGCGCCATGGCGAGCTGACCCGCCAGCAACTCGTCATAGGCTAGGCGCCGCCGCGCCGGATGCGCGGCCAGCACGCCGCCCGCGTCTTCGGGACAGTGTGCTGCCAGCAGGGCCTGCCGCCAGCCCGGCCATGCCTCGCGGACTAACACCGAGGCCGACTGCCATTCAGGGAGGTCTGGGACCTCATTCAATGTGTAGCTGACTGCGCGGCGATAGATTCTGGGGCCGAGCCCCTGCGTCGATGGATAGACGGGCTCCACCGCCATAGTCAGCGTCCAGCGCTCTGGCCGTTCGATCACGTCTGGATGAATCATTTGCAGCGTTGCGCGGTAACGCTCGACACGGCCACTGACGACCCGTTTCTCGCCGACCGGCAGCGCCGAAGCCAGATAGTCAGCACGCGCATTGAAGAAAACGAGGTCGATAGTCCCAGTTTCGTCCCGGCAGCGCACCTTGTAGGGCAGGCGGCTGCGATGCGGGGGGGCTTGGTGTTCCTCGACGAGAAGGGTGAAGGTGGCGATGCGCCCGTCAGGGGCTTCAGCGACAGATGGCGCGAAGCGTCGGTCCACGAGCCCCGTCGGTAGCTTCAGGCAAAGGTCGAGCTTGCGCGGGCCTGCGACCCTGCCAATCAGCCCGGCGATACGCGGCCCGACTCCCGTGATCGTCGTGACCGGCTGGAACAGGGGAAACAGGACTTCCGGCCGCAATGTCTCGTCTCTGTGGCTGACATACCTCGACCGGCAATTTATATCACCCGCCGGATCGAAGGAGTGAAGTGTTGAATAATGATCTGGAATATCGGCGCAAGCGACTGCGGTTTCGAGCTTGGCACAGGGGTACGAAAGAAGTCGACCTGCTGCTCGGTCCCTTCGCAGACACCAATCTGGACGGTCTCGACGAGGCGGGCCTCGCCAGTTTCGAGGCACTTCTAGCTTGCTCTGACCTAGAGATCATGGACTGGGTGATTGGAGCGGCCGAGCCTCCTGAAAACCCTGTCGTCGCGCGCCTTGTTGCCTCGATCCCCAGGGCCAGATGATCCCGCTGCTCAACCATGTGGGGCTTATCCGCCTGGGCGGCGTGCCGCCCGGGCAAGATGCGCGTGTATTGGCGTCTCTGGCGGAAAGCAGTGGCCCGATTGTTCATATCGCGCGTGACGATGCGCAAATGACGCGGATGTCAGAGTGCCTGAGCTTTTTTGCTCCACATTTGACGATTCTTAAGTTCCCAAGTTGGGACTGCTTGCCATACGACCGTAACTCACCTCGCAACGACCTTGTCTCCGAGCGGCTCGCAACGCTTGCGATGATGGCAGATGGGGTGCGGCCGGATGTACTGCTGACTACCGCCAATGCCTTTCTCCAGCGTGTCCCGCCTCGGGCGGGGCTTACAGGTAGCCGCTTTTCCGGCGAGACCGGTGGCATTCTGGATATGGAAGCCTTGCTCGCCTTTCTCCAACAGCATGGTTACCACCGCGCTGAAATGGTGATGGAGCCTGGCGAGTATGCTGTCCGGGGTGGGTTGATAGACCTATTTCCAGCCGGCGAGATCGGGCCTTACAGGATCGACCTATTCGGCGACGGGATCGAGGAAATCCGCCGCTTCAATCCCATCGATCAGCGCAGCACCGAACGACTCAAGCGCTTTGATCTCGTGCCAGCAAGCGAGGTCGTGCTGACCGGGGAAAGCATTGCCCGCTTCCGGGAAGGCTACCGGGCGGCACTCGGTGCGGTCACGGCTGACGATGCGCTTTATCAAGCCGTATCGGCGGGCCGCCGGGCCGCCGGGATCGAGCACTGGTTGCCGCTTTTCTATGAGGAGCTGGAAACCCTCGCCGATTACCTTCCGGACGCCGTGGTAGTCGAGGATGAGCAGGCGGGCACGGTACGGGATATCCGCTTCGAGGTGATTGCCGACCACTACGCCGCGCGGCTCAACCCACCCACGGGCGAAGCGCCGTATCGGCCGCTGCCGCCGGACCGACTCTATCTCGACAAGGCGGGTTGGTGTGAGTGTCTTCAGGACAGGCCGGCAGTGATGTTGCTGCCCGCGGCAGTACCCGATGGGCCAGATGCTGGCGGCCGACCGACGATGGGCTTCTCCGAGGCGCGGGCGCTGCCAGATATCAATCTCTACGCCGCCGTGGCCGACCGCCTGGCAGCGCATGCCGCGGCAGGACAGCGGGTGCTGCTTGCAGCCTATAGCGAAGGGGCTCGGGACCGGTTGGCGGGGCTGTTGAGCGAGCAGGGTGTTGTGGCGACGCCGGTCGGGGCGGCACCGGAGATGGAGGCGCTGCCGCCAGACCGGCTCGCGACCGCCGTGCTGCCGCTCGAAAACGGCTTCGAGACCGCCGATCTCGCGATTGTCACCGAACAGGACATATTGGGCGAACGCCTCTCCAGCCGGGCACGGCGCCGGGCTCGTGACTTCCTTCAGGAACTATCCGAAATTGCCGAGGGCGACATTGTCGTGCATGTGGAGCATGGCATCGGGCGTTATGAAGGGCTGGAGACGGTAACGGCCGCAGGCGCGCCGCATGATTGCCTGCGCATTCAGTATGCAGGCGACGGGCGGCTGTTCGTGCCGGTGGAAACTATCGAGACGTTGTCGCGTTACGGTGCTTCGGACAGCACTGCGGTGCTGGATCGGCTCGGCGGTGTCCATTGGCAGGCGCGCAAGGCGCGAATGAAGCGGCGCATCCGCGAACTTGCAGAACAACTGATCCAGGTCGCGGCGAAGCGCACCTTGCGGCCAGGGGAAGCGTTGCATCCCCCCGCGGGGCTATATGACGAGTTTGCCGCGCGCTTTCCCTTCCCGGAGACGAACGACCAGCTACAAGCCATAGAGGACGTGCTGGAGGATCTCGCCGCCGGTCGACCGATGGACCGGCTGGTTTGCGGCGATGTCGGCTTTGGCAAGACCGAAGTAGCGCTCCGGGCGGCGTTTGTGGTCGCGATGAGTGGCTTCCAGGTTGCGCTCGTGGCGCCGACGACACTGTTGGTGCGCCAGCATTTCAGAACCTTCGTCGAACGGTTCCAGGGCTTGCCGGTGGAGATCGATCAGCTTTCCCGTCTGGTGTCCGGCAAGGAAGTGCGCGAGGTTAAGAAACGGCTTGCGGACGGCAAGCTCGATATCGTTATCGGCACCCATGCACTTCTGGCGAACTCTGTCCGCATAAAGCGGATCGGCCTTGTGATCGTGGACGAGGAGCAACATTTCGGTGTCGCTCACAAGGAGCGGCTCAAACAATATCGCAGCAATGTCCATGTGCTGACGCTGACGGCCACGCCGATCCCACGCACGCTTCAGCTTGCCCTGTCGGGCGTGCGGGAAATGAGCCTGATCGCGACACCGCCGGTGGACCGTTTGGCGGTGCGAACTTTCGTCGGCCCCTTCGACGCGCTGGTGGTCCGGGAAGCGATCAGGCGCGAACTGCTACGGGGAGGGCGCTGCTTCTATGTCTGTCCGAGGGTGCGTGACCTGCAGGAGGTGACGGCACGGCTAAGAGCGATGATGCCAGACATCCGCATCGGCGTCGCCCACGGTGGCATGGCGGCAACAGTATTGGAGGAGGCGGTTGGCGCGTTTTACGATGGACAGGTCGATGTGCTGGTTTCGACCAATATCGTCGAGTCCGGCCTCGACATTCCGGAAGCTAACACGCTGATCGTCCACCGGGCAGATATGTTCGGCTTAGCCCAGCTTTACCAGTTGCGAGGCCGTATCGGCCGCGCCAAGCAGCGCGCATACGCCTATCTGACTCTGCCCGAGGGCCGGAAGCTGACCAGGGCGGCAGAGAAACGCCTGGCCGTTATGCAGACGCTCGACACGCTCGGCGCCGGTTTCCAGCTTGCAAGCTACGATCTTGATATAAGGGGAGCCGGCAACCTTCTGGGCGACGAGCAGTCCGGGCATATCCGCGAGGTTGGCATCGAACTTTACCAGCATATGCTAGAGGAAGCTGTAGCGGCAGCGCGGTCGGGTGCCGAGGAAACGGAGGAAGATGACGCCTGGACGCCGCAGATCGGCCTTGGCGCGCCAGTTTTGATCCCAGAAAGCTATGTTGCAGATCTGAATCTGCGCCTCTCGCTCTACCGGCGAATCGCGGCGCTAGAAGATCGAGAGCGGACAGACGCTTTCGCAGCAGAACTCATCGACCGCTTCGGGCCGGTGCCGCATGAACTCGAGAATCTGCTTAGGATCGTCGGTATCAAGCGGTTGTGCCGCGAGGCAGGGGTCGAGAAAGTCGACGCCGGGCCGAAAGGTGCTGTGATCTCCTTCAGAGGCGATTTCGCGAACCCGGAAGGCCTGATCGACTATATCGGTAAGCAGGCTGGCACGGTGCGGCTTCGGCCGGATCACAAGCTCGTCATCGGCCGAAGCTGGGAGAAGGAGCCCGTCCGCATCGCCGGTGCGGAACGCCTGCTCCGCGACCTCGCCGCAATTGCAGCCGCTTGAAACCTAAGGGACTTAATAATGGGGATTGATGGGCATTCTTATGTTCAGGCCTTGCCTATGTTCGCATTTTGCCCCAATG
>JAPORR010000024.1 GCA_026710105.1 Alphaproteobacteria bacterium
CATCGGGGTTGTCTCCTTGGTCGCTTGTGGCTGTCGTAAACCCAAGATACCACAGGGCGACCCCGAAACCCGACCCTGCCTCAGTGCTGAGCGTGGCGACGTGGACTGTGAAATGGGATCTGCCCGGCCATCGCAGCTGCCATGAACAGGATGAACATTTTCGGGATCCGCGATGTCATCAATACTGAAGTGGGTCGGCCGCGCCGCAGCGGCCTTTGTCGTGGTCGTGGTCGCTCTCGTGGTCCTCGGGCTGATCGTTGGCGGCGACGATACCGAAGCGCCGAAAACACCATCGGCAACGCCGCAAGCCGAGACGCCGCAAGCTGAGCCGCCAAAGGAAGAAGCGCCAAAGGAAACAGCCCAGCGTACCACCAAGCCGGCGGAACCGGCCAAATCGACACCTAAGCCGGAGCCCACCGTTGTCTTGCCGCCGGTAAACGTCGAGGCGCTTTCGTGTCCAGATCCGGTCGACGTCGATTTGGAGTACCGAGGCAAAGTCCAGATACGCCGAATCGCCGCCGACATCGTGAAACAGTGGGGGTTGAAGGCCGGCCCCATGGATGTTCTGCCGGAGGACAAGGCCCGGACCTTCTATTGGAAGCTCAGCGCAACCAGCGCCCTGTCCGTTCTTGCGCGGGGCACCGATTGGACTTGGTACCGGGACGGCAGCACGGTGCGGTTCGTCAAGCGCAACGATCCTGTCCTGAGAACGACCGGGATAGTCGCGACCAGGTTCAAGCTCAACGCGAGAAAGGTAGATGGCGGGCTGTCCGTCAGCGTCGATTCGGACTTGGGCGACAGGCAGACAATCGCGGTTACTGTGGACCGGCTGTATCGCGCGAAATCGGAGGCCGGCAAGTCGGACACCTACTCAAGAGGATACGGCAGATATTGTGGTCTTGCGGCACAATGGCGGGCCGCGAAGCTGCTTCCGGTCGATGACAAGGCATGGAAGGCAGACCTGCTGGCGCTCCAGGACAAGATGGCTCCGCTCGGTCCTGACATGGCGTTCGAGATCGAAAGCATCGAGGACCGCATCGTAGTCGAAGCACGCGCGCGCGGGAGCGACGACGAGGTTGCCGTTGCCGCACCGCTGACGGTCTCCGTGCGGGAGAAATCGACCTTCGTGGGCGCCGATTACCTGCGGCTTTGGGAATCCTACGAGACTCTGAATGAGGTTCCGCTAATCGCCCGCTCAGCCTATCCGGGCGAACGAGGAATGCGCCTGAAGGCCGGAACGATATTCCGCGTCGAAGGCATAGAGCACAGCCAGCTTGAACGCTGGTATCTGGTGAGTCTCGACGGTCGCCAAGGCTGGATCAACAGCATCGCCCTGCTGCGCAATGGCGTGAAGCGCGTTGCAGGGCTGAAAGACCATGAGCGGAGGGCCGCCGACCTCCACCGGAAATTGATGACCAATGTATTCGGGCCATGCTTGGAGTACGCTTACAACAAGCTGTTCAAGAGCCAGGGTTCGGAAAGCCATAATGCGAGGCTTGCGATGTTCGAGAGCGTCCAGCCGCAACTGAAGGAAATGGCGTCGGAGTTGGCGAAGCTCGATTTGAGTGCTTTACCTGAAAGCGAAATTGAGCAGTTCTACCGAAAGAGCCTGACCAACTGTAAATCCGGCGTAGGTCACCGGTGAGGCCGCCGTTCGACAAAGGCGATTTTGCAGGGAGCTCAGGGGTTCTTCGCCGATCTCTCGTGCGCCGATAGGAATGACACATGCTCACATTGGTTGGGGTCGATTTGTCATCGCTGCAGCGATGGTATTGCCAACCTTTTCTGCCGCTTCGACCAAGTGGTCGTCGGCAACATGGGCGTAGCCTGCGGTGGTCCGGTGCCGCCTGTGCCCGAGCAGCTTTCCGACCAGCGGCAGGTTCTCGCCGGCCATCACCGCCTGACTGGCGGCGGTGTGGCGGAGGTCGTGCAGGCGCAGCCTGCCGAGCTTCGTGTCCGCGCAAGCCGTCCGCCAGCAGTTCGTCAGAATCCAGATTCCCCGGCCTTGGGCATGGCGCGGAAACAAGAACGCGTCCGGGTCGCGGGGACCGGGCAGCG